>CAZQGT010000016.1:0-26806 GCA_964593005.1 uncultured Planctomycetales bacterium
CATATAATATGCGAAATGATCGAGCAGGAGCTTTGCCAGGAACAAAAATAGTTTCCCTTTCCAGCCTTAAATGTAAAGTCGCCCGCCTTAAGCGGGACGGCAAACGTATAGTTTTTACCAATGGCTGTTTTGACATCTTGCATTACGGGCATACTAAATACCTGCAGGATGCCAGGGCTAAAGGCGATTGTTTGATTGTCGCGGTTAATAGCGATTCTTCAATTAAGAAGATTAAGACAGAGAACAGGCCGGTTGTTGGAGAGTCTGATCGTTTAAAGGTTGTGGCCGCGCTTGGATGCGTAGATTTTGTGGTTTTATTTAAAGAAGACAACCCGCTTAAAGTAATTATGGCGCTTAAGCCGGATATCCTGGTTAAGGGCTCGGACTGGAGAAAGAAAAGAATTGTAGGGGCGGATTTTGTGGAGGGTTACGGCGGCAAAGTCCTTACTATAAACTTAGTCAAGGGCCGCTCAACCAGCGCGATAATTGAAAAGATCATCAGGGATTTTAAAAGAAAATAATATATATCGTATAATTGACGCCAATCTGAACCGGGTTAAGGAAGGCCTGCGTGTCTGTGAAGAGATAGCCCGTTTTATTCTGGATAACCGTAAGCTCACGGCTTCTCTTAAAAAAATCAGGCATGATATTGACAGAATAGTTGAGAAGGCTTATCCGGCCACTGTATTGCTTAAGGAACGCGATAGCAATGCCGATGTGGGAAGATTAAATTCCCGCGGGGAATTAAAACGTTCCAGCTGTAAAGATATTTTCCGGGCAAATATGCAGAGGGTAAAAGAATCCCTGCGGGTACTTGAGGAATTTGGTAAATTAATAAGCGAAAAGTCAGCTTTATCTTTTAAGAAGGCCAGGTATGAAGTTTATGAAATCGAGAAAACTTCTTTTAAGAAAATCTCTTCTTTGCCTGATTCTAGATAAGCCCGGTTTTGCTAAATTGTCTTCTTGCGGGGTTGGGATAATCCAGCTACGGGATAAAATTTCTCATAAGGCGCAAGTACTTAAGTCAGCTCTTAAGCTGGCAAGGATTTTAAATAAAAGTAAAACGCTCTTTATTGTAAATGATTATATTGATGTAGCTATCCTCTCCGGCGCGGACGGGGTGCATCTAGGGCAGGAAGACCTCCCGTTGAAACAGGCCCGGTTGCTGTTGGGGAAGGATAAGATTATCGGCATATCCTGCCATAATTTGCGCCAGGCATTAAAAGCACAGAGAGAAGGCGCGGATTATATTGGCATCGGCCCGATATATCCCACTACTACTAAGCCTGAATACAGGCCAATCGGATTAAAAGTATTGCGGCAACTTAAAGGTAAAATTAAGATACCGTACTTTGCCATTGGTAATGTGAATGAAGGCAATGTTGGTGAAATTGTTGCTGCCGGAGCCAGGCGTATCGCAGTATCTCAAGCTATTTTAAAAGCGGATAATCCTGTTTGCGCGGCAAGCCTATTATTCAAGAAAGTCAACTTAGATTAAAATGACCCAGCTGGAATATGCCAAAAAGAATATTGTAACCGCTCTTATGCGTAAAGTCGCCAGCCTTGAAGGCGTCAAGCCTAGTGAGCTTATGCGGCTTATTCGTTCCGGTAAGGTTGTCATCCCCCTGAATATAAACCATAAAATCAGAAAGCCCTGCGCAATCGGCAGCACTTTATCTACCAAAATTAACGCTAATATTGGCACCTCTACTGATGAGTCGAGTATCGCCGATGAAATAAATAAGCTTAAGGCTGCTATTAAATATGGCGCGCATGCGCTGATGGATTTAAGCGTAGGCGGCAACTTGAGTAAGATGAGGCAGGAGGTCTTAAAATTCTCTACTGTCCCCGTGGGAACAGTGCCGGTTTATGAAACAGCGGTAAGGGCGCAGGAGAAAAATAATCATTTTCTAAAATTCACCAGCCAGGATATCCTTGATGTATTAAATGACCAGGCAAAACAAGGCGTAGATTTCTTTACCGTGCACTGCGGTGTAACTCGCCGGAGCCTTAATGCGCTAGATAAGCAAAAGAGGCTTATGGGCCTTGTTTCCCGCGGAGGAGCGATCATCGCCAGCTGGATTAAATATCATAATCAAGAAAACCCTTTTTATACTCATTTTGACCAGATCCTGGATATCGCTAATAAGTACGATGTAACCTTGAGCCTTGGGGATGGTTTGAGGCCGGGTTCAATTCTGGACGCGACAGATAAGCCGCAGATTACAGAGTTAAAGATTCTTGGTAAATTGGCAAAACGCGCCCAATCAAGAGGCGTACAGGTGATGATTGAAGGCCCCGGCCATGTTCCCCTGGACCAGATTAAAGAAAATATACTTTTACAGAAAAAATATTGTAATGGTGCTCCTTTTTATGTATTAGGCCCGCTAGTCACTGATGTGGCTCCTGGTTATGATCATATTACTTCCGCAATCGGCGGTTCTTTGGCGGCTGGTTTTGGAGCTGATTTTCTTTGTTATGTTACTCCGGCTGAGCATCTGCGCCACCCAACGGTTGAGGATGTCCGGGAAGGGGTGATTGCTTCACGTATAGCTGCTCATGCGGGAGATTTAGTCAAGCGTAAGAATTTGGCAATAAGCTGGGATAGGGATATTTCTGCTGCTCGCAAGAGAAAGGATTGGAAAAAACAGATACAACTTTCAATTGACCCTGAGAAGGCAAAGAAATACCGCTTGTCCAGCAAGCCCAGCCTTTCTGATGTATGCACGATGTGCGGAAAATATTGTTCTATTAAATTAATGGAAGAGTGTTCAAAGAAATAGAGGGTAGCGCAGCACCCCGCGCTGATTTGATTTGCGCGGACGTATTGATAATTTGCGCACCTAACGCTTATCGGAATTGCGTTAGTGCGCGCTAGGTAGCGCGGGTGTAATTCAGTGGTAGAATGGCAGCTTCCCAAGCTGCATATGGCGGTTCGATTCCGCTCACCCGCTATTAAATTAGTATATAGCCTGCCGGCAGGCAGGAATGCAGGGTTGATGAAAAATATAATTGCTATTCTAATAGTTCTAATTACAAGCGGCTGTGTGAGTACCCCGACTTATATAGCTCCAAGGCCGCCTATTTCCCGCCAGGTAGTTCCCGGCATCCAGCATCGCGTTGAACCAAAACAGACACTCTGGAGGATATCCAGGATGTACAACGTAGATATTGACGATATCCTGAGAGCAAATAATATTTCCGAGGATGCTACTATTGAAATCGGCCAGGTGTTGTTAATACCCAATCGTTTAAAGCCTCAGGCTGAGCCGGTATTCTCCGGTGGGGATGATTTTATTTGGCCGTTAAAGGGCAAGGTATTAGCCGGTTTTGGGGCTACTTATCAGAATTTAATCAATAAGGGGTTAAATATTCAAGTTCCCCAAGATGTCGATATCCTGGCATCAGACGGCGGCAAAGTTGTCTTTTACGCGGCTAATTTCGGCAACTTCGGGAAAACTTTAATTATTGACCATGGAAACGGCCTGCGCAGTATTTATTCCCGGGCAGCCGAGTTTTATGTTAAGCCCGGTGAAAATGTGCGAAAAGGCGCATTGATCGGCCGTATCAGCCCGACGTTTAAAGGAAGAAATAATTATTTTCACTTTGAGATCCGCAAGGGTTCTATACCGCAAAATCCACTATTTTACTTGTCATGATAAAAGATAAATTTTTTGACCGGAGTAATTATATAGGTATCCTGGAAAAGCGCATCAGCAGCCTTAAGGAAGGATACCGGCAGAATATCGCCATTATCGGAGAAGAGAATGTCGGTAAGACCAGTATCCTTTATAAATTTCTGGATAAATACTATGACCCGCGTATTATTACGGTATACCTGGAGGTCAGGCCTGAGTCTTTCCAGGATTTTGCCAAAAGGTTTATCGGCGCCCTGCTGTATAATTTTCTCTCGAACAGCGGTTTGGTCTTAAGGGAAGACCTGGATTTTTTGGTTAGCAAGTCGGCTAGCTATATTCCTAACACCGCCCTTAAGATCAATTCTATACTTAACGACCTTTCCCGCAGAAAAAAAACAAATATTGTCACTGAGCTTTTTAGCCTGCCGGAGTTAATCCATCAGGAAACAGGCAAATTTACCGTTCTTTTCCTGGATGAGTTTCATAATCTGGAGAGTATTGGGATTAAGAATTTATACCGTGAGTGGAGTAAGCTGCTTATATTACAAAAGAATACCCTTTATGCCATAGCCAGCTCAATGATGTTTAAAACCAGGGTCATTCTTTCCAAACAGCTTTCTTTGCTATTCGGTAATTTTGAGGTTATTAATGTTGAACCTTTTGATATACATACCAGCGGCCGTTATCTTGATCAGTGCCTTCCGGGATTAAAAAATAACCCGGCCTTGAAGGATTTTATAATTAACTTTACCGGCGGTTATCCGCTTTATCTGGAGCTTATATCCGAAGCCCTGGCTGCCAGAAATGGGGACATCCGGGTTAATCTTACCGATATACTTGAAAGACTGCTTTTTGATACCTCCGGAATTCTTAATCAAAGGTTTTCTAATTATATTAAACGCTTCCTGGATTCTTCAGCCAGCAATGATTATATTTCTATACTGTATTTGGCTGCCAGCGGACGCAACCGTATTAAAGACATTGCCCATATCCTGCATAAACAGAAAAAAGAACTCGGCAGCCGGATTAATTACCTTCTGGAGTTAGACGCTATCACCCGCAGCGGAGATTTTCTTAAGGTAAGCGACCGTTTATTCGCCTACTGGATGCGTTTTGTTTACCAGGAAAAGATGCGCTCCTTGTCTTACGATGCCAAGAATCAGAAAGAAAGGTTCCATGAAAGCATTGAAGAGTTAATCCAGGAATTTTTAAAACAATCCCAGAGGCCGCTCTCTAACCGGGTATTTGACCTGTTGCAATTATTTGAAGATGACCTTATGCAGATTGAACGCAAGAAGATAAGGCTAAATCATTTTCGCGAGGTAAAACCGCTGGCGTTTAACTACCGGTTCCTGAAAGACGGTTTATTGGGCCGCTCCAGCGATTCTTTGTGGATTATGGCGATTAAAACCGATGCCCTTACCGAGCAGGATATCGCTGAGTTTTCCAGGGAGTGCAAGAAATATCATCACAAATCGCAACGTAAGATTATCGTTACGTTAAAAGAGGTTGAGCCTAATGCCAGGCTGAGGGCCTTAGAAGAAAAGGTCTGGACCTGGGACCTTAATAATTTAAACCAGATATTTGATTTATTTTCAAAACCAAGGGTGATTGCGTGAAAATAGGCGTAATTTCTGATACGCACATTCAGAACAGAAATGAACATGTCCCCCGGATTATACTTGATGTTTTTAGGCAGATGGATATGGTTTTTCATGCGGGGGATATGGTAGATTTACGGGTAATCGATGAGTTGAAGTCTGCTTGTCCTAAAGTAATTGCCGTAGCCGGAAATATGGACCAGGAGGCGGTAAGAAATAAATACCCGACAAAGGAAATTATTGAAGTTATGGGTTATAAGATTGGGCTTATGCATGGCTGCGGATCTCCTTTAAACCTGGTAGAAGTACTCAAAAATGCCTTTAAAGAAGATAAGCCAGATATCATTGTTTTCGGGCATTCGCACAAGCCGATGAATGAGTTTATAGACAATGTGCTGTTTTTTAATCCCGGCAGTGCTACTGATTTCACAGCGGAATACAATTCCTACGGTATAATTGAATTAGACAAGGGAATTAACGCCAGGATAATTAAGATATGAAAATGGATAAGCTTTGGGCCCCCTGGAGGATTAATTATGTAAGCGGAAAAAATAAGGCTAAAGGGTGTATTTTTTGCTCCGCAAAGAATGGTATTTCTAAGGACTATATAATATTTAAAAGCCGGCTTACTATTGTTATGTTAAATATTTATCCCTATAATAACGGACATCTTTTGGTTTCTCCTTTGAGGCATCTGCGCGACATATCCCAGTTGCGCCAGGATGAGGTTATGGATTTATTTAAATGCTTAAATAAAGCAAAAGCATTACTGCAAAAAACTCTCCGGCCGCAAGGATTTAATATAGGCTTAAACCTTACCCGCACAGCCGGGGCCGGTATTACCGGGCATTTGCATATACATATTGTCCCGCGCTGGGAAGGAGATACTAATTTTATGCCTGTTGTTTCAAATACCAAGGTTATTTCCCAGTCTTTAGAAGCGTTAGCCAGGTGTTTAAAGAATGCCAATAAATAAAATTAAGGAATTTGAGGATAAGTTTCTTGCCCCTTATGCTGTTAAGAGCTGTAATTCCCTTGGCCGCAAGCACAGGGAAGAGGAGCATCTTTACCGTTCATGCTACCAGCGCGACCGCGACCGGATTATACATTCGGCTGCCTTCAGGAGGTTAGAATATAAAACCCAGGTATTTGTCAACCATGAAGGGGATTATTACCGTACCCGGCTGACTCATAGTATTGAAGTCTCCCAGATTGCCCGCACCATTGCCTGGGCATTACGCCTGAATACGGACCTGACTGAAGCGATTGCATTAGCTCATGACCTTGGGCATACGCCTTTCGGCCATTCCGGAGAAGAAGTCCTGGATGAATTAATGGCAAAATGCGGGGGGTTTAATCATAACCTGCAGGGTTTGAGGGTAGTGGATTATCTTGAGGAGCGCTATCCGGAATTCTTAGGTTTAAATTTAAGCTGGGAGGTAAGAGAGGGGATAGTTAAACATTCTTCGGTTTTTGATATCGCGGTAAAGATTAAGGAATTTTTTCCGGATAGGATGCCTTCGCTGGAGACTCAATTAGTGGATGCCGCGGATGAAATTGCTTATGATAACCATGATCTTGATGATGGTTTGACCTCAGGGTTGATTAAGGAAAAGGACCTGGAGGGGCTTGAGATTTGGGAGAAAATAAATCGCAAAATTAACCAGAAATATGCTAAAATTGATCCTACCAGCCGGAAATACCTGGTTATCCGCGGGCTGATTGATTTGCAGGTTACTGATCTTATCAATCACACCCGGGATATGATCAGCCGGCTTAAGGTTAAGGATTATGCCGATTTGCGAAAGATCAATTACAGGCTGGTGGATTTTAGTAAAGAGGTAAAAGAATTAAGGAAGCCGCTCCGGCAGTTTTTAATGCAGAAGCTTTATCATCACTACCGGGTTATGCGCATGAGCATTAAAGCCAAGCGTTTCATCCGGGAGCTTTTTTGCGAATATGCCGCCAGGCCGCAGCAACTACCTTCTGAAGTGCAACTTAGGATTCCTAAGGAAGGAGTAAAGAGGGTAGTTTGCGATTATATAGCAGGTATGACTGACCGTTATTGCCTAGATGAGTATAAAAAATTATTCAACCCCTACGAAAAAGTATAGGTTTTTAGTATCCGCGGTACACAGTATTTACCGCTTACTTAACTCTACATATGAGCTTAAGGAATTGACCAGCCGTATGGGCAGGCTGTTTTGCCAGTTCTTTAATGCCCAATATTGCCTGATTGTTTTACTTGACCCCAGTAAGAAATACTCCAGCATTAAATGCCTGATCAAGGACAATAAGAAGCTGATTGTTGATAGAAGAGCCAGGATAAGCGGCAGGGTTGAGGAGAAAATTATTAAGACTTCTTCCGCGATCAGGAAGGGCGGTTTACTGGGCGTGCCGCTTATCTGTGAAGATGTACTGGGATTTATTATCGTAAAGCGCACTAAGGTCAGCCAGCCATTTGATAAGTTCGACCAGGAGATGCTTATGAATATGGCGGAGCAGGCGGTGATCGGAATTAAAAATCTGCAGCTTTATGATGAACAGCAGAAAATAGTTTTTGGCAGTATTAAATCGCTGGTTACTTTATTGGATACCCGCGTTCCGCGCGAGTACACGCATTCGCCGCATTTCAGTAAGCTAGTCTGCGCCTTGGGGTGTGAACTCCATCTTGGGGAAAAACAACTTGAGAGCCTTAAATATGCCAGCCTATTGCATGATGCCGGCAAGATTGATATTCCGGCTGAAATTTTGACCAAGACCACAAAACTTACGGATGAAGAATATGATATTATTAAAAAACATCCTGTGAAGGGGGCTCAGATTTTAAGGCCCTTGCAGATTTTACGGCCGGTCATCCCTATTATTATGCACCATCATGAAAAATATAATGGAACAGGGTATCCTTCTCATCTTAAAGGTGAAAAGATCCCTCTTTGCGCGCGGATTATGTCTGTGGCGGATGCTTTTGAGGCGATGGTTTACGGCCGGCCTTACAGGCAGAGGATGGATATTGATTCGGCGCTTAAAGAAATAAAGAAAAAGAGCGGGATCCAATTTGACCCAAAAATAGTAGAAGCCTTCTTGAAAATAATCAAGAAGTTTAATAAAAGAATTTACTTGCAACAAGACAACCCTTAGTTATAATATTGCGCCATGGCAGAGAAGCAGGATTATTCGCAAAGCGAACTCTTTACGCAGGAACTGGATAGCGGCCAATTTAAACCGCGTGCCCGCAGTAACCCGTTTTTCACCCGGATACGCGGCTATGAAAAAGCTTTGCTTTTAATTATGGGGTTGGTTTTGTTAAGTATTGTTTCTTTTTCTTTAGGCGTAGAAAAAGGAAGGTATAGTGCTCTGGCAGCAAATAAAAATATTGAGCAGGTAAGTTATACTATCCAGGTGGGGGCATTTAAAAGCAGGGAACTTGCTTTACGCCAGGCTCAGATTTTGGCAAAAAAAGGATTAGCCCCGTTAGCTTTTGTTAAAGGCAGTTATATTATTTTGTGCGTAGGCAAATTTTCTAATCAAGAGAGCGCGCAACCTTTGCTGAATCAACTGCAGAGAACCTACGCTGGTTGCCGCATAAGGAGGTTATAAAGAAATGTCAATACACCCGTCATTAGTTTTATCGGAAAAAGACAAGATGTCCCGTTCAGTATTAAAGCGCACTGAGCGCATTAGGCAGATGCATGAAAAGGGCAAGTGGAAAGAAGGGGATTCGGTTTATGGCCTGCCTAAAATTAAAACTTTAAAGATCAAGATTAAGAAAGAAAAGGCGGTTAAAGCTGATGCTACGGCTGAGGCAGGCTCTCCGGCTTCCGGAGCAGTTGCTCCAGCGGCAAAAGCTACATCCAAAGCCCAGGAGAAAAAATAAGATAAATGACCTTTTGCGCTAAATATAGGGCGGCCTTATTTTTTATACTCTTTAGCTTTATTTATATGCCAGTTGTATTTGCTGCTGATTTTACCGTATTTACCGGGCAGGTTGATGCTGAAGAAATAAATGTGCGTGTTGACTCTACGGTAAACTCAAAGGTTGCCTGTACCCTTTCCCGGGGGGAGTTAGTAGAGGTAGTTTCTGAAGCTTACGACTGGTATAAAATACGCCTTCCCAAGACAGCGCCTTCTTATATAAAAACGGACCTTCTGGAGTGTATTAGTAAAACTTCTGACGGATGTTCTAATGCCAAAGTAACCGGGAATAAAGTCAATATCCGCCTTGGCCCGAACGAGTCTTCCTGGATTCTTGGCCAGGTTGATAAAGCAACTGTGGTGAATATTATCCAGGATGAAGGAAGTTGGTGTAAAATTGAACCGGTGCACCAGAGTTTCGGGTGGGTGAACAAAAAGTTTATCAATAAAGAAATAGTTGTGTCTGAAAAGGCCTCTCCGGCTACTGAAAGCCAATGCAGCGATTTGCAGCTTTCAGTCCCTAAGGCAGCTGAGAAAATAGTTGTTGAAGGTACTGTCAGCCCTTATGGGGTGGTTTTATGGCGCAAAGCAACGCATAAACTGGTTACTGCCGATGAGAAGACTTATTTCTTAAAAGGTAACCGAAAAGGTTTAAACAGCCTTAATCACCGCGAGGTTAAAGTAACCGGTAAGGTAATTAACCCGGAAAATAGCAAGTATCCGCTTATTGAAGTAGATGTTATTGAGGTATTGAATTGATTCTCCTGCAATTAGTTGCTTCATTTGCTGTATCTTTTTCTCTTTTATTGGTTGCCATGACTATGCATGAATTCGCTCATGGTTTGACTGCCTATAAATTGGGTGATCCTACCGCCAAGTTTTCCGGCCGGCTTACTTTAAACCCCCTGGCGCATATAGATCCTTTTTGGACCGTAATTTTACCGCTCGTGCTTTTTTTGTCCACTTCCGGGCATTTTGTTTTTGGGGCTGCCAAACCAGTGCCTATAAACTACCGGGCATTAAAAAATCCAAAAAAGGATATAATCTGGATTGGATTAAGCGGCCCTTTAGCAAATCTTATTTTTGCTTTTATAATCTCCCAAGTGTTGAAATCTTTCCCGCTTTCCGGTATTCTTGTCCAGTTGTTGCTGAATTTGTTTTTGATTAATATTGTCCTGGCTTTGTTTAATCTGATTCCGCTGCCTCCGTTAGATGGCTCGCGTGTTGTGATGGGATTGTTACCTGAGCGGCTCTGTCGGCAATATATCAGCTTTGAACGTTATGGATTCATCATTCTTTTTGCGTTAATTTGGATGGGCGCCTTTGAACGTTTTCTCTGGCCGATGGTTATTTCAGTGGCCGGATTTATGGGGATAGGTTTTTAAAATGCGTAAAGTAAAGGTAAATTTAGGAAAACGCTCTTACGATATAATTATCGGCAGGCAGATTCTCAATAAATTCGCCCTATATTTGCGCAGGTTGAATATCGGCCAGGATGCTTATATTATTACTAATGGGCTGTTGAAAAAAAAATATGGTACGAGCCTCTCTAGTGTTTTGTTAAAAGCCGGTTTCAATTACCGTTTTAAAGTTGTATTAGACAGCGAGAAGAGTAAGTCACTGGAAAGTGCGGGGGCCCTGATTAAAGATTTAGCCAGGTTTGACCAGAGGAGGAAAGTTTTTATTATCGCTTTTGGCGGCGGGGTAGTCGGGGATCTGGCAGGTTTTGTTGCCTCAGTTTATAAGAGAGGGATCGCTTATGTGCAAGTCCCTACAACTTTATTGGCTCAGGTGGATTCGGCTATCGGAGGAAAGACTGCGGTTGATCTGGATTTGGGCAAGAATTTGGTGGGCGCATTTTATCAGCCCAGGCTTGTATTCAGCGAGATTAACTTTTTAAAGTCCCTGGATAAGCGCCAGATTGCATCAGGGATGGCAGAAGTGATTAAATATGCCATTATTAAAGATGTTAAATTATTCCGTTTCCTGGAAAATAAAAGTAAGGATATCTCCCGGGCTAACCCGGCAGCGCTAGAGAAGATAATCAGTATTTGCAGCGGGATTAAGGCAGAAATAGCCAGCCGCGACGAAAAAGAAGCCCTGGGGTTGAGGACGGTTTTAAACTTTGGGCATACGATTGGGCATGCGATTGAATCTGCCTGCGCTTACAAAGGCTATAATCACGGGGAAGCAGTAGGGTTGGGAATAATAGCGGCTTCGGATTTAAGCCGCAGGCTCGGGCTGATTGACAGTAAATTGGCCCTGCGTATTGAAAAGTTAATTAAGCTTTATTCTTTACCTGTGAGGCTCAGAGGATTATCTACGGCAAAGATTATCAATGCTTACTACCATGATAAGAAGTTCATCGGTAAACAGAATAGGCTGGTTTTGATCCGGGGAATCGCTAAGCCTGTAGTCGTGCGGAATGTCGCGTTGGATTTAATAAAAGAGGCGATCGGGAAAATCGCCTGATTTTTATCTTTTAGTGGAAAGAGTAATAATTTCTCCCTGACTGTTCAGCTCTACGGTATTTTCAGTAATTTTCTCTACTTTTGCCCCGTCAACAGAATCACTCTCTCTTACAATCTGATTATTCACTAAGGCATAACCGTTATTGTCGGAAAAGAAGATCCCGTTTAAGAGGAAGCTTTTTTCCGGCTTATCCAGCTTTTCAGCCAAGACGGCAGGTTCTTCCGCGGGTAATTGCTGGATGTTTTCCGGTTCTTTAGCTGGCCTTGGCACTGCTTTAGCAGGCTCAGCTATGGGTGGTTCAACTTTACGGTTAATCGCCATAAATACCAGGCTGATTAGGAATAATCCTGCGATAAATGCTAAGAAATAGAACAGGTAGGGTTTCTTTTTCGGTTGTTTATTTTGGCTGGAGCTTTCATACAGGGAGTTTTTCTGGATAGATGCTTCAGTTTTCTTTAAGGCTTCAGTAATTATGCTCATAAATTATTCGTTCCTACAGAATAACCCTCCAGCTCCTCAAGGCATCTTTTTATAATATTTGAGTCTATATGGTAAGTTTCGGCGACAAATCCCGCCAACAGAGCCCGGTCGCAGATCATATTAATTAACCTGGGTGTGCCGGAGGAAAACCGGTTTATTAAATCAATAGACTCATTGCTAAATTCAATTTTTCCTTTAGAGCCGGCTATCTCCAGACGGTGGTTTATATAAGATTGTAGCTCGTCTTTATCAAGAGGGCCGATATGGTATCTGACCATAATCCTTTGGCGCAGCTGCCTTAAATCGTGCAAATTGATCCGGTTGTTTAATTCCGGCTGGCCAACCAGGATTACCTGCAGCAGCTTATCCTTTTCAGTTTCCAGGTTTGAAAGCAGGCGGATCTGCTCCAACAACCCTGGGTTTAAGTTTTGGGCCTCATCAACAATAAGCACTAAATTATTCCCGGCATTGGATTCCCTCAGCAGGAAATTATTTAATTCCCAAACCATATCCAATTTGCTTTTACTTTTGAAGGAAATTCCAAAATCCTTGACGATTGATTCCAATAGCTGGTTTTCAGAGAAGGATGGATTTAGTATGAAGGCTGTTTTAACATTTTTGCCGATATGGTTTAAGAAGAACCGGCAGATAGTTGTTTTTCCGGTGCCTATTTCTCCGGTGAGTACGATTATACCTTTTCTTTGGGAGACTCCGTAAATCAGGTGAGATATGGCCTCTTTGTGTTTTTACTGGAGAAAAAGAAGGCAGGGTCGCTGGTAACGTTGAAAGGCCTTTCTTTTAACCCGTAGAATTGGCAGTACATTAAATCACCTCGGTGTTATTATATCAAGAATGAGGAGTTTGTAAAGTATTGACATCTTTATAAATATGTGTTATATTTTCTGCTTAGAGGTAAGAGAATTAGCCACGGCTGCCTCAAAAACAGAAGGCACTAATGGCAATTTCAGCAAATACAAAAGAAAATCGGATTTTCCCTCGGGTAGGTTTCCATTCACAAATACGTTATCAGCTCAGGGGTAGGCCGGATTTTGATAACGTTCTCGGAAATGACATCAGCTGTGGCGGGTTAAGGTTCACCAGCGAAAAGTTTATTCCTACCTCTACTTTAGTAATGCTTGAAATTAATGTTTTAAATCGCGTGCTCAGGCCTATCGGAAAAGTGGCCTGGTCAACGCCCGTAGCGCATTCTGACCGTAAGCAAACGGGTGTGGAATTTATGGAGTTTGACAGGCTGGAGAAGAATTATCTCAAGGATTTCGTAAATATGCAGCTTGGTTGAGTATCAATTAAAACGAAAGGAAATTATAAATGGCAGCTGAAGCAGTAAAAGAAGCGCAAGAAGAAGCAAAGCCCAAGGTAGAGAAACAAACTAACTGCCTGGCTTGTAATAAGTTGATAAAGAAGCTAAAGAAATATTATCGCGACGGCAAGTTTTATTGCAGCAAGAAATGCTGGCGGGCTTTTATCGCTAAGTCTAAAACTGACTCTGCGGAAGAGAAAAAATAATGAAGAGTGTTGGGGAACGCAGGATCCATCCGCGTTTAGATCATAAATTACGGTTTAATGTTGCGGTAAACGGTTATGATTTTTCTACTACTACGCATAACATAAGCTGTGTAGGGGCTTATTGCCACCTTGATAAATACATCCCGCCTTTTACTAAAATATCCGTGAAATTAAGCCTTCCCTCTAAAGGGCAAGCGAGTAAAAATAGCATAGTTGAGTGCAGGGGCGTGGTGGTGAGGAGCGAGGACGAAAATAGGGGCGGATTTAACATCGCTATATTTTTTAACCAAATGCGCCTTGAACAGCGCAAGAAGATTTCTGCATATATAAGCCAATTCTTGCCTTAATAATTATTGGATTTGGTTTTTGGTGCCAAGCCATGATTTACTAATCACTTGGGAAAAGTAAGAAGACATAATTTCCGGGCTAAACTTATTGTGGGCTTCATCTATAAAGATGAGGCTTTTTTTATTAAATCCAGGGATAGCTTGAAAAGAAAATTCGGACGGATTGATTTTGAGTCCGGGCCGCTTGATTTTAGTTGTACCGCTTATTATGAAAAGGAAATGGGGCCTGGCCTGAAGAGGCAGTTTATCAGTTTTAGCAGGTTAATCCCCATTCAGGATTTATACCGGGTCAAGCTTTATACTAACAGGCTTGAAATTAAATTATCAAACAGCGCAAGACGCCAGGTCAATATTGACCCTGGGTATATGGATTTAGCTAAGCTGGTGCTGGCTTCTACTAAAGACTACGCGCACAGGATTTATCTGCGCAAAGGAATTTTCGGCGAGGTAACATTGAAATACCGGGATAATTCATTTACTCCTAATGATTGGACTTATCCGGATTACCGCAGCAAAGAATATATCGATATATTTAACCAGATAAGAGGGCTCTGTGTTTTCTAAAACCACCTTGTTTATTTTAGCGCTTGGATCAATCTTTTTAAGCGGATGTACCACTGTTTATAATCCGGCTACCGGAAAGAAAGAAGTGTTGTTTATTGATACGAAAACCGAGATTAGCCTGGGAAAAGATATGTCCAGGGAGATTGGCCGTGAAATGAAGCTGGTCAAAGATCCTCTGCTACAGGAGCGTCTGGATAAGATCGCTAAACGAATAACTGCGGTCTCTGACCGTCAGGACCTGGCTTATAATTTTAATATAGTGGATGAAGATGAGTTTAATGCCTTTGCTATACCTGGGGGCAGCGTTTATATTAATAGCGGCCTGATGGCAGCGGCTAATGATGATGAATTAGCTGCGGTAGCCGGCCATGAAGTAGGACATATCGCCGCCCGGCATAGCGTAAAAAGACTGCAAGCGGCATTGGGTTACCAAATACTTAGTTCTATCGCTTTAGGGGCCAGCGGCCAGGAGAAGATTTTGCAGGCCGTAGATGTGGTTTTTAATGTTGTGGTTTTAGGCTATAGCCGTAAAGATGAGTATCTGGCAGACAGGCTGGGGATAAAATATGCAAAGGCAGCGGGGTTTAACCCGTACGGAATGGTTACTTTCTTTCAGAAACTTAAAAAGGAAGGAAAGGCTACCAGCCTTAACCTGGTTTTCTTAAGTTCTCACCCGCCGATAGATGAACGGATTAGGCAGGCAGAGAAAGAAATTTCTTCCTTAACCAATTGATTATGTTAAGCTACCCCTCATATCTTGAATCCAGCGAAAATGGCAGGTTAAAGAAAGTCAGCGAACAGCTTTTTGATAGCCTTAAATCATGCGCAATCTGCCCCCGGAGTTGTAAGGTTAACCGCCTGGAGGGGAAAACCGGTTTTTGTAAGACCGCAAGATTACCCAAGGTTTACAGTTTTATGAGCCATCATGGAGAAGAGCCGCCTATTTCTGGCACTAAAGGAAGCGGTACAATATTCTTCAGTTATTGCAATATGGGCTGCGTTTATTGCCAGAACTACGAATTTAGCCAATTAGGAAAAGGGAAGGAATATGAGTTTGCGGAGTTGGCTAAGATAATGCTGTATTTGCAGGAATCAGGCTGTCATAATATTAACCTGGTTACTCCAACGCACGTTTTGCCGCAGATACTGAAATCTCTGGAAATTGCTATTGAACAGGGGCTAAAGATTCCATTGGTTTACAATACCAGCGGATATGATTCGGCCGAAATCATAAAATTGCTTGAGGGTATAGTTGATATATATCTTGCGGATATGCGTTATGCCGATAGCCAGGCATCGCAAAAGTTTTCGCTTGCCCCGGATTATCCTCAAGCCAATCAAGAAGCAATAATAGAAATGTACCGGCAGGTCGGAACAGCGGAGTTTGATAAAGCGGGTTTAATTAGAAGAGGCCTGATTATAAGGCACCTGGTATTGCCTAATCAGGCTTCCGGGACGGATAAGATTATGCGTTTTATCGCCGAAGATGTATCCGGGGATACCTATATTAGTTTAATGAGCCAGTACCTTCCTTATTATAAAGCTTCCGCTTATCCTGAAATCAGCCGGCGGCTGAAGAATGACGAATATGAGCAGGCAAAAAAGATATTGGAAAAATATAACTTGCTCAACGGTTGGATTCAGGAGTCTTACGGCTCAGAGCGTTTTGCCGGGGTGAATATAAAACCTGTTTAAATATGCCTACAGAATCGATTTTCAGTAAAATTATCAACTTTGTTTTTGCCAAGTTATTCAAGATTAATGACTCTCCGCAGAAGATCGCTTTAGGGGTAGGATTGGGGGTCTTTTCAGGGATATTCCCTGGGACAGGCCCGGTTGCGGCGCTATTTTTAGCCTTTATTTTCCGGGTTAACCGGGCTGCCGCTTTATTAGGAGGCATTATTACTAATACCTGGCTAAGTATTATAACCTTTATTTTAGCGGTCAAGCTTGGATCTGTGTTACTTGGCAGGCATTGGCAGGAGGTTTACCAAAAGGCGCAAGGGTTAATCCGTGATTTCCATTGGGGGAGTTTTTTAAAGGTTTCTTTTTTAGATGTAGTATTGCCGGTTATTATTGGGTATTTGGTTATTGGTTTATTTTTGGGTCTGTTCAGCTACATAATGGTTCTTTTAATAACCAGGAAGTCTCTTCGTAAAAACTGATATTATTATAAACTTTAGGCCGGTATCTTTTGGATACCGGCCTTAATCTTTACCGACAAACTTAGTAAGTATTAATCTCCGTAAACAGTTGTAGTATATTCACCATAGACGCCAAACCAACTTTTAGCATCATAATCAACGTATTTGATATTTTTGATCCCACCGTTTGCCGCAGCCGTTTTAATACTACAATCACCTGTTGCAACTAAACTTAGAATTGAGGTAGCTTTGGATGTTCCAACTTTGCTGTAAGCCATCGGACCGGCACCAGCAGCTATAGGAGCATTGACTTCAGTGTAAATCATTCCCGTGGGGAACATAGAGGCGCAGCCGTTAAGCATTACCGCAACGAACAAAACTAAAACAACCAAACTTATTTTTTTCATATAGGCCACCTTTCTGGGGTTATTTTATCAGAATATGGGGATAACGCAAGTTCTTTTGGCTTGCTAAAAATATGATTAGGGGTTAAAATAAGTATAAATTTAAAATTAAGGGAGGCTTTTATGAAGAAGTTAGTATTGTTACGCCATGGTGAAAGTACCTGGAACAGAGAGAATCGTTTCACCGGTTGGACGGATGTAGATTTATCCGGTCAGGGTATACAAGAGGCAAAGAAGGCGGGTGAAGTACTCAAAAAAGAAGGTTTTACTTTTGATATAGCTTTTACTTCTGTTTTAAAGAGGGCTATCCGCACGCTTTGGTTAACGCTTGATGAAATGGATTTAATGTGGATACCGGTTTATAACTCCTGGCGGCTTAATGAAAGGCATTATGGAGCCTTGCAGGGATTAAATAAATCCGAGACCGCGGCTAAATACGGCGAGGACCAGGTTTTGATATGGAGAAGAAGCTACGATGTTCCTCCTATGTCATTGGAAAAGAATGATCCGCGTTTTCCCGGCAATGATCCCCGGTACAGAGACTTGAAGCCGCAGGAGCTACCTCTTACAGAGTGTTTAAAAGATACGGTGGAACGTTTTCTGCCATATTGGCATAAAACAATTGCCCCTGTTGTAAAGAGCCAAAAGCGGGTAATTATTGCCGCGCATGGCAATTCTTTGCGGGCATTGGTTAAGTATTTGGATAATATCTCGGATGAAAGAATAGTGAATTTAAATATTCCCACGGCTATGCCTTTGGTTTATGAGTTAAGCGATAATTTGAAGCCGATTAAAAGTTATTACCTGGGAGATCCCGAGGCTGTCAAGAAGGCTATGGACGCAGTGGCAAACCAGGGGAAAGCGAAATAAACCTTTTATAGCTAAAAGAGGAGGTTTATATGGCAGTAAAAAAGACAGGCGAGGAATACAGGTGTAATGTTTGCGGAAACGAAGTTATAGTAAGTAAGGTTGGTGGAGGAGAATTAGTCTGTTGCGGTAAACCAATGGAAAAGATCGAAGGATAAATTAAAAGGAGATTAGATATGGGCAAATCAATTAAGGGTACTAAAACGGAACAAAATTTACTTAAGGCTTTTGCCGGCGAATCGCAGGCGCGCACCCGCTACACGTATTTTTCATCGGTTGCCAAAAAAGAAGGGTTTGTGCAAATATCAAATATTTTTATGGAAACAGCAGAGAATGAAAAGGAACATGCCAAAGTATTCTTTAAATACCTTGAGGGCGGGGATGTGGAGATTACTGCTTCTTATCCTGCCGGAATGATAAAGGATACAAAGGCTAATTTAGAAGAAGCGGCGGCAGGAGAAAATATGGAGTGGACTACTCTTTATGCCGATTTTGCGAAGATCGCTAAGGATGAGGGTTTTTCTGATGTAGCCCGTTCATTTGAACAGATAGCTAAGGTTGAGAAGTTTCATGAATCCCGTTACCGTAAATTAATTAACAATATTGTTAATATTGAGGTATTTAAGAAAAAGGTAAATATTAAATGGCATTGTATTAATTGCGGGTATGTTTTTGAGGGCGCCGAGGCACCCGGGGAGTGTCCTTCTTGTAAACATCCGCAGGCTTATTTTGAGGTTCTTGCTGAGAATTATTGATATCCTGTGGTGAAAAATACTGTTTTAATGCCTGGTAGTTTATTGTTGATTTTGTGCGGTTTCTTGTTACTCCTGCCTGGAATCAGCGCGCAAGGAGAATCAAATATGAAATTATCTAGTCCGGAATTTGAGCACCAGAAATTAATTCCCCAGAAATTTACCTGTCAAGGCAAGAAAATAAACCCGGCGTTAATTATTGAAGATATTCCCGTACAGGCTAAGAGTCTGGCCTTGATTATAGAAGACCCGGATGCCGTAGGCGGTAATTTTGTGCATTGGGTACTATATAATATTCCTGTTACTAACCGCATAGAAGAAAATACTATCCCTGGTAAACAGGGGGCTAATTCTTTAGGCGGGTTAGGTTATGTCAGTCCTTGTCCGCCAACAGGAGCGCACCGTTATTTCTTTAAAATTTATGCCTTGGATAAAATGTTAGATTATGATGATGGTTTAAGTAAACTGGAATTAGAAAAGGAGATTTCCGCTCATTCATTAGATAAGGCTGAGCTTATTGGTTTATATCAAAAGAAATAAATATCTATGGCTTGGCATGTATATATTATTAAATGTAAAGATAGCCTGCTCTATACTGGCATTACCAAAGATTTAGAGCGCAGAGTTAAAGAGCATAACAGTGGCAATGGTTGCAGGTTTACTAAGTATAGGGCGCCGGTCGAGTTGATGTATTCTGAAAAAGTCAGAAATAGATCCCAGGCATTAATAAGGGAAGCAGAGATTAAACATTTTGCGCGGCCAAAGAAGTTGAAGTTATTTAACGGGGATTAAATATGGCAAATTTTTCTTTTGATATTGTTTCAGAGGTGGACCTTCAGGAAGTGGATAACGCGGTAAACCAGGCTGCTAAGGAATTGGCCCAGCGTTATGATTTTAAGAATAGCAAATCTTCAATTGCTTTCGACCGAAAAGAGAAAAAGGTTACCCTGGTAGCCGATGATGAGTTTAAATTGCGCGCGTTAACCGATATTCTGGCCACCCGTTTAGCAAAAAGAGGAGTTTCAATTAAAGCCCTTAAATTTAACGAACCGGAAAAGGCATTTGAGGGTTATTTGCGCCAGGCGGTAGATATCTGTATGGGCATTGATAAAGAGAGGGCTAAAGAGCTCACTGGCATAATAAAAGGCCTGGGTTTAAAAGTACAGACTCAGATAGAAGGGGAAAAGATCAAGGTCAGTTCAGCTAAAAAAGATGAATTGCAGGCGGTTATCGCCCACTTGCGGGGTTTAGATTTTTCCCTGCCGCTTAACTTTTGTAATTATCGTTAAAACCGATTTAATATTAAATTTATTGTGTTATAATACTCAACAGTTAGCCTGGTTAGACTAGGGATAGGTAAAATTAACGAGAGGAAGAAATATGATAAAATTTACTAAGCTTGGGGTTATAATTGCCTGTTTTGTGTTTTTTTCTGGTATTTCTAGCTTTGCCCAGCAGACTAATCTCCAGAATATTAGCACCCCGGAATTTTCGAAGATGGATAAAGATCAGAGCGGCCATATTTCTCCTGTCGAGATGCAGGCATACCAGGAGCAGAAATTCAATGAATTAGATAAGGATGCAAGCGGGTATCTTGATTCAGAAGAGCTGGCGGTTGACACGACCAAAATGCACCAGGCGGCTGACAAGGATAATGATAGTAAAATCACCCGGCAGGAATCTGACTCTCAGTTTAAAGAGTATTTTCAGCAGATGGATAAGAATAAAGACGGCCAGGTTTCTGAAGCCGAATACACCGATTACTGGAAGTTGATACATAGATTTTAAAAAAGAAGTAAACTTGTTTTAAAAGTTTACGGCTTGGATTAGTTATTCAGCCCGTCCTCAGGTAACCTTCTTTGGCAGGATCGTAGAATACCAACCCAAAAAGCATAAAGAAAGCTTTAAGTCTGAGATTCTTACTATTTATAAGGCATAGATTATGATTTCTGTAAATAATGTATCACTACAATTCGGGCAGCGTAAACTCTTTTCTAATGTAAATATTACCTTTTCTTTAGGTAATTGTTATGGCTTAATTGGTGCCAATGGATCGGGCAAATCTACTTTTTTAAAGATACTCTCTGGTGAAGTAGATTCGACTACAGGCGAGGTTGTTATTTTTCCGGGTAAAAGGCTCTCTATATTGAAACAAGATCAATTCGCTTTTGATGAATATATTGTATTGACTACGGTTATCATGGGGCATAAGAAACTTTATGAAATCATGATTGAAAAAGATAAGCTGTATTCTAAAACCCCTTTTACCGATGCGGATGGAATACGTGCCTCGGAACTGGAAGGGGAATTTGCCGAGCTGGAAGGGTGGAACGCTGAATCCGATGCCGCTAAACTGTTAAGTGAGCTGGGTATTGAGGAGTCTCTGCATACAGTACAAATGAAACAGCTTGAAGCGGGACAAAAGGTGCGGGTATTATTAGCCCAGGCTTTATTCGGAAATCCTGATATTTTGCTGTTGGATGAGCCTACTAACTATCTTGATGTTGAATCGAGTATCTGGCTTGAGGAATTTTTGTGTAATTTCGAGAATACCGCGATTGTTGTTTCGCATGATCGCCATTTTCTGGATAAGGTCTGTACTCATATCGCGGATATTGATTTCGGTAAGATTCATTTATATCCCGGGAATTATACTTTTTGGTCAGAAGCAAGCCAGCTTGCCGCGCGGCAGCGCAGTGAATCAAATAAAAAAATAGAAGAGAAGCGCAAGGAATTGAAAGAGTTTATTATGCGTTTTGCTAATAATGCCTCTAAATCAAAACAGGCCACCAGCCGGAAAAAGATACTTGAAAAACTTACTGTTTTGGATATAGAGCCGTCTTCACGTAAATATCCATATATTAATTTTGAACCGGAGCGCGAAGCAGGCAACGACCTTTTAAGTATAAGTAATTTGTTTAAAACAGTTGATGGGCAGGTGATGTTTGAGCGTTTGAATATTAATATTCATAAGGGGGATAAGGTTGCTTTTGTAGGCCCGAATGATTTGGCCAAGACAATACTTTTTCAGATATTAATGAATGAAAGCCAGGCGGATAGCGGCAGCTTTAAGTGGGGTTTTTCAACCAAGCGGGCGTATTATCCCAGGGATAATGCTGTATTTTTTAATGCGCAGTCGAGCGTTGCTGATTGGCTTAAGCAATATTCAGCCAATACCGAGAAAGAGTTTATCCACGCTTTTTTAGGCCGTATGCTTTTTTCCGGTGAGGAATCGCTTAAACCGGTGAATGTTTTATCCGGAGGAGAAAAAGCCAGATGTATGCTCACGCGGATGATGGTCAGCCAGCCCAATGTGCTTATTTTAGATGAACCGACCAACCACCTTGATTTAGAATCAATTACCGCTTTAAACCGGGGGCTTGAGAAATTCCAGGGTACAATTTTATTTTCTTCGCATGATCATCAGTTAGTTCAAACAGTAGCTAATCGCATTATTGAGATTACGCCCAAAGGTTATATTGACCGGATGGATACGAGTTTTGATGAATATCTTGCCAATGAGCAGATTACCGCTCAACGCCACGAATTGTATAAAACTACGCACTAGTTATGCTATAATACCCCTAAAATATTTTGTAATTATTACTGGACTGAATTGCTGAAACCGATTTAATATTAAGTTTTTTGTGCTATAATATAAACAATCGCAATGCAGGCGGATAAAGAGGAGGTAAACATGTCTTGTGGATGCGGATGCAAGAAACCCAAGAAGAAGGCAAAAAAGAAAAAGAAGTAAGTTTGGTTTAAGAAAGCTTGAGGGGCTGGAGAGTTAAATCCAGCCCCGTGTTTTTCTTGAGGGGATTTATATGAAAAGTAAAGTATATTTTGTTTCTGTAAAAGATTCTAATAATCTATCGGCTGTTAATGAGAGGCTTAAGCTTTTGCTGGATGAAAGCAAGGTTTTGGGTTTTGCCGCCCAAAAAGGCAAGGCGGTTATAAAAGTACATTTTGGCGAAGAAGGCAATACCGGTTTTGTAAGGCCCGAACATTTGCGTGTAATCTGCGATAAGATTTCTGCCGGCGGCGCTGAAGTATTTTTATCGGATGCCAATACCCTTTATCGCGGCAGACGGCTTAATTCCGAGGATCATCTGAAGCTGGCTTATGAACACGGCTTTAGAAGGGATATTACCGGCGTGGATGTAATTATCCCGGATGATACCAAAAAAGAAAATGCGGTTACTCTAGAGGTTAATCAGAAATTTATTAAGAATGCCAAGGTTGCCCGTGTTTTTGTTGAAGCGGATGCTTTAGTCGCGGTGAGCCATTTCAAGGGCCACGTCCTGACGGGCTTTGGCGGAGTGTTAAAGAATATTGGAATGGGCTGCGCTACAAGAGAAGGCAAACTTGCCCAGCATTGCGATGTTGCCCCGGTTGTACATTCTGACAGGTGCATTGGCTGCGGGGAATGTAAAATTATTTGCCCGGCTTCCGCGATTACTATTAAAGATAAAAAATCGCTGGTGGATAGTTTAAAATGTATCGGTTGCGCAAGCTGTCTGGCGGTTTGCCCGACTATGGCTATGTTCATAGATTTTAATGCCGGAGGCAAGGTTCAATATAAAATGGTTGAATATGCCCTGGCGGTTCTTAGGGTCAGAAAGAACCGGGCAGGATTTATAAATTTTGCCGTTAAAATCAATAAAGAATGTGATTGCTGGGGTATGCAGAATCCGCGCATCGCCCCGGATGTCGGAATACTGGCCTCAGACGACCCGGTAAGTATAGATAAAGCAAGCTTTGATTTAGTAAATAAAGCCTGCGGAAAAGACATTTTTAAAGATATCCATCCTGAGCAGGATGGATTAAAACAATTGAGGTATGCCCAGGAAATAGGGCTGGGGAGCCTTGATTACGAGTTGATAGAATTATAGCGACTGAAGTGCTATAATGATTTTACGGTTTGGTTTTAAACGGGGGAAGCCATGGTTGATGGGCAAGAAGGCAGGGAACGCAGAAAGTCTGAACGTATTGATGTGGCCTTTACGCTTACCTATAGCGTTGAAAAATCTTATACCTTGCATATTAGCTTAGGTTTAGTTGATAATGTAGAGGCGGTAATGGTGAATTTGAGTGATTTAGGCATGGCGATTATTACAAATTATGATATCCCCAGGGGCGCGCAATTATATATCAAGTTTAACCTTATAAATATGCGTTTAAGCGGGGATGAACGTTGGAGGTTTATGAAAATTACCGGTGAGGCGGTCTCTAATGTAAGATTGCCCGATGAAAACCACAGGATAGGCATACGTTTTAATAAAATTTCAGCAGAAGACAAGTCTGCGATAAGCAGTTTTGTATTATGCAATAAGTTTCCTTATGACAATGAAAAATAGGAGGATTTTTTATTTCTGGAGAGTTATTTTATTATCTATTTTGTTATCGGGTTGCCGCGAGGAAGGTTTTGTGAATAAGGCGCAGACTATAAAAGTTTTTGACGTTTTAACAGGCCAGGTTGAAGAGGTCCAAAAGGTTTATAAGGATGATTCAGAATGGAAGGCGATCCTTACTCCCGAACAGTACCGGGTTACCAGGCTAAAGGGTACAGAAAAGCCGTTTAGCGGTAAATGCGCTCTTCCTCAGGCTGCTAAGCAAGGTGTCTTTCAATGTGTTTGTTGCGGTACTGATTTGTTTTTAATTGAGAAAGAGTTTGAGTCCGGTACGGGCTGGCCTAGTTTCTGGGAACCGGTTTCGGAATTAAATATAAAAGAACAGCCGGATAATTCTTTGGGTATGCAACGAGTTGAAGTAGAGTGTGCGCGCTGTGATGCCCATCTTGGACATGTCTTTAATGACGGCCCTGCGCCAACAGGCAAGCGGTATTGCATTAATCTGGCGGCGCTAAAATTTACAGAAATTGACGGGCCAAAAAAAGAAAAGCTAGAAAAAGCCATTTTTGCCGCGGGTTGTTTTTGGGGGGTTGAAGCAGCTTTTACGCAGGTAAAAGGGGTAGTTAAGACTACTGTTGGTTTTACCGGAGGCACAGTAAGAAACCCTAATTATAAAGATGTCTGCGAGGATAAGACTGCTCATGCAGAGGCAGTGCAATTAGAGTTTGACCCAGGCGTTGTTTCTTATGAAAAGCTCTTAGATGTTTTCTGGAGCATTCATGATCCCACTACAAAAAACAGGCAGGGCCCTGATGTCGGAAGCCAATACCGTTCGGCAATTTTCTATAATTCTTCGGAACAGCAAAAACTGGCTTTGCTATCCAAAAAGAAGATGCAGGAATCAAAAAGGTTTAAAGGGAAAATCGTAACAGAGATTGTCCCTGCAAAGGCCTTTTATGAGGCTGAGGAATATCATCAGCAGTATTTTAAGAAACGCGGGATTAAACCTACATGTCGTATTTAAAATAAAGATTAAGGGGGGAATTGATGTTCAGGGAAAAGATTAAAGTTCTGGATTGCACGATCAGGGATGGCGGCTTGATGAATAAACATGGATTTGAGATGCGCTTTGTGCGTGAAGTTTATAAAGCTGTTTCGGAAGCCGGAATAGATTATATGGAGATTGGTTACAAGAATTCAAAACGGCTTTTTAATGCCAAGGAGTTTGGCAAATGGAAATTCTGCGATGATGAGGATATAAGAAAAGTAATTGAAGGGATTGAATCCAGGACTAAAATTTCGGTTATGGTTGATGTAGACAGGGTTGATGTGGATGATGTCCTGCCGAAAAAGGACAGCCCCGTGGATATGATCAGGGTTGCTACCTATGTTAAAGATGTTGATAAGGCGATATACCTGGCAAACCATTTTACCGATAAAGGTTATGAAACCACAATAAACATTATGGCGATATCCCGGGCATTGGAGAACGAGCTTACAGAGTGCCTGGAGCAACTGGAAAAGGAGTGCAAGGCGCGGATTATATATATCGTGGATAGTTTTGGTTCCTTGTATCAGGAAACCACGGAGTTTCTGGTTAAGAAGGCGAGGTCTATCCTGAAGACTAAAGAAGTCGGCATGCATGCGCATAATAATCAGCAGCTTGCTTTTGGCAATACTATTGAGGCGATTATCCATAATGCTAATTATGTTGATGGCTCTATTTTTGGTTTGGGCAGGGCAGCGGGTAATTGCCCTACCGAGCTTATACTGGGGTTCCTGAAAAACCCAAAATATGACATCCGTCCAATACTGGACGTGATTTCCAAAGAGTTTATTCCTTTACAAAAGAAGATAGAATGGGGTTATTTTATTCCTTACGCGATAACCGGGATTCTTGATGAGCATCCGCGTACGGCGATTGCTTTGCGGGAGAGTGAGAAAAAGGAAAATTACCGTGAATATTATGAAAGCCTGATCGGGGAAGTTGAGGAATAAATGGACGTAGCTGATTTTAAGAAAAAACCCATACTTGGTATCTTGCGCGGGATAGGATCGGATGTTTTAGAGCCGTTAATTGAATCGGTAATTTCCGCCGGTCTTGAGACTTTGGAGATAACTATGAATACCCTGGATGCTCCGGAGCTAATCCGCAGGGCCAGGAAGGCCTCCGCCAACCGTCTGAACATAGGGGCCGGAACAGTTCTTTCAATGCAAGATTTACAGTCAGCTCTTAAAAGCGGGGCAAGCTTTATTGTTATGCCGGTGCTGCTTAACGATATCGTAGAATATTGCGTAAATAATAAGATACCAGTGTTCCCGGGAGCGTTTACACCCGCTGAAGTTTATCAGGCTCACCAGGCCGGGGCGACCATGGTCAAGGTCTTTCCGGCAAAATTTCTAGGCCCGGAATATTTCCGGGAACTTAAGGGCCCGTTTAATAATATAGAGCTTTTAGCTTGCAGCGGAGTTACTCCTGATAATTTGAAGGATTATTTTTCCAGCGGCATTACCCCAAATATTTATTGGAATACGAACCGGTTTAGGAGTTGCATGGTTTAATGTTATAGCTGCTGGGCTAATTGGTGTAAGATCAGGACTTGGTTACAAAATCCAATTAAATCGTACCCTTTTATTTACTGAAAATGTGTTGGGATTAATGCTTATTATTGGATTACTAGGTTTTTTTATGATAAGGATTGTTATTATGGTCAACTATATTATAACACCCTGGGCATATA
>CAZQGT010000017.1:0-25819 GCA_964593005.1 uncultured Planctomycetales bacterium
ACTGAAACAAGTTCATTTAAAGCCTGATACAAGTATTTATAATGAACTTAAAAGCCGTATTCCTTTACTTAAGAGCGTAACTGTCTGGGAAAATTCTACCAGCAGTGCCACATATGAAGAATAGAAAAGTAGGCTCGGCCGTAGTTCTTTTATCCGGAGGGTTGGATTCAGCAACAGTTTTATACCTTGCTAAAGCAAAGGGATACGCCTGTAATTGCCTGATTTTTGATTACGGGCAGCTGCATAAAAAAGAAATACGCCAGGCGCAAAGAATAGCTGAGTTAGCCGGTTGTGCTTATAAAATCTTAAAAATAGAATTTCCCTGGAAGGGGTCAGCTCTTTTAGACCGGGCGATCAAGGTTCCTGTAAGATCCAGCCGGCTCATCCCGGCTACCTATGTTCCGTCGCGCAATATTATTTTCTTAAGTTTTGCCGCTTCGTTTGCCGAGACGATAGGAGCGCGGGCGATTTTTATCGGAGCTCATGCCCAGGATTATTCCGGGTACCCGGATTGCCGTCCGGAGTTTATCGCGGCATTCAGTAAAATGATTAAAGCCGGCACTTATGGCGGTTTTACTATCCAGGCGCCGCTGTTATATAAAGATAAATCGCAGATTATCCTTATGGGAAAAAAACTTGGTGTTCCATTTGGATTAACCTGGTCATGTTACCGCGGAGGTAAAGCCCCTTGCGAAAAATGCGATAGCTGCCATTATCGGGCTAAAGGTTTTAAAGAGGTGGGTTTAATTGACCCGTTGAAAGAATAATGAAAGCAAAGATTGCCGAAGTTTTTGATAGCGTGCAGGGGGAAGGGCTTTATCTGGGGGAGAAACAGATCTTTGTGCGTTTCTTTGACTGCAATTTAAGCTGCAGTTATTGCGATACCAAGCCGGACCGGTTTATGGAATATGAGCCCCAGGAGTTATTCCAGGAGATTAAGCTCTACCAGGATAAATACCACTCTATCTCTTTTACCGGCGGCGAGCCGCTTTTATGTAAGGATTTCCTGAAAGAAATATTAATGCTTACCCGTAAACACGGGCACAGGCATTACCTGGAGACAAACGGCACCCTGGCTAATGAACTGGAAGAGCTCATTGAGCACATAGATATCGTAGCAATGGATTTAAAATTCCCAAGTTCAAGCGGTACGGGTGACCTTTGGGCCAGGCATAAAGATTTCTTAAGAATTGCCTGCCGTAAGGAAGTATTTTTAAAGGCGATCATCTGTCAGGGGACCAAGGAAGATGATT
The DNA here is from genome assembly GCA_964593005.1 of uncultured Planctomycetales bacterium. Lineage (GTDB taxonomy): Bacteria > Omnitrophota > Gorgyraeia > Gygaellales > Profunditerraquicolaceae > UBA6249. The sequence continues at coordinate 1,254 of CAZQGT010000017.1, forward strand.
TAAAACAGGCAATTGAGCTGATTAAAGGGGTAAGCCCGGAGAGTATTTTAATCCTGCAGCCGAACAGCAACGAACACTACGATCTTTTAAAGGATAAATTATCAAGTTTTAAGAAAATCTGCGTTCAGCAAAGGGTTACTGCCTGCGTTATCCCGCAGATACATAAAATAGTAGGAGTAAGATAAATGAAAAGCTCTAGTTATGAAGGCTTGCAGAAAAATGTCCGGAAATTAAAAACTCCTGAAATAGAAGTGTGGCAAAACCAGTATCCGGATAAAGTTTATACGATTAATTTAGATATCCCGGAGTTTACCTGTATTTGCCCTAAGACAGGGCTGCCGGATTTCGCGGTTATCCGGATTGAATATTTACCGGCTAAATTCTGCGTGGAACTAAAATCCTTTAAGATGTATACGATATTTTACCGAAACATCGGAATATTCCACGAGCATTTAATTAACAAGATGCTTGAGGATTTTGTGCGGGCGGTTAAACCACGCTGGGCGAGCATTAAGGGAGTATTTAATCCTCGCGGAGGGATTACCACTACTGTTTCTCGGGAATACAAGGCCAAATGAGGAAGATAGGGGCAATAAAAATAACCAAAGTCGTAACAGAGTTAGTTAAGCAGGCTAGTTTCTTCCTGCGCAGAGATGTTTTATCTGCTTTGCGTAAGTCTTACGCAGCCGAGAAAAATATCCGGGCAAAGAAAATCCTAAAAGCGGTATTAGATAATGCGGCTTATGCCAGAAAACAAAAACTGGCAATCTGCCAGGATACCGGGTTGTCGATTGTCTTTATTGAGATAGGCCAGGATGTTTCAGTCCGAGGAGATTTAAGGCTGGCGGTGAATAAAGGCGTAGAAGAAGGGTATAAGAAATATTGTTTGAGGAACTCCATCGTCGGAGATCCGCTTAATAGAGGAAAATCAAAGTTCTCTCCCTGCGTAATACATACGGATATAGTTAAGGGCAGCAAAATCAAGTTAACTTTATTGCCAAAAGGTTTTGGTTGTGAAAATAAATCCCAATTAAAAATGTTTGAGCCTACGGCAGATATTAAAGAGATTAAAGAGTTTATTGTTAAGGCGGTAAAGGATGCCGGTCCGGATGCCTGCCCGCCGTATGTTATCGGCGTAGGTATCGGAGGCACGGCGGATTATGCTTGTCTGATGGCTAAGAAGGCTTTATTGCGCAAGATATCAACCAGGAATTCAAAATTGGAAAAAGGCTTATTAAAACTTATAAATCAAACCGGAATCGGGCCAATGGGCTTAGGCGGCGCAAATACTGCTTTAGCAGTCCATCTTCATGCGCATCCGACGCATATCGCAGGCCTGCCGGTTAGCGTAAATATCAGTTGCCATGCTTTACGCAGCGCAACCAAGATTCTATAAATGAGAAGACTTAATACTTTGCTTACAGATAAGAATATAAGATTTTTAAAGTCAGGTGATGAAGTCTTATTAAACGGTACTATTTATACCGGCCGTGACCAGGCGCATAAGAGATTAACCGAGGCCATTAAATCTGGCAGGAAGCTGCCTATTGAACTTAAAGGCGCGGTTATTTATTATTGCGGGCCAACCCAAACTCCAAAGGGCAAGGTTATCGGTTCCTGCGGACCGACTACCAGCTCGCGCATGGATGCTTTTACTCCTTTATTGCTCTCTAAGGGATTAAAGGCAATGATCGGTAAAGGAGGCAGGTCAAAAGAAGTCAAAGAAGCGATTAAGAAACATAAAGGTATTTATTTTATTACTTATGCCGGATGCGGCGCGCTTTTATCCCGGTTTATTAAGAAAGCAAAAATAGTTGCTTATAGCGAATTAGGACCGGAAGCAATTTTAAAATTAGAAGTTAAGGATTTTCCGTTGATTGTGGCAATTGACGCTAATGGAGGGAGTATATATGGTAAGGTTTGACGGCCGGGGGGCGGATAAAATAAGAAAGGTTACCATAACCAGAAATTATATTAAATACCCGGAAGGCTCATGTCTTATTGAATTAGGTAATACTAAGGTGATTTGTACTGCTTCGGTTGAGGAAACTGTCCCGCCATTTTTAAGAAATTCAGGCACAGGCTGGGTGACTGCCGAATATGGCATGCTTCCGCGTTCCTGCGGCAGCCGTATTCAGCGTGGTAAAGATTCCGGCCGTACTTATGAAATCCAGCGCCTGATTGGCAGGTCGCTCAGGTCAGTTACTGAAATGAAATATTTAGGGGAACGCACTATTTGGGTTGATTGTGATGTTATACAGGGTGACGGAGGCACGCGCACAGCTTCAATTACCGGAAGTTTTGTCGCCTTGGTAGACGCCCTGCAGAAACTTAAAAAAGAAGGAAGAATTGAACGTGTACCAATTCTGGATTATATTGCCGCTACCAGCGTAGGTATCCTAAATGACAATATGATTTTAGATTTATGTTATGAAGAAGATTCAAAAGCTGAAGTGGATATGAATGTGATCATGACGGGAAAAGGAGAGTTTATTGAAATCCAGGGGACTGCTGAGCGAAAGCCTTTTTCCAAAGAAAAGATGGATGTTATGCTGGATTTAGCCAGAAAAGGGATTGAAGAACTTTTTAGTATTCAGAGGAAATTGGTAGGGGATATTTTATCTAAATGATACAGTTGGTAGTTGGGACTCGAAATAAAAAGAAATTAAGCGAAATAAAAGATATTTTAAAAGGAATAAAGTTAACCTTGCTTTCTCTCGAAGATTACAAAGATGCGCCGTATGTATTAGAGAATGGCAAGACTTTCCAGGAGAACGCCGCGAAGAAGGCAACTAAATTAGCCCGTTTTACAGGCAAACTTTGCCTGGGAGAAGATTCCGGCCTATGTGTTGATTTCCTGGATGGGGCTCCGGGGATTTATTCCGCCCGTTTTTCCGGCGGAGACAAAAGCGACCTGAAAAATAATCTTAAACTGTTAAAGCTGCTTAAAGGTTTGCCGCTTACAAAAAGAAAAGCCCGTTATTCCTGCGCTGTTGCGTTAGCTGATAAGAGCGGCTTATTGGGGGTAGTAGAAGGTAGCTGTTCAGGTTTAATTGCCCTTGAATCCAAAGGCAGCTCGGGTTTTGGTTATGACCCGCTATTTTATATTCCTAAATATAAAAAAACTTTTGCCCAGCTTGGGGAGAAGATAAAGCATAAAATGAGCCACCGTTATCATGCTTTAAAGAAGGCCCGGCGGATCATTGAGAAATATATTGAGAAGCAAATAGGTAATTGATATACTTGATATTCATAAATAACGGCACCCCGCGCTAACGTTAATAGGCACCTGGCCTACAAGGAATCGGCCAGTGTCGCCTTGTGGCGAAATTGCGCGGGTGTCGTGCTTGTGCACGGGGCGTGGCTCAGTTTGGCTAGAGCGCTTGCTTTGGGAGCAAGAGGTCACAGGTTCAAGTCCTGTCGCCCCGACATTTAAAATTAATGCGCCTGTAGCTCAATTGGATAGAGCACCTGCCTTCTAAGCCGGTTGTTGGCCGTTCGATTCGGCCCAGGCGCATAATAAATCGAAGATAAGTATATATTTTATGAAAAACTGGAAAAGTATTTTTGTCGTAGTATCAATATTAGTAATTACTTTAACTTTTATTTATGTTTTTCTAATGGTTAAGGCCAAATTTATACTTGCGGATAAACTGGAGTCTGCGTTCGGCCGTAAAGTAAGCATAGGCCAGCTTAACCTTAAGCCGCCGCTTAACCTGGAATTAATGGATATAGATATAGAAGGCCTGGTTAAAATAGACTATGTCTATATTTCTCCAAGTATTCCTAATCTTTTGGCAGGCAAGCTTGCTTTAAACAAAGTAAGGATTGTAAGGCCTAGAATATCTTGCGAGAGAAAGCTTCCTCTTCCGCCGGCGGAAACCGATACTGCTGAAGTCGTTGTTATTCCGGAAACGGATAAGCCCAAAGAGGATGCTCCCATAGAAACCAAAGATAATTTTAAGTTAATTATCAAGAGTTTTAAGTTAAGGAGCGGAGAAATATATTTTATTGACCATACCGCTGATTCGCGCAATGTTACAGTGGTAATTAAGAATATAGACATAAATTTAAAAGATTTATATACATATCCAGTTGACCGGGTTGTTAACTTTAATCTAGCCGGTCGGCTGCCCTGGCAGTCAGGCGAGCCTGACGGCAAGATTTCTCTTGATGGCTGGGTAAATCCTCATAAAAAGGATATGTCCGCTAATTTAGAAATTGAAGATATTGACGCGATTGCTTTTTATCCCTATTATTCTACCTGGGTGGATTTAGAGAAGGCGCGCATTGATAAGGCTAAACTTAATTTCAGCAGTAAAATCAAGGGGGAGAATAATGATATATCCGCGCAATGCCATTTGGAATTAGTGGATATTGTCCGCAGGGTACGTGCTCCTGAAGAGCCGCAGCAGAAGGCAGAGAGGTTGACTGATGCTGTGCTTGATATGTTTAAGGCGATGAACCAGGGTAAGGTGGTTTTGGATTTTACTTTGCATACTAAAATGGATCATCCCCAGTTTGGTTTTGAGAATATCAAATCCGCTTTTGAGGGTAAGCTTATGCAGGCGAGAACTAATTCTGGGCTAAGGCCTCAAGATATGTTATTATGGCCTGGGAAAATGCTGCAGAGCGGTGTTAAAAGCGGTTCGGATTTGACTAAGGCTGCGGTCGATGGGGTATTTGCTTTAGGTAATGGATTAAAGAAGTTTTTTGAAGATGCGATGAACAAGCAGACTTCGGAAGACTAGTCCTTATTGGATTTATGGTGGCTATAGCTCAACTGGTTAGAGCGCTAGACTGTGGTTTATCGCATTTAATTGACAAAGCCGTCGCTATTTGATATAATTAAATTGTGCCTATTCAGAAATGTAAGATTTGCGGTAAGGAATTCTATTCAAAGCCTTTCCACGTGAAGAAAGGGTGGGGTAAGTATTGTTCAATAAACTGCCGCTCAAAATCCCAGTTTAATGGAAAATGGGTAGAATGCATTAATTGTGGCAAGAGGATTTATAGAACCCCGCGGGATTATAGGAAATCAAAAAGCAAAAGATTCTTTTGTTCACAAAGTTGTCATTGTTCATGGGAAAATAAGAATGTGCGTTGTGGTGTTAATGCGCCAAATTGGATAGCAGGAGAAAATGCTTATAGAGACCTGATAAATAGGTCAGGAATAAAGAAAAAATGTAATAAATGCGGAGTTGTTGATAAAAGGGTTTTATTAGTCCATCATAAAGATGGGAATAGAAAGAATAATAAAATAGAAAATCTAGAGTGGGTTTGCCGTAATTGTCATTATATTATTCATTGGTATTAGTTTTTGGTGGGTATAGCTCAGTTGGATAGAGCTCCTGACTGTGGCTCAGGTGGCCGCGAGTTCGAATCTCGTTACCCACCCAGTAATTTCAGTCTCCTCGTATAATGGGAGAGTTTAACGGCTATGATCGCAACAGCGGTCATAGCCGTTTTTATCTGGTGATGTCCCTAGGAGTTAGGGTAACGCATTTATTAGCCACATATTGGTATTCTTCGTACCATAAGCTGTTTTAAAAGCCTCTCTGAATAGAGCCTCTTTATCGCCAAAATAGGCCAATTCCTCTCTTATATAATGCTCGCTATATAATGAAAATAGCTGTGTGCGGAGATGTCTTCTCCTTGTGCAATATTGCTGCCCGTCCTTGCGGGAGACACCGCTTGACTTCTCAATATCTGCGTCTGCCTGAATGGGCTTATCAAATTTCACCATTTGAGTAGGATAAGGGCATGAAATTTATCAACAAAGAATAGTTTTTGATTTATGGAAAAGTGTTTTTGTGATAAAATATACTTACTTAAGCAGGTGTACAGGTGTATTAGAAAGGAGTCCATTATGCCCATCTTATTGCCAGATTTGCTTTATTCAAAGGATTTTCTATCTCCGCACATCAGTGCTAAAACGCTGGAAATTCATCATGGAAAACATCACGGTGCTTATGTCGAGAAGTTGAACGGTTTAATCAAAGATACAGAACTTGCCAATGCTACGCTCGAGGATATTGTTAAGAAGACAGCTAATGATGCCTCGATGATGGCTATCTTCAATAATGCGGCTCAGGTCTGGAACCATGCGTTTTATTGGAAATCAATGAAAAAGGGCGGAGGTGGTACTCCGAAAGGTGCCATAATTAATAAGATTGAGTCTGATTTTGGTAGTTTTGATAAATTTGCTGAAGAATTTAAGAATGCGGCATTAACTCAATTCGGAAGCGGATGGGCGTGGTTGGTCGCCAAGGACGGCAAGCTAACGGTATTGAAGACATCCAATGCGGATACACCTATAGCGCATGGGTTGACACCATTATTGACTGTCGATGTTTGGGAGCATGCCTATTATCTTGATTATCAAAATAGAAGAGCTGATTACCTGGATGCTTTCATAAAGCACCTCATCAATTGGGATTTTGTCGAATCAAACATCGGGAATAGATAAAGATGTAAGCCGGCGTCTAATAGCCTAATATCAGCAGTGCGGGATATTCAAAACCTTTGCTATTAGACGATGGCAAAGGTTTTTCTTTAACCAATGTTGACCGGAGGATGAAAATGGCCTGGAAATGGGTGCTCATAGTAACAATTCTAATGCTGCTGATTGTGTTTACTGCGCAGAATTACGAGCCTGTACAGATTAAGTTTCTCGTATGGTCATTTAAGAGCAGTTCCGCGATAACTATCTTTGTGAGCTTGGTGATTGGTTTTCTAATCGGCTTACTTATGTGTATACGTAAAGATTAATAGGTATTTTTAATCGTAATCAAAAGGATCCGCCGTGCTTATGTATCCGCATTCTTTAAAATTAGAAGAAGTACTTAACGCTGTGAAATCCTCGCAGGTCGGGCTTTCAGCAGATGAAGCAGGTTTACGGCTCAAACAATACGGAAAAAATACGTTGCAGGAGAGGAAAGCAAGTAAGTTTATGCTTTTCTTGCGGCAATTCAATAGTGTGTTGATTTATATCTTATTCGTGGCTTCGGCGCTTTCACTTTGGCTGGGAGATTTGAAGGATTTTTTTGTTATTATTGGGCTGGTTATTTTTAACGGACTGATTGGTTTCTGGCAGGAGGTAAAGGCCGAGGCCTCTATTGAGGCACTTAAAAAGATGACCGAACACAAAGTTAAGGCATTGCGCGATGGTAAACTTCAAGAATTACCTTCCTCCGAACTGGTCCCTGGCGATGTGATAGTGCTTGGCGATGGCGATATGGTTAGTGCTGATGCCCGCCTTATTGAAAGCGCAGGGCTTTCAATCGATGAGTCGTCTATTACTGGGGAATCTTTGCCGGTTACGAAAGACCATGCCGCTTTGTTAAAAGAGGGGGCTAAGCCATATGAATTGACAAATATGGTTTTGACAGGGACTGCGGTAGTTAAGGGTTCAGGTAAGGCCGTAGTAGTAAAAACCGGCAGCCAGACTTACTTTGCTTCAATAGCCAATAAGGTTAAGGAAAAATCTCCTCCTACGCCGGTAACCAAGGCAATACAATCTTTCTCGCGAAAATATGTTTTCTTGGTGATCGGACTTCTATTGGTGGTTGGAGGAATTGATATAGCAAAGCGAGCAAAGCCTGCTGAGACCGTATATGTTCTAATTGCGCAATTAGTCTCTGCGGTCCCCGAAGGTCTGCCGTTGGTTATTACTCTGGTTATGGTTATTGGTGCGATAGCTCTGAGCAGGAAGAAGACGCTTACTAGGCATCTGCCGGCGGTTGAGACTCTGGGAAGTGCTACGGTAATTGCCTCCGATAAGACAGGAACAATTACGGAGGGCAAGCTCACCGTTCAGGAATCTTTCGCTTTGGATGAGAAAATGTTGCGTATTGCGGCTTGCCTGTCGAATGATTCGGAAAACGGGTTGGGAGACCCAGTTGACGTGAGTTTGGCCGCATGGTGCGGTAGAGAATATGAAGCACTGAGAAAGCGGCATGCGCGTTTTTTCTCTTATCCTTTCGACTCTTCTAAGAAACTTATGGCCAGCGGGAACGACTTTGAAGGCAAGCGAATGATTTTTGTTAAGGGGGCTTTAGAGAGCTTTAAGACTATCGCAGCAAATATGGGGGAGTTTACTAAGCTGGAAGCCAAGATGGGTCAAATGGCTGAAAACGGTTTACGCATATTGGCTTTTGGAGCAGGCGATTTCTCAAACGATAATCCTGAGCAATGGAAAGTTAATATCGTAGGGCTAGTAGGATTTCTTGATCCGCCCAAAGAAGGCGTTAAGGAGGCGGTTGAAACAGCGCAAAAAGCAGGCATTCGCGTGATGATGATCACCGGTGATTTTCTGTTGACGGCCAAAGCGATTGCGCGCCAAGTCGGGATTTATAAAGAAGGAGACAAAGTTTTTGCTGGGGAAGATATTGATAAGCTCGATGATAAACAGTTAAGCGATGCGCTTGGTGAAACGACGGTGTTGGCGCGGGTGTTGCCTGAACAGAAATATCGTATTGTGAAGTTATTGCAATCCAAGAGAGAGATCGTTGCGGTGACCGGAGACGGCGTTAACGATGTGCCTGTTTTAAAAATCGCCGATCTTGGCATTGCCATGGGCTCAGGGAGCGAAGCCGCCAAAAGCGTGGCCAAGATGGTTATCGTGGATAATAACCTAAAAGTTATTATTAATGCCATAAGAAACGGCAGGATCATAGCCAGTAACTTGCGTAAGGTTATATATTATCTTGTTTCGACAGGCATTATGGAATTAATTTTGGTTTCAGCTTGTGTTTTGCTCGGAATGCCGCTTCCGCTTTTGGCGATACAAATTCTTTGGATTAATTTAGTGACTGATGGCGTGCAGGATAAAGTGTTCCCGTTTATCAAAGAAGAAGGTAATGTGATGGAGCATAAACCGAAAAAACCCGATAAGCAGTTTTTTGACAATATCCAGATTTTTAGAATTATGTATTTTGCCGGTTTGATGGGAGTAGCGCATGTGATGCTATTTGCCCATTTGAACAAGCTGTATCCTTACGGGACAGTTAATTCTATAATTTTTACTTCGGTAGTGGCAACACAATGGTTTAACGGCATTCAGGCGCAGAAAGAGAGAATGCCGTTTTTTTACAATTTGGCAGAGAGCATAAGGATAAACCCCTTAATCTATGCAAGTTGTATCGTTGGGGTATTACTGCAACTAGCAGCCATTTATATTGTTCCTAAGTGGTTTGGAGTGGTTTCTTTGACAATGGAACATTGGAAATACATTGCGGCGATGTGCGGCTTAAGTTTTGTTTCGGTCGAATTAAGAAAATGGATCGAGTTGTTTTGGGATAAACGGGTCAACGCATAAATTGAAGTGTTATATCTAACGGAAAGGAGTAACCAATGATAACAGGCGTTATTCTTATTGTTGCGGGTATTCTAATCTCGATATTTCCTAAGCTGCTGTCTTTGATTGTGGCCTTGTCATTTATGATGTTAGGTGGTTCGCTAATTTATATTAGCTATAAATTTAAAAAATTATTACCACGATAAAATAGTGGTTTATTTAGTTTAAGGTAGTTATGTCTGATATTTTAAGTTGGCGAGGTTATTATGAAAAATTCAGTTTCTAAAGTAGTGATTATTGGCGCAGGTAGCGTTGGCTCAACCTTTGCCTTTTCTCTCATGAGAACTGGTTTAACGCGGGAGATTGTGCTTATAGACAAAGACGAAAATCGAGCTAATGGCGAATGCATGGATTTAAATCATGGTGCTGCTTTTGTGCCTCCGGTGAAAATATACCCAGCAGGATATGAGGGCTGCAAGAATGCCGACATAGTTGTTATAACTGCTGGCGTAAAGCAAAAAGCCGGAGAAAGCCGTATTGATCTGTTGCAGAGAAACGCTGGAATAATGAAGGAGATAGTAGGTAACATTATACAATACACTAAAGATGCTATTCTATTAATAGTTTCTAATCCGGTCGACATCCTTACGTATGTAGCGATGAAAGTATCCGGGTTTCCGAAGAAGAAAGTCATCGGTTCAGGCACGGTGTTGGATACTTCGCGTTTTAGATATCTTTTGAGCGAACATTGTCGTGTTGATGCCAGAAATGTTCATGCCTACATCATTGGTGAGCACGGGGATACAGAATTGGCGGTATGGAGTCAGGCTAATATAGGCGGAATGAGGTTAAGTAAATATTGCCCTCTCTGCAACCGCCAGGGCTGTAATTACAAGGAAGATTTGCAAAAGATTTTTGAGGAAGTAAAAAATTCAGCCTATAAAATCATTGAATTCAAAGGAGCAACGTATTACGCGATAGGATTGTCTTTGGTAAAGATTGTTTCGGCTATTTTAAGAGATGAAAATTCTGTATTACCGGTATCGGGGTATTTGGAAAATCGCCATGGTGTTAGCGATGTGTATTTGAGCATTCCGGCTATCGTAAACCGAAACGGGATAGAGCGGCAGCTAGAGATTGAACTTTCTAAAGAAGAAGAAGTACAATTTAGAGCATCCGCAGAGAAACTAAAAGCCGAGATTGAGAGATTAAAAATATAGCATTATGATTACATGTCCACCTTTTTGATATGGACATATCTTAATTGTTTGCTGCGGAAAGAGTTAGGGAGCTGCATTTATTGAACTCACATTAAAATTTCCTGCACTACAAGCTGTTTAAAAAACCTCTCTGAATTAAGCCACTTTAACGCCAAAATAAGCCAAATCTTCTCTTAGTTTATGCTGGCTAGTTTATGGCATAATTACCGATTATTTGCATTATTTTGGTTCGAATTATGGGCATAAACTAGGAATTGGAGAAAAGAGAGAGGTGTTACTGAGAGGAGTTTTTAAGAAGATCTTGCCACATTCCGAGCTGTTTATCCCAACTTAACTCGAAGGCAATGTTGCGTAATTTGTACTCGGGGATCATGAAGATATTCTCATTTTCTGAGCAGAGGATTTCTTCTTGGATGCTAGGTGCAAGTAGTAAAAGGTTCATCATTTGATTGAGCCGTTGGTGATTCAGGTTAAGCCACCGTTAGGGGAGTCGACCAACTTCTCAAATTCCGCCATACCTGTTTACAGAGAGTGTTTCTATGGTGAGCCCTTTCTGGGCGGCCTTAGAGGGGTCACCATAAATATTTTCAAAAGATAACTTCTTAAGGCAGAAATATATGAATAAATGAAGAATATTATTAAATCTTTACTTGTGATATAATAAAATTAATCGTTTAATAGAATAAATAGTTGCTGGAGAGAACTACCTATGGAAGCAAAAAGATTCGGCACTTTTGAAGGGGTATTTACTCCTACGCTCTTAAGTATTTTAGGCGTAGTGATGTATCTACGGTTAGGTTGGGTTGTGGGCCAGGTTGGGTTGGCAGGAGCACTTACTATTATTATAATCAGTAATTTGATTACACTTTGTACCGGGCTTTCTGTTTCAAGTATTACTACTAATATTAGGATAGGCACAGGAGGCGCCTATTCTATAATTTCTAAGTCTCTTGGACTGGAAGCTGGTGGTGCCATAGGAATTCCTTTATATCTTTGCCAGGCAATTTCAGTAGCTTTTTATATTGCTGGTTTTACTGAATGCTGGGTTTCGATCTTTCCGCAGCATAGTTTTATACTAATTTCAGTTATAACTTGGTTAATTTTACTGATTATTTCTTATATCAGTGCAAAATTTGCCTTTCGGATTCAGTACGTTATCATGGGGATTATCGCGTTTTCTCTTGTTTCGATCTTTTTAGGTAGGGGCAGGCTGGAACAGTCTGTAGTTTGCTGGCATGGATTGTGGCAGATGGATTTTTGGAAAGTATTCGCGATATTTTTCCCCGCAGTAACAGGTATTTTAGCAGGTGTCAGCATGTCGGGTGAACTTAAGGAACCGGAACGCAACATTCCCCTGGGAACACTTTTTGCTATCGGTGTAACTTTTTGTATCTATTTAGCTCTATCTTTCTGGCTTGCGTCTTCAGCTGTGCCTGCGGATTTAGTAAATAATACTTCTATTGTTATGGATTTAGCGCGCTGGCGTTTTCTGGTAATCGCCGGAATGATGGGCGCGACTCTTTCTTCGGCGTTAACCATGTTTATAGCTTCTCCTAGAACTCTGCTGGCTTTGAGCAAACACAGAACAATTCCATTTTCTTATTCCTTTAATTATCTGAATTCTAAAGGTGAGCCTACTCCAGCAATTCTTTTTACTGCACTGCTTGCCTTACTAACTATTTCTTTAGGAACACTTGATACTATTGCCGGTGTTCTCACCATGTTTTTTCTTATTACTTATGGAACCTTGAATATAATTGTTTTTATTGAGAAAATTACTGGCATTGTAAGTTTCCGCCCGAAATTAAAAATACCCCTTATTGTGTCTTTGTTCGGGGCGATTGGTTGTTTCTACGCGATGTTTCTTATTAATCAATCATTCAGCGTAATCGCAATTGCGGTAACCGTGCTTATCTACATTCTACTTGCACGCAGGCATAGCCATAATAATTCTCCGGATATCCGTAGGGGCATATTCATTTTTGTAACTGAACAGGCAACTAAAATCGCATTGCAACTTCCTTATCATCCTAAAATATGGAAGCCCAATCTTCTTATACCCATAGAAGATTCGCGCGACTGGTTAGGTATGATCAATTTTCTCAAAGGAATTGCTTATCCGCGCGGTAGAATCTCATTTTTAAATATAGTTAAAAAGAATGAAAGCGGGCAAGTTGAGGCAAGAAAGAGAGCTATAGAACAGCTTGCAGCCTTATCTGCCCCATTGAAGAAAGATGGCATGTTTGTTTCTGAGCTTGCGGTTGAGTCGAATGAATTCTTACAGGGGGCAATAACGGTTACGCAAACTTTAGCGGGGTTAGCCCTGTCTCCCAATGTATTATTTGTTCGTCTGGGAGTAGATCCAGATCATGATGGAGCATTAAAAAACCTGAGCGTTATGGCGGAATCTCTGGGGATGGGGGTTATGATCTTTAGGTTTCACCCAAAAGTAGCGTTTGGCCAGCGTCAGGTAGTTAATCTCTGGATAAGCAGAGGAAGCCCCAATATCCATTTAGGAGTCTTGATTGGCTTGCAATTGGAAAGAAATTGGGAGGTTAAATTGCGGCTGATTCAGGTAACAAGCGAAGAGCAAAAGAAAGAGGAAGCGCGGATCTACCTTAATAAGCTGAAGAAACTTATGCGGTTATCTAATGAAACTGAAACTATGGTTCTGGGCAATTCTTTCGATAAGGCAATAGCGGATGCGCCTTTGGCGGATATCAATATTTTTGGATTGCCTAAGGAGCTCGACTTGTCTTTTATTAGGTGTATTTCCGATAAAATCAATACTTCTGCGTTATTTTTAAGAGATTCTTACCAGACAAATGCTATTGAGTAAAATTTTCTACGGCAAGTCGTAGGAGGGGGGGGGATAAAATGATTGCTTTATTTGGTTTATTAATAATTATTATGCTATCAATCATTGCAGTAAGAATCGGTGCTATTGCTTTAGAGCTTACTGGGTTGTCTTCTGAGATAGCTTCTTTCCAAGCGCAGTCAGCGTTCTCAGGAGTAGGGTACACTACTATTGAGTCTGAAGCTGTTGTTACGCATCCAGTACGTAGGCGTATTATTAGGGTCCTTATTCTTTTGGGGAGCGCAGGAGTAACCACTGCTATTGCATCGTTAGTTCTAGCATTTGTTGGACAAACAGGCAGGAGCATTATTACCAGAGGAGAAGTGTTATTGTCAGGGCTTTTGTGCATTTTTCTTTTTGCCAGATCAAAATATATTTATAATGTAATGAAGATTATTATTACTAAAGCACTTGAGAAATTTACCACCTTGCGTATTTATGATTATGAACAATTATTTGGGCTTGGAGCAGGTTGGGCAATAGCCAAGATTACTGTAAAGAAAGATAATCCTTGTAGTGAGAAATCAATAAAGGAAATCAAGCCGCATTTAGATGAAGTACTTATTTTAGCTATTTATCGTAAGGTTGATAGGAAAACACAATTCATCGGTGCACCCCATGGTGACTTTATTATTAAAGCAGATGACGAATTAATTTGTTATGCCAAAGAAAATGTGATTAGCAAGATTTTTTCTTCGGTAAGGCAGTAGATAATTTCCTGGTTAGAATGTAAGTTGTTAAACTAAATTATTTAGTTGAAAGCTGTTTTTGTAAGGAGGATAAAGAATGGTTTGGAAATGGATACTTATTGTAACTGTTTTGATCATATTAATTGTTTTTACTGCGCAGAACTATGAAATAGTCCAGGTAAAGTTTCTTATTTGGTCTTTTAAAAGTAGTTCTGCTATTAGCATATTCATCAGTATGGTAATTGGATTTCTTGTAGGCTTGCTTATGTGCATAAAAAAAGATTAATACAAGGTGCAATAAATAGTAAAAGGAATGAATATGTATAAAGAAATATTCGCAAGACAAATAGCAAAAATAAATAAGAACTATTATTTGTGTTTATTGGGTGCATGCTTATATTTGTCCTGGTTATTCCTGCCGGAGCGACTTTTTATGAAGTAAACGGAATGATAAAATGGGAGAATCAGCCGTTAAGCAATGTAGATGCGTATTTGATTCCGGATTCCGCGGATTTCGTTAAAGAATGCAATAAGGACGAAAAAATAATCTTAGAGGTTGCTCTAGGAAACTTTTATGAGTCCTACCGTTCTTTAGAACAGAAGATTAAAAAAATTAGAAAATTGGATGGTGGAGAGAAAAAGAAGTAAATGGTTAAAACGGTTAATGATTTTAAGAAGTTTATTAAATTGTATGTGCTTCGTAAAGTAGCTGTTAATAAGGACGGAGGGGCATACCTTGCGGTAGTAAAGAGTAAATAACAGGTTCTAAGTTAATTAAGGTAAAAACACAGTAAGAAAGGAGCGCGTATGGACAATTCGATACTGCTTGCTAAGTTTAGCGGTCCCTACATTACGGTGATTGGTATTGACTTGTTATTTAATCCAAAAGTCTTCCAGGAGATTTTGGATGATTTCTTCAAAAATGCAGCCTTGGTTTATGTAACTAGGCTTATTACCTTTGTGATGGGCTTGGCTATTGTGCTTTTTCATAATCTTTGGGTTTTGGATTGGCGCATAATCGTTACGCTCCTTGGTTGGAATATACTTATTAAGGGTGCCTGGCTTATTATTTCTTCTGATACTTCTGCTAAAATGGCAGCATTGTTTGCCAAGAATAACAAGCTGTAATAATCCCTTGGATTCTAATGCTTGCAATTGGGGTTTTCTTAATCGCCAAGGGGTATCGGATTGGAACTTGTCCGTTGTTTTGAGCCAAATAAATCCCAAGTCTTTATTCTTGCTAGAGTTAGGTGATTCAAAGCCAGAAATCATCGGACAAAACGGACATTCCTGCTGTGCCCTTTGGGATTCGCAGGATTTCGCTGGGTAAAAGCTTAAGTTGCTCGAATTTCGCGAGGAAATAGTTTCTCTAAAGCCAGAATATTCTTGATATCTTGAGGTATACACCATATAATTAGGTCAATAAATTTAGAGAGGTTTCCTCTTGTGAAATACGAGAGGAACCCCATATTTTCATTTTTAATGGAAGAGGTAGCAATGATAGCGTTGATTCTTAATAAAAGAGCCAACGCTATTTTTATGTCATAGGAGGCTAAAGGCTTAGTTTGAATGAATATACCAGTATTATTACTTCAGATGTTAATTATATAAAATCCATTGGAAAGGAAATTTTATAAAGTATAATAACATATTGTAAGGCGTGGAGCTTTGCTGCTTGATATGTTTCTGATGAGGGGCAGTTGAAAGCCGTAACAAGGAGAAGGGGGATACCATAAAAATTATAAACTGCACGGTTCTTATACTTATCTTTATTTTCTTGCTTCTTCCGGTGAATGTCCTGGCTTATATCGACGCCGGCTCAGGAAGTTACCTCTTCCAGATTGTTATTGCATTCTTTATGGCCTTTCTTTTTACGGTTAAGCTTTACTGGAGAAACATCTTAGCATTTCTTTCAAGGAAGTTTTTATCTAAAAGAATAAAAAAATGATGCAGACCGTAAAACAACCAGGATCATTCCGCGACCCAAGCGGACATGTTTATACCCGCAAGGGAGAAATCTTCCGTACCATAAACCAAAGCTACAAACAAAATTATGAGCACCTGCTAAAATCCGGCCTTTACCGTTATCTTGTAGAATCTTCATTGTTAATCCCGCATACACAGGTAGGCGCAGAATTGCGGGAAGATCTTCCAGATGCTGGGCAGGTATTTGAGGTTATAAAACCGCGCCCCATAGTTTTTATTTCCTATCCTTACGAGTGGTCTTTCTCACAGCTTAAAGACGCTGCTCTTGCAACATTGAAAATTCAAAAAGCAGCCATCGAATATAACATGATTCTTAAAGATTCCAGCGTTTATAATATTCAATTTGACAAGGGGAAACCCGTTTTAATTGATACTTTGTCATTCGAAAAATATGAAGAGGGGGTTCCCTGGGTTGCCTACCGGCAATTCTGTCAACATTTTCTCGCCCCCTTAGCTCTTATGGCGCATAAAGACCTGCGGCTCGGGAAACTATTTCGGTTGTTCCTGGATGGAATTCCGCTTGATTTAGCAAGCTCACTCCTTCCTTGGCATACGTTCCTGACTTTATCCTGCGGGGTACATATCCACGGACATGCAAAATTCCAGAGATGTTTTTTGAACAGCCGGCTCAATCAAAATCATGCACAAAAAAGAATCAATCGCCTGTCACTGCTGGGGTTGGTCGATAGCTTAGAGGCGGGAGTAAATAGCATAAAATTATCACCAAAGAATAAAACCACTTGGGTTCAATATTACAAAGACGGCCAGAGCTATACTGCAGAAGCGTCTGCTCATAAAAAACAAATTGTTACCTCTTTAATAGACGGGCTTCAACCTAAAAACGTATGGGATATCGGCTCTAACACCGGCCTATTCAGCCGTATTATCGGTAAAACTGGCATCCCCGTGATATCTTTTGACCTGGATCCCATGAGCGTTGAACATAACTATCTTGAAATGAAAAAGAACAATGAATCGAACCTTCTTCCTCTGGTTATGGATATAAATAACCCCAGCCCCGCGATGGGCTGGAATCTTGGCGAGCGAATGTCTTTATGGGAGAGGGGCCCAGCCGATACCATAGTGGCGCTTGCCTTGATTCACCATCTTGTCATTGGCAATAACTTATCCTTTGAGCAGTTAGCAGTTTTCTTTCATCAACACTGCCATTCCGCTATTATCGAATTTGTCCCCAAGGATGATCCGCAGGCCAAGAGACTTTTAGCCGCGCGCAAGGATATTTTTGATAAATATTCCCAGCTAAATTTTGAAAAAGAATTTGAAATGTTCTTTTTTATCGAGGGGCGTGAAACAGTTAGGGAGTCAAAACGGATAATTTATTTACTGCGGAACAAAACGTGTTAAAAAAAACAGTTCGCTTGATCCACCCGGTATTATTTGCGATATATCCGGTATTGTTTTTATATGCGGGTAATATTGGGGAGGTGCCTTTTTATGACGTTCTGCGGCCTCTTATTGTCCTCTTAGTCTTTGCTTTTTTGTCTTCAAAGTTACTTACCTGGCTGACCAGAGACCGCTATACCGCTTCTTTACTGGTATCCTTCACCTTAATCTTATTTCTTTCTTTCGGCAGTATTTTTGAGTTATTAATTCCCTCCTTATTTATAGAAAAGCATTTTTTAGGCATTTTTTACGCGTTTTACATATTGGGCATCTCGGCAATTTTAAAATGGCGAAGAAAAGCCATGGAGGTATCGCGATTTTTGAACATTGCATCCATTATCCTCGTTTCTATTCCGCTCTGCCAGCTGGGGTTGTTTCAAATTCAAAACCTTAAGTTTAATAAATCTTCCGGATCAAATTATGAGTCTAACTTGATAAGCCACCGACCTGCCGGGGAAGAAGGGAGGCAGATGCTTCCCGATATATATTGTATAGTTTTTGATTCCTATATGGGTGCGAGCACTTTGAAGGATTATTGGAATTATGATAATAGCGGTATTCTAAATTTTCTTAAAGGGAAGGGGTTTTATGTCGCCGAGGATAGCCGTAGCAATTATACCCGCACATCTTATTCTATGGCATCGCCATTAAATATGGATTATTTGCAAAAATTAATAATATTTTCAAATAAAGGGCATATGGGCAAGCAAAGTGTTAAGGATTTATTAACCCGGCTTATCAGCCAAAATCAAGCTGCATCCATTTTGTCCTCCAAGGGGTATACTTATATTGATTACTCCAACCGCAGGCCGGCATTCGGCTGGGGGCACTTCAAATACCTGAACGATTTTGAGGCCCGTTTATTATACATGACGACTTTCAGGAAATGGATGCTTCCGTTTTATTCGCTTCATAGCCGCGAAGATAACCTAAAAATAATTGAAAATCTCAAAACTATCCCCAATGCCCAAACGCCGACATTTGTCTACGCGCACATCATGATTCCGCATGATTTTCTATTTAATAGATATGGCCAGCCCGCCCCTGCAAATTGGCTGCTTCAGTCACAGGATATAGCTAAGGGCCGGCTTCCCGAAAGCGAAATAAAATCAAGAAAGGAAAGGTATCTTGAGCAGGTGCTCTTTGTTAACGGGGAAATCAGGGAACTGGTCGATACGCTTTTGTCTAAATCGAGAATTCAACCTATCATTATTATACAAGGCGATCACGGTTTTCGTGAGCTGCCTTTTAAAGATTCCAATGAAACGCAGCGATTCAGATCCAGCATTCTTAACGCTTACTATTTTCCAGGCATAAACGATTCTAAACTTTATCCGACGATTTCACCCGTAAATACCTTTCGTTTGATATTTAACCTTTACTTCGGAGCAAATTACGACTTATTGGAAGATAAGGCGTATGAGGATAAGGAACCCTATACTTTGAATTGGCAAATTATCCGGTAACCTAGCTTATTTCATCTAAATATGTCCATAAAAATAAAGAGTAGAATAAAACAGTTTATTGGCCTTGCCTCATTTTTGATATTGACTATTGGGTTAATCTCGCTGTTTGCTTTGTATGCAATCAGCCACTCTTTGCTTAATGTATCGGATGCGGATTATCATTTTATGAAGCTGGCTTACAAAGAAGGGATGTTGGCAAGGGAATCTAAGGATTATCCGGTTGGGGCTATTCTGGTTGTTAACGGCTCCATTGTTGCTAAAGATCATAATCGAGTAAAATTGAATAAGGATGAGCGTGATCATGCAGAGATGCTGGTAATAAATGAGGCGCTCCGGGTTTTAAATAAATCTGATTTTGAGGGGATGAAAAACGTAACCTTATACACTACTTTTGAGCCTTGCGCCATGTGCGAAGGGTTTATCGTATGGAAAAAGGTTCCTAGGGTTGTTGTAGGGGAGAAAAAATGGCTATGGCAGCTTATTAAAAGAAATTATTTGGGCCACTTTTCTTACAGGTTTAATGAAAGAGCAGGGGTTTGTGAAATAGAGAATGATCTTTTACATAGTCAGCAAAAATTACCGGACAAAACGGACAATTTTTAAACCTTTGTCTAGCCGCTAGGCCGGTAATTCGCCTCTCTAGAGCCGATGATTATTGTTTCAATAGGGTAAAGGCTATATAATCGGGTAGATCATTCAGCGGAAGTGAAGATTGGGTGATCGCGGGATGGCATACAGAAATTTGCTGCGATTTATTTCCGGATGAACATAGAAAACAAATCTGGTGTTCATCTCTTTTAGGTAGACATTTTACATCTATTTACCGGTTAAAGACTTACGCAATTTATAGCTGAAAATGACCGGACAAAACGGATGCTACTATTTAACGACATATCCAGGAGCCTTTTCAACTGCTCGTCAACCTCTTGTGCTCTCACTTTGCCGTGGTATAATAATCATTATGGGTTTTGTGTGTAAGTCTTGCGGGAGCGGATAAATAATGGTTAAAACTAAAATAATCTGTACGCTTGGCCCGGCATCATCAAGCGAGACGGTACTTAGAAAAATGATTCTTGCCGGTATGGATGTTGCCCGTTTGAACTTCTCGCACGGTAAATTGCAAGAGTTGTTTTATAGAATAGGCCTTGTTCGGATATTAAACGCGAAATACCGCAGAAGTATAAAACTCCTCGGCGATCTTCAGGGGCATCGGATAAGAATAGGAGGACTCGTTGCTCCAACTTTGCTTAAGAAAGGCCGTATTGTATGGCTTACCCAGCAAAACATAAAGGGATCGCATGAAATCATACCTTTTGATTATCATGGTTCGCTAATCAGTATTAAGAACGGCCACCGAATATTCATAGATGATGGAAATATTGCCTTAGAAGTTACCGGTAGGGCTAAAAACAGACTTAAGACCAAGGTAATAGTCGGCGGCCTCCTAAAGGAGCATAAGGGTGTAAATATTCCGGAGGCAAGGCTTGAATTTGGTGGCATAAGCCAGAAGGATATACAGGATGTATCTTTCTGCGAAAAGCACGGCGTTGAATATATTGCTCAGTCATTTGTGCGCACTAAAAAGGACATTTTGGATGTAAGAAAGTTATTTAAGTCAGATTCAAGGTGCCGGATTATCGCTAAAATAGAGAATAGGGAAGGCATAAAGAATATCGATGAAATAATTAAAGTTTCTGATGGCATTATGATAGCGCGCGGAGATATGGGGGTATCATTGCCTATATACGAAATTCCTATCATCCAGAAGATGATTATTAAGAAATGTAACCGTGCGGGTAAGTTTGTTATTACTGCGACACAAATGCTTGAAAGTATGACTGAGAACCTTAGGCCTACCCGCGCTGAGGTAACGGATGTTGCCAATGCCATAATAGACGGCACTGACTTTGTCATGCTTTCAGCCGAATCGGCAGTGGGAAAACACCCGGTTGAGACAGTTATAATGATGAATAATATAATGAAATTCACAGAGAAATATTTAAATAAATTACGTTAAGATATGTCAAGGTAGTGTAGTAATGAAAACCTTTTACCAAGGAGGTACTTTATGGATAATTCAATATTGCTTGCGAGACTCATCGGCCCATACATAATTGTGATCGGCGCCAGCCTTATGCTTAATCAAAAGATATTCCGGCAAATCATGGAGGATTTCCCGAAAAATCCTTCACTGGTATTTGTGACCGGGCTTCTTACGTTTGTTACCGGTCTGGCAACCGTATTATTTCACAATATATGGGTTGCGGACTGGCGCCTGATAGTTACAATTTTTGGATGGCTCGTGCTCATAAAAGGTTTATTCCTTGTAGTGCTGCCGGGTACACTGATCAAGACTGCAAAGATCTATTCGGATAATTTTAAACTGGTGTTAATACCGTGGGGTATAATGATTTTGATTGGTATTCTTTTAACGGTTAAAGGATATATCAATTAAAGTAGATTAAAAAATAGAAATATTCGCTTAGGCTTTGCCATTTCTTCTGATTTGTTGAAAATCACCTTTCTTGTAAAGCTTAAATTTTAATTTAAGGAGCGGTTAATGCAAGTAAAAGAAATAATGTCAAAAGAAGTTATCTCTGTAAAACGGTCTACAAAGTTAAGGGAACTTTTAGAGATATTTAAGGATTTTCATGTATTCCCGCTGGTGCCGGTTCTTGAAGAAAACAGGCGCTTGGCGGGTATTGTTTCATTTCGCAATTTAATAGATTCACTGCAGTCATATCATTCGGATGCGTTAAAATTGGTGCCCTTTTTGGATGAAGAAGAGCAAGATATATTCAAAGTAGATATTACCGATGATCTGGGGGATTTAGTCACCGTTGAAGACATTATGGAGCATGAATATATTGCTATCCAGGAAGATACTTCGCTGGATGAGGTGTATAATTTGATGAAATTGCATTTAAAGGAAGAGTTTCCTGTTGTTGATAGGGCGGGTAGATTGACCGGCAGAATCGGGATATTCGATATTTTAGAAGCAGTTTTCCGGCAAAAAGGAATTATTAAATGAATACCATCTTTGGATTAGGGTTTATCCTATTTGCGGGCCTGTTATCCGCAAAACTGATTAAAAAGATTAAACTTCCCGCTGTGACCGCATATCTTTTATTGGGAATATTTATCGGTCCTTCGTTATTAAAGTTGGTGCCAGAAGGAATTCTCGGGGCTTCGGGATTAATTTCAAATATAGTATTGGGAATAATTGCTTTCGGTATCGGCCAGAATTTTTCCAGATATCATCTTCGCCGGATAGGGAAAACAGTGGTATGGATTTCAGTATTAGAAGCTTGCGGAGCGTGGATATTAGTTACTTTAATATTTTATTTAATTCTGCGACAGCCGTTCTATTTGTCTCTTCTTTTTGGGGCAATTGCTTCTGCTACTGCCCCTGCAGCAACGGTGATGGTAATGAGAGAATATAGGGCAAAGGGAAATTTTACCGATACGCTTTTGGGTGTGGTGGCAATCGATGATGCCTGGTGCCTTATTATATTTGCTATCTCGCTTGCGATATCGCAGGCTATTTACGCCCATAACTTAGCGGCCTTTTTTTTGGCCAAGGTATTCTTTTCTTCTCTCTTAAGTATATTCGGTGCGTTTATTTTAGGTGCTTTTTTAGCAATAGTATTATCTGTATTTTATAGATTTGTGCGTACGCCGACAGAATTGCTCATTCTTACGCTGGGCATAGTATTTTTAAATATCGGGATTGCCATTTGGTTAAATTTATCCGTTCTTTTAGCCAATATGTTTTTAGGCGCAGCATTGGTTAATTTAAACCGCTATTCGTTTAAATTCTTCGATAGCTTAAAAATAATAGATTCGCCATTATTTTTACTTTTTTTTGTGTTAGCAGGGGCAAGCTTAGAGATAAATATTTTAGGTAAACTCAGCATTATTGGTTTATCCTATCTTGTTTTTAGGGTAGCAGGTAAGATTCTTGGAGCAAGTTTGGGGGCAAAAATATCTAATGCCGCAACAAGCGTAAGAAAGTATCTTGGTTTTGGGTTGATTCCGCAGGCAGGAGTAGCTTTGGGATGCGCGCTTGTTGCCAAAAGCGATTTTCCTCAAGTCGGAAATATGATTTTTACAACAATAGTGGCTACAACTGTTATTTATGAATTAATCGGCCCATTATGCACAAAATACGCCTTAAGGAAAGCAGGGGATATAATAATACACTAAAGGATTTCTAGTCTCGCGTATTTTTTCGATTGTTCTTGACAAAGAGTATGATTGGAGTAAAGTAAGAATATAAGTAAGTTTGATACATAAAAATGGGTTCGGGATTCAATCTCGAAGGTTTAGATGGTCGGGCCGCCATCTGCGATTATCGCAGGTGGCGGTTTTTTATTGTTAAGTAGATGAAACTGAAGAAAGGAGATTTTTATGGATTGGCAGAATGTTCCTAACCCGGATGACATAATTGATATAGGCAAAAAGAAATTCCTTAATTATGGTAAATATATCCCCTGGATAATATTAGGCCTGATTGTTATTGTGGGGCTAAAAGGTATAATCTATTCAATAGGCCCGGATGAGGTAGGCGTAATCCAGAGATTTGGTAAATATTCCGGGTTAAGTTCACCCGGGTTGCATGCCAAGATTCCTTTTGGAATTGATAAAGTAACCCCTATTAAGGTAGAGAAGATTCTTAAGCAGGAGTTCGGGGTTAGGAATACCGGGGCAGGGGCAAGAGCGGGGTATTCTTATAGTTCGGATCTTGAGGAATCTCTTATGCTTACGGGAGACTTGAATATACTTGATGTGCGTTGGATTGTGCAATTTAAGATAAAAGACCCGATAAGATTGCTTTTTGTCGTGCGCGATCCCCTTAAAGTTATAAGGGATGTTTCCGAGATAGTTATGCGCCGGTTTGTAGGAGATTATACTGTGGATGAGGTGTTGACCATTAAAAGAGAAGAAATTGACCATTTGGCTCAGATCGAAATGCAAAAGATTCTGGATGATTATCAGACAGGAGTGCAGGTTATTACCGTAAAGTTGCTGGATGTAAACCCTCCTGATAAAGTAAAGCCGGCTTTTAATGAGGTAAATGAAGCAAAGCAGGAAAAAGAAAAGATGATTAACCAGGCTTGGGAGGCATATAATAAGACTATCCCGAAAGCCAAAGGAGAGGCGGAACGGACTATTCGCGAGGCAGAAGGGTATTCCCTTGATAAGATAAATAGGGCTAAAGGCGAGTCGGAAAGATTTTTAGTAACTTTAGGGGAATATAAAAAAGCTCCGGAGATTACCCGCAAGAGGCTATACCTTGAGACACTCGCTGAAGTTTTGCCTAAGGCGAAAGAAAAATATATCATTGACCCAAGGCAATCTTCTATATTGCCTTTATTAGATTTAGGCAAGAAAGGAGCTATCAAACAATGAAAAATATCAAATTAGGGACAATCTTTGGATTAGTTTCCTTTCTAATTATGATTATTGTGTTTGCGCTGGCAAGCGGGGCGTTGTTTATAGTAGATGAAACAAAACAAGTAGTGATTACCCAGTTTGGCAAACCAGTGGGAGAGGCTATAACATCCGCCGGATTACATTTTAAAGTACCCTTTATTCAACAGGCGCATTATTTTGAAAAGAGGCTTCTGGAATGGGATGGTGATC
>CAZQGT010000018.1:0-25213 GCA_964593005.1 uncultured Planctomycetales bacterium
AACTTAAGGTTTACGCTAATAAATTAAGATTTTCTGGCAGCAAAGTAGTTACGGATTATCCTTTTAAAAATAAGGATTGCCAGGTCTGCGCGCATTGCAAAACAAAAAACCTTTTGGCCTCTTCGCCAAAAGACGCTACAATAATTTATGTCGGGGATGGCACCTCGGATATCTGCCCGGCTAAACATGCCCGGCTGGTTTTTGCAAAAGATAATTTACTCAGGTATTTTAAAGATAATAAGCTGGAGCATATAGTCTTTCATAACTTAAAAGAGGTGTTTAACCGTTTAAAAAAGGAATTAATATGAGCCAAAAGCAATTAACCAAGCCGGTCAAAAGTGAAAAGGTTTTTACCCAAGACCAGTTATTAGATCTGGAGGCAAAATACTGTTCATGGGGAGATACTGTGCACTATGCCGAGAAATTAAATGTATTTAAAAACTCCAAGGGGAGCTATCTTTATGACCGCGATGGAGTGGAATTCTTAGATTTGCAGATGTGGTACTCGGCAGCTAATTTTGGGTACAGGAATAAGCGTTTAAATGCCGCGTTAAAGAAACAGATTGATACCCTGCCGCAGTTGGCCTGCCAGTATCTTCATGAAGAGAAGATACAGCTTGCCGCGAAATTGGCCCAGAAGAATGAACGGACATTTGAGGAAAAAGGCAGGATCCATTTTAATGTCGGAGGCTCAAGCGCCCTGGAAGATTCCTTGAAATTGGTGCGCAACCATTCCGGGAGAAGCCTGGTATTTGCATTTATGGGTGGTTACCATGGCAGGACCCTGGCGGCATCAGCGATCACCTCGAGTTTTAGATATAGGGAAAAATTCGGCCATTTTGGGGACAGGGCAATGTTTATTCCGTATCCTTATTGTTTCAGGTGCCCGTATGATAAGAAGAAGGATTTCTGTGATTTGTATTGTCTTAAGCAGTTTGAAAAGCTTTTTGAAACCGAATACCATGCGGTAGTCAATAAAAAGAATTCTAAGTGTGAATTTGTCGCTTTTTACGCGGAGGCTGTCCAGGGGACGGGTGGTTATATAATTCCTCCTCAGGATTATTTCTCAGGTTTAAAAGAGATACTTGACCGTTACGGCATACTTTTTATTGATGATGAGATACAAATGGGGTTTTTCCGCACGGGTAAGTTCTGGGCGATTGAGCACTTTAATATTACTCCTGATATAATTGTATTCGGTAAGGCCCTTACTAACGGCCTAAACCCTATTTCAGGGGTTTGGGCAAAAGAAAAGCTTATCTCCCCGGATGTTTTCCCCCCGGGTTCAACTCACGCAACTTTCTCAAGCAACCCCCTGGGTACAGCTGTTGGGCTTGAGGTAATGAAGTTGATTGAAGAATCCGATTTCTCTACTTCTGTGAATAAAAAAGGCCAGTATTTTATCTCTCGTCTTAAGAAGCTGCAGAAGAAGTACCCGCAGATAGGGGATGTGGATGGGCTTGGCCTGGCTTTAAGGATAGAGATGTGCGAAAAAGACGGATATACCCCGGATAAAGAATTAACTGATAAAATTGTGAATATAGGCTTAAGCGGTTCTTTAAATGCCGGAGGCAAGAAACGCGGTTTAATTCTTGACGTAGGCGGATATTATAAAAATGTTTTTACCATTGCCCCGTCTTTTTATATTACCGAAAAAGAGATTGACCTGGGCATTGACCTTTTTGAAGAAGCCTTAAATAAGGCCCTCAAGAAATCATAAAACTTTTGCTTGCCGTAAACGGCAGGAGTACGCAGTAAAATAGCGAGCGTGCTTGTTCCGCAGGAAAGAAATTACCCTACCTTTTTAGGTTCCGGAGATTTCCATCATATAAGTGAAGTATTGACCGCTTAAATTGACCAACCGGCGTGTTTAGTTGTATTTGATTTTCATCCGGATTGGGATAGCCTGCCTCCGCGTTTTGGCTGCGGCTCTTGGGTTGCTCAAGCCCTGAAAAATAAGAATATTACTAAAGCAGTCCTTATCGGAATGGGGTCTAATGATTTATAAGGTTTTACATTAATAAAAAAAGTTTTCTTTCAGACAGGATTATATGGTATGAGTTGGACAGGGAAAATCTAACCGTTTTTACCAGGGATTTAATCTTAGAGTCAATGAACAGACTAATTTAAGGATTCTCCAGGAAGTGCTCTCCTAAGTTTTGTATTTCTCAAAAAAAGCTACGGTTTCTTCGGCAACCTTATCTCTTTCCTGGTCGGCAGTAATAATGTGGTAGGAATTCTCCAGAAAAATTATTTTCTTTTCCGCAGATTTTACCCGGTTATAAATACAGTATGAATTTTTAGGGCTGGTTACGTCATCCTCCCTTGCCTGCAACAGTTGTATGGGCGTCTGGATATCTTTGAGTATGGAAATTACCTTTTTTGCCAGAAGCGAGTTTTGATACATACAGGATACCGGGATCACCGGGAAACCGTAAAGATGCACTTTACTGTAATCAAAGAGGTCGGCGTCTTTATAAAAATTCTCGACTTTGGAGCGTAGACGTTCATTTTTAAGTCCGTAAGGGTACTCTTCCTTAAAATACAGCCAATATTTTAACGGTGTCTTGTAAATCAAGGGAAGAAAAATCCTGGATTTAGGATTTCCCCAGCCGTCATAGAATAGGGTAGGTGAGAAACAATTCAGCGCTTTTACTTTATCGGGGAATTCATGCGTCAGTAATATGCCGATTAAAGCGCCGAAAGACAAGCCCGCTACAAAAATATTCTCGTAATCATTAGTATATTTGAGAAATTCGTTGCGAATAGAGCTATATATATCTTGCCAGGTTGTTCTTTTAAGAGAAGAGATTGATCTATTGTGGTTAAGTAATAAGGGTGCAACTACGGAAAATCCTCGCTTATTTAAGCGTTGAGCAATAGAACCCACCTCTTTAGGTGTCCCGGTAAGCCCGTGGATCAAAAAGCATAAATTTTTCTCTCCTGGTAAAAAGAAACTGGAATCGGGTATATCGGTAATTAAACGGCTGTCTTCTTTAGTTGAAAAAATTATCATTTTTTTAAAGTTGTTTAAGTTGCTGGACTATACTGCTTAGGTCAGCGTTATTAAGGAATGTACTTGAGCTTAAAGTGATTGTTTTTTCTGCGAGCAAGCGGGCATGCGTACAATCTGCTTCAGGCACAATTTCTTTTAAATAAGCATAATCTGTAATTGCCCGCAAATACACCTGGGATATTCCTAGTCCGGAATTCTTAAAGATATTTAGCGCTGAGTCTCTTTTTTCTGCTGTAGCAAAAATAATTGTAAGGTAAGGGTAGCTTGCTTTTGAATGCGGCAGTTCTGTAATTGGCTTAATCGCAAGAAGATCTTTTAGGCCTTTTAAATAGAAATTTACCTTTTCCCTTTGTTTAGCTATTTCTTTATCTAGATTAGGGAAATTAAGATGGCCGATATATGCCCTGAAGGCTGAGACCTTGTGCATTGGAAAATCGACTTTAAAATATTCTCCCATTGCCCTTATGGGGTTGTTGCACATTCGCCAGAATTCCTGAGGTAATCTAAAGGCAAACCAAAATAAAGCAGGCTGATAAAAAAGGCTGTAAGCAAATAGCTCTATTATTTTTAAATTTTCGGAAAGAATATTTGTAGGCATAATTTCTTTTGCAGTTTTTTCTAAAAGTGGGCCATGTTCTGGCAGGCTGGTTACGGCTAAACCGCCTTCATAAATAGTTAAACCTTTGCCGCGACCGAGGCTGAAAAAAGAAAACTCGCCAATGGTACCTGTTTTTTTATTTTGATATTGTGCGCCTAAGCTTTGTGCGCAGTCTTCGATAATAAAAATATTATTTTCTTTGGTAATCTTTTTAATGTTTTCTAGTTCTAAGGGGATGCCTGCTAAATGTACAGTGAGAATTGCTAAAATATCCTTATTTTTAGCGCAGATTTCTTGTAATTTATTTAAATCAAAATCAAAATTATCCTGATTTATATCGCAAAGTATTATTTTTAGACCGGCTCTTTTTATTGCTAAGGGGATTAAGGGGCAAACAAATGTAGAGATGATTACTGTTTTTTTGTTAGAGAGTTTCTTTATGCTCTCTAAAATTAGATAAAACGCAGCGGTTCCAGAATAAGTAAGCAAGGCAGTCGGGATGTTTAAATATTTTTTAAAATCCTCTTCGAGTGATCCTTTCGGAAGTTTCATAAAAAGAGGCGCAATTAAGTTTCTGGTTTTTATCGGCAAGCCTGCGGTTGGCGGAATTTCTCTTGTGAAGCTCAACTTTAGTCTCCTTTTTTCTCACACACTTTTCTATTCTATGCTAAAATAGGTAAAAATCAAGATAACTCTGTGGATTCTATGCCTAAAATTATTTATAAGATATACGATAACATTAATGAGATTGATAAAATAAGCTGGGATGCTGTTTTTGGGGATATTCCAGAGAGTTATCTTTTTTTCAAGGCGCTGGAGAATTCAGGATTCCCCGAGTTTAGGTTTTATTATTTGGTCATTGAATATGATAATGATATTGTGTTAATCGCGCCGTTATTTAGCGCTGATTTTAATTTGGACATTGCCGTAGAGGGTTGGCTTTCTAAATTTATTAAATCTATACGCAAGGTTTTCCCGCGTTTCTTAATTATTAAAACACTTTTTTGCGGTTCGCCATTCGGAGAACACGGGGTTTTGGGAATTAAGCATAGCTTTAAAGATAATTCTGGAATTATTCCATTGTTGTTGAGTGGGATAAAAGATTGCGGCGCCAGAGTTAACACTCCGTTAGTAATCTTTAAAGATTTTTTAAAACAGGACACGCTATTCCTGGATGTTTTAAAGCAAAAAGGATATTCAAAAGTAGAGAGTTTCCCTACTGTGGCCTTAGAGCTTAATTTTTCTTCTTTTGAAGGTTATCTCGAAAGTTTAGGTAGTCCCGCTTGCAAGTATCTGAATAGGAAACTAAGGCAGGCTTACAGCCGAGGTAAGATCGAGGTTAAGGTCGTTCAGAACGTAGCAGGTGAAATTGACCAAATATTTAAACTTTATGAAAATACTTATCATAAAGGTACAACTAAATTTGAGCATTTGACTAAGGATTTTTTCTTAGAGATTGCTAATGATTTAAGTTCGCCTGCTCGTTTTTTACTTTATTATGTAGATGATAAATTAGCTGCTTTTAACCTCTGCTTTATTTATGATAATTTGTTCATTGATAAGTTCGTCGGCTTTGATTATGAAATATCTAAACAATTCAATCTGTATTTTGTTATTCAAGCCTATAATATTAAATGGTGTTTAAGTAACTCTTTATGCTATTATTATTGTGGGCCGACTAATTATGAGACAAAGCTCCGGTTAGGCGGGAAGCTCATTCCTCTTTACGCTTATTTAAGACATAAAAATGTTTTTTTAAACCTTTTAATTAAATTACTGGCGGTATTCTTCAAGCCTGATAACTTTGATCCGAATCTCAGGAAATAAAACTTATGTTTAAAAAGAAAGTCACGCTAAAAATATTACTCCTGCTTATCTTAAGCGACATCCTGGAAACAGCAGTACATTTCTTTTTTAAAAAAAGTGCTTTAACTCAAGCTGAGTTTTCGTTAGGTGATTTGCCTGGTCTGTTAGTTTTTTTTAAGACAATTTTTTTCTCGCCGTTTTTATGGGCCGGGTTGTTAACCGTGGTTGCGGTATTTATTGTTTGGTCTACGATTCTTTCTAAAATAGATTTAAGTGTAGCTGTTCCTATTGCCAGTTTCAGTTATATTCTTGTTCCGGTGTCCTCGGTTATTTTTCTGCACGAACAGATCCCTGCTTTAAGGTGGGCGGGAACCTTATTTATCATTGCCGGAGTTATCCTTGTTTCTTTGAGCAGTAAAGAAAGGATTGCGAGAGAATAAATGAGAGAAGGGTTGCTGATTACTCTTTTTATGATCTCTTTAACCAGCCTTTGCGATACCATAAACCAGCTGTTTTTGAAGTCTGCGATAGACTCTTTGAATTTCAAGGGTAAATTCAATTTTATCAGGGTATTCAAATTTATCTTCCAGTTAATAATTAAACCCCGGGTCTGGTTAAGTTTTGTATTCAGCGTGGTATCTTTATGTATCTGGCTGCTTGTACTTTCCCGGGTGGATCTTAACTTCGCTTTTTCCGCCGACAGTATGCATTATATTTTTATTGCTCTGGCATCAAGGTTCATCCTGAAGGAAAAATTCACTTATTTGCGCTGGCTGGGCACCGGGTTAATCGTTATGGGAATAGTTGTTGTGAGCTTGAATTAAGGGAAGGTTAGGGGTCTAAGTTTTGAGAGGTAAAAAATGGAACCAAAAATTATAGCATTATCGGTTTTTATTATTTCTTACATCTTATTTGTGGTTTTTCCTCAGAAGCGCACCGGCGTAGCTTTGGCTGGCAGCTTCTTGCTTGTTTTAACCCAGGCGATTTCTTTCAAAGAAGCTTTTATGGCGGTTAACTGGAATGTTATGGGCATATTCGTAGGCACTTTAATTATTGCCGATGTATTTAT
The DNA here is from genome assembly GCA_964593005.1 of uncultured Planctomycetales bacterium. GTDB lineage: Bacteria > Omnitrophota > Gorgyraeia > Gygaellales > Profunditerraquicolaceae > UBA6249. Next base: position 6,490 of record CAZQGT010000018.1, read on the forward strand.
GCAGAGCAGGGTTCCCGCATATATTGCTGAAATCATTGTTGACAAAGCAAAGAGCACTGTTTGGGCTATTTTATTTATTTGTATCCTGACTGGTTTTATATCCGCGTTTGTGGAGAATGTGGCTACGGTGTTGATTGTGGCCCCTATTGCCCTGGCTTTGGCTAAGAAGCTTAAAATTAATCCCATGAATATGATGATTGCTATTGCTGTCTCCAGCAACCTGCAGGGCGCGGCAACATTAATCGGGGATCCGCCAAGCATGCTCCTGGGAGGTTTTGCCAAAATGAATTTTGGTGATTTCTTTTTTTATAAAGGCAGGCCGAGCATATTCTTTGCCGTAGAATTAGGAGCCCTGGTTTCTTTCGTTGTGCTATATTTCATATTCAGCAGACATAAAGAAAAGGCCCAGCTTGTCCCGGTTGAAAAAGTAAAATCTTGGGTCCCTACGGTTTTATTAGTAAGCCTGATTATTTTGCTAGCTTTATCTTCATTTTTTGATATGGGTTTTAGCTATATGGCGGGCGTGATTTGTATGATTTTTGGTATGATTGCCTTACTTTGGGAGAAGTTTATAAACAAGCGTTCAATAGTTGCGGGAATGAAGGGGCTTGATTGGGATACTACCTTTTTTCTTATGGGTATTTTTATTATTGTCGGGGCACTTTCCGCTACCGGATGGATTGAGATATTGGCGGATTATCTGGCAGGGCTGGTCGGCGGAAATATATTCCTGGGTTACACTGCGATAGTATTGTTGTCAGTTGTCCTTTCCGCGTTTATTGATAATGTTCCCTTTTTGGCCGCTATGTTGCCGGTTGCTATGATTATGTCCGCCAAGCTGCAGGTCAATCCATCGCTATTTCTTTTCGGCCTGCTTATTGGCGCCAGCCTTGGCGGCAATATCACTCCTATCGGCGCATCAGCTAATATTGTAGCCTGCGGCTTGCTTAAGAAAGAAGGCTATCCGGTTAAATTCAGTGATTTTATGAAGATTGGGATTCCTTTTACTTTTACTGCGGTAGCTGCTGCTTATTTGTTTGTCTGGTTTATCTGGAGCTAGATATGCCGAATGATCATGCCTGCTGCCATCAGGCTGAGAAGAGTTTATTCAAGAATAAGTTATTCCTGGTCTCCGCTTCCGCGTTTTTACTTATACTACTTTCATATATTCTTCCTGTTCTTGTTCCGTTCCGTAAATCCATATTTAGTTATTTAAAATCTATCTGGTGGGCAGTATCCCTGGGCTTATTGATAGGCGGCCTTATTGATCATTATGTGCCCCGGGAGTATATCTCCAAAATCTTAGCCAGAAAATCTCCGCTGACTATCCTTAATGCCGTATGCCTGGGTTTTTTAATGAGCGCCTGCAGCCACGGCATATTGGCTTTATCCATACAGCTGCATAAAAAAGGGGCGTCTAACCCGGCAGTGATAAGCTTTCTTCTGGCCAGTCCCTGGGCAAATTTTGCAGTAACTATGATGCTCCTGAGCCTGTTCGGATTAAAAGGCTTATTTATTATTGTTGCCGCGATTATCATTGCAATCAATACCGGATTCATATTTATTTTCTTGGAGAGTAAGGGGTTGATTGAAAAGAATAAAAACATTGTTCAGGTGCCTGAAGGATACTCAATTATCCGGGATTTCCGCATACGTTTAGCTGGCTATAAACTTAGCAGAGAATCAATCGTCGCTGATTTTAAAGGTGTGGTAAAGGGGGCGCTTGAGCTTTCGGGGATGGTGCTTTGGTGGATTATCCTGGGAGTGTTGATTGCCAGTATTGCCGGCGCCTATATCCCTGTTCATTTCTTCCATAAGTTTATGGGCCCGACTTTATTGGGATTAACAGTAACCCTGGTTTTAGCAACACTCATTGAAGTTTGTTCTGAAGGTTCAAGCCCTCTGGCATTTGAGATCTACCGGCAGACCGGGGCATTGGGAAATAGTTTTGTATTCCTGATGTCCGGCGTAGTTACGGATTATACGGAGATCGGGCTGCTTTGGAGTAATCTAGGCAGGCGGGTGGCTTTATGGATGCCGCTAGTTACTGTCCCGCAGGTTATTGTTGTGGGATATATTGCCAATATTCTATTTAAATGAAGGCGTTATCAATAAAAACAAAACTGATTATATTCTTAGCGGGCTTTGCGGTATTTTTGTCGGTAAGAGACAGGGACATCGTTTTTATATTTACAGTAATTATTGCCCTTGTTAGTGCGATTATTATAGATTCGGTATTTTCTTGGCTTAAGAATAAGAAATTTTCCATATCTGAAAGCTCAATCATATCAGCTTTAATCATCGGATTTGTGATCGCCGATGATAATCCCTGGTGGATTATTACCCTTGCTTCTTTATTCGCAATTTCCTCAAAATACCTGATCCATTTTAATAAAAAACATATCTTTAATCCCGCGGCACTCGGAATATTCTTGAGCATTCTTCTTGGAGCAGATACTAAGTGGGCAGGGACATTCGCTTGGTATATTCTTGTGCCCGCAGGGCTCTATTTTACTTATAAGCTTAGTAAGTTAGAATTGATTGCAGGTTATATTCTAACTTCTCTGGGCTTATTTGGAATCCAAGCCGCATTAAACAAGGTTTCTTTAATAAATATTTTTGGCTATTTTAGTTATTTTTATGTTTTTGTGATGTTAATTGAACCCAAAACAACCCCTGTTAAGCCTTTGGCTAAGCTAATTTTCGGAATCGGAGTATCTATTTTAATTTTTACTTTTACTCAGGCTCAAGTTAGATTTGATGTTGAATTGGCCGCGCTTTTGATTTTAAATCTTTTTGTACCCTTGCTCAAAAAGATTCCAGAAAGGAGCAAAGCATGAAAAAGGGAATTTTGTTTGCAGCCTTGTTTATTTGTTTAGCCTCAAACGGTATTGCCTATGCCCATCCCCCGAAAGATATTGAAATCTCTTATGATCCAGCTGCTAAAATCTTAATTGTAATTATTATGCACGATACAAGTAATCCTCTGAGCCACTATATTAAGAAAGTTGATGTTGGTTTAAATGGCCAAGAGATAATCCAGCAAATGATATCAAGGCAGGATAATAATGCTTCCCAGAAAGTCAGTTATTTTATCCCCGAAGTAAAATCCGGAGACAGGCTCTCTGCCGAGGGTTATTGCAGTATTAGCGGCAAGCTGAAGAAAGAGATAGTGGCAAAGTAATTAATATTTCTGAGCGCCCAAATCCTTGCTCTCGCTGTCGTTTGATCAAGGATTTCGCTAAATAATTATGGGTGCTCAAAATTTACTTGACAAATGATACCAATATGGTATCATTTGTCATAAGCAAGAAGGAGGTGATCCAGGATGGGGGTATCAATCAGGTATATGCTCAGGCCGGTAGCTCACTGTAAAGAGGGCTGCAGTAGGTTGTCCTGGGTATGACGTTAAACTGCCCACCTACATTTAAATAACTTCGGAGATCTTATGAAATTGATAACCAGGAATACAGACTATGCTTTGCGCGCCCTTTGTTATATTTCAAAAAATAAAAATCTTGTAGCGGTAGAAGAGCTTATTAAAAAACTTGGCGTCCCGCGTTCTTTTATGCGCAAAATCCTGCAGCAGCTTAATAAAGAAGGGATCCTTGAGTCTTTTAAAGGGCAGAGAGGCGGGTTTAAATTGAAAACGGATCCCGGAAAAATCAGCATAATTGAGATAATGCGAATTTTTCAGGGTACTCTAGAATTGAACAGCTGTTTTTTAAAAAAAAATATTTGTCCTAATAAAGGCAAATGCCCCTTAAGAAAAAAGCTGCGTTTAATTGAGGAAAATGTGCTGAGGCAGCTTAAGCAGATAACTATAGCTTCTTTAGTATAAAGAAAAATATGGCCAAAAGAAAGATTATTACCATAGATGAGAACAAATGCAACGGCTGCGCTTTATGTATTCCCAATTGCCCTGAAGGAGCAATCCAGGTTATTGATCAAAAAGCCCGCCTGATCAGCGATCTATTTTGTGACGGCCTGGGTGCCTGTATCGGGCATTGCCCGCAAGGGGCTATCACTATTGAAGAAAGAGAAGCTGGGGCATATGACGAAAAGAAGGTTATGGCTAATATTGTTAAACAGGGACCCAATGTGATTAGGGCGCACTTAAACCATCTTAAGGGCCATAACGAATTGGTTTATTTAAAACAAGCAATTGATTATCTTAAAGAGAAAAAGATAAATATTGTTATGGATGAATCTTGTCCTCATGGCAGTAACTCAACAGGAGGCTGCCCAGGTTCAAGATCAGTAGACCTCCGAAGACGGGATATAAATGAAGATGCCGGCAAGAATACGCATTTTGATTCTGAGCTTTTACAGTGGCCGGTACAACTGCGGTTAGTTCCAGTACATACGCCTTATTTTCAAGATGCTCAGCTTTTGATTGCTGCCGATTGCGTGCCTTTTGCCTGCGCCAATTTTCATCAGGATTTCTTAAAAGGCAAGATTCTTCTGGTAGGATGCCCTAAATTAGATGACCTCTTGTTGTATAAAGATAAATTAGGCCAGATTTTTGCCAATAACGATATTCAAAACATTACTTATGTGCATATGGAGGTGCCATGCTGTTTTGGATTATTGCCGATTATTCAAGAAGCAATCGCCGGCTCAGGTAAGCGCATACCATTTACAAGCATTACCATTAGTATAAAAGGAGAGAAGTTGAATGAATAAATGCCCGGGCCAGGATTCCCGTAAAGCCCTGCCGGAAAATATAACTTGCGCTAACTGCGGTTATATTGCCGAGATTTTTTCTGATGAAATTAAAGCCAGCTGCCCGAAGTGCAAGAATTTAATCTACAGGGGCAGATTGCCTTCTTGCCTGGATTGGTGTAAAGCGGCAAGAGATTGTATTGGTGAAGAAAGATGGATAAAACTTAAAGGAGGTGTTTAATGTTTTGTTATCAATGCGAACAAACAGTAGGCGGGACAGGTTGCACAAAGTTAGGGGTTTGCGGTAAGAATGAGGATATCCAGAGCCTGCAGGATACGCTCTTATATGGTTTAAAGGGTATTGCCGCTTACGCATATCATGCCAGAGAATTAGGAGCCCGCGAAGAAGAAGTTGACGCCTTTATGCATGAAGCACTTTTCAAAACCATAACCAATGTGAGCTTTGATCTTAACCAATACCTGGAACTGGTTTTAAAATGCGGGGCGGTTAATTTAAAAACTATGGAGATGCTGGATAAAGCGCATACTCAGAGATTTGGTAATCCTGTCCCTACGGCTGTTGATACCGGGACCAAGGCCGGCCCGGGGATCTTAATTACCGGTCATGACCTGCTTGACCTTTATGAATTGCTTAAACAGACAGAAGGCAGCGGAGTAAATATATACACGCATAGCGAAATGCTTCCTGCTCATGGTTATCCTGAATTAAAGAAATTCAAACATTTAGTGGCCAACTATGGAGGCGCCTGGCAGGAGCAGAAAAAAGAATTCAACGCTTTTAGCGGGGCATTGCTGGCAACTACTAATTGTGTATTAATCCCTCCGGAGAATACCTACCTGGACAGGCTTTTTACCATAGGTATTACAGGGGTTTCCGGGGCAACGCATCTTAAGAGCCGGGATTTTAAGCCTTTAATTGAAAAAGCCAAATCATTACCGGCTTTGCCTGAAGCTCCCGGACAGAAGATCTGGACCGGTTTTCATCATACGGCGATTTTAGGGTTAGCTGATAAGATTGTGGATCTGGTCAAGTCCGGTAAAATTAAACATTTTTTCTTAATCGGAGGCTGCGACGGAGCCAAGCCCGGCCGTAACTACTATACGGAATTTGCCGAACGGGTTCCCAAGGATTGCCTGATCCTTACGCTTGCCTGCGGAAAATACCGTTTTAATAAGCTGGATTTTGGTGAAATTGAAGGCGTACCGAGGTTGATTGATGTCGGCCAATGCAATAATGCTTATTCTGCGATCCAGGTTGCCGTAGCTTTAGCCAAGGTGTTTAATTGCACGGTGAACCAGCTTCCTTTAACATTGGTCTTGTCGTGGTTTGAGCAGAAAGCAGTTGCCATTTTACTCACTTTGTTGTATCTTAATATCAAAGGCATCTATATAGGGCCAACCCCTCCTGCCTTTGTGAGTAAAAATGTTTTTGCTGTTCTGCAGGAAAAATTTGATTTACGCCTGATTAGCTCTCCCGAGGAAGATTTAAAAAAGATATTAAAGAAATAAAAGGAGGTTCACTATCGCAGATTTCAAGGATTTACTGCAAAGCGCAGACTGGAAAACCGAGAAACATGTACCGGTTATTAATGGTCCGGACAAGATAAACAAGGGCGAGTCTTTAAACTTAGATATAAGCGTAGGCAAAGAGATAGCCCACCCTAATACTACTGAACATCATATCAGGTTTATTGATGTGTATTTTCTGCCAACCGGTGAGAAATTTCCTTATCAAGTTGCGCGTTTTGAATTTAACGCGCACGGAGAATCCGTCCAGGGCCCGAATACCAGTAGTATATTCTCTGAACCGAGAATAAGCACTTCCTTTAAAACCGAAAAAGACGGGACGGTTATAGCCGTCTCTTATTGTAATATACACGGTATTTGGAAGAGTGAAAAAGAGGTTAAGATAGAGAATAATTAACCGTAATTAACAAAAGGAGGTTAGTATGTATATGGCAAGATGTTATCCTTTAATGACTATTGTTCTGATCTCGCTTTTCTTAACTGCAAGTTTTTTTGTCCTTTTTACCTTGCGCAAAGTAACGGATAAATGGCTAAAGCTGCTTGGCTATTCGACGGTTACCTTTCTTTTGCTATCGGCCCTGGTTGTTTTTTCAGGGGCAGTTGCAAATTTAACCAGAGGTTTAGGCGGTATGAGATGTTCAATGGCGGAGAAGATGAAGATGTGCGGGATGATGCAGGATAGGAAGATGCCCGGGATGCCTATGCCGGAAAAAGGGCTGCCTCCTAGAGAATAATTTAAAAATAATTTATTTAAAGAGGTGGATATGAATAAATACAAATGTCTTGTTTGTGGTTATATCTATGACCCTAAGCTTGGGGATCCTGATAACGGTATAGCCGCCGGAACGAGTTTTGAAGATTTACCGGATACCTGGGTCTGCCCGGAATGCGGGGTAGGCAAGGATCAATTTGAGAAGATAGATTAAAGGGGGATCCGCCGATGTCTAGAACTGTTACTTTTAAGGGGCAGCGCCTGAATTTGACCGGCCGGCGCGCCAGGGAAGGCCGGCGCGCCCCTGATTTTAAATTAATCTCTCAGGATTTAAAAGAAGTAGGCCTTGCTGATTTTTACGGGAAGATAATAGTAATCAATTTCTTTCCTTCGCTGGACACTCCGGTTTGTGATTTACAGGTTAAAGAATTTAATAAGAAGGCGGCCGGCCTTTCTCCTGATGTTGTGGTAATCGGGGTAAGCAAAGACCTCCCTTTTGCCCAAGCCAGATTTTGTTCTCTAAATGAAATAAAGAATGAGATAGTCCTTTCAGATTACAGGTTTTCCTCCTTTGGATTAAATTACGGTTTCCTGATCAAAGAGCTTAATCTCCTTGCCCGGGGGACCCTGATAATCGATAAGAATCAAAAAATCAGGTATATCCAGCTGGTTGAGGAGATAACTCATTCGGTAAACTTTGAACAGGTTTTTGATAAGCTCCAGGAAGTACTTAGGGATTGAAGTTTTAATAAGATGCCAGTAGAAATTGACCTGAAAATAAAAGAGGTTATTCAGCGTAATTATAATGTTAAGAGTTTCCGCCTGGAACTTATTGACTGGCTGGATTTTAAAGCCGGCCAATTCCTTATGGTTACGCTTAAAAACGATCCCGGCCTAAAGAGATATCTTTCTATTTCCAGCTCTCCGACTGAAAAGTGCTATCTGGAGTTTACTAAAAAGCTGACCCAAAGCGATTTTTCTATAGCCCTGAATAACCTGAGGGCAGGGGATACGGTGAATATTAAATACCCCTTAGGCAAGTTTATCCTGGATGAGCCTGTTGAAAAAATAGCTTTTTTGTCCGGCGGCATAGGGATCACTCCGATCAGGAGTATTTGTAAATACGTGGTTGATAAAAACACAGGCACAGATATTGTGCTGGTCTATTCCAACCGTTCTATACGGGATATAGTTTTTAAGGATGATTTTTCGGCGATGTCCAAGAGTTACCCGCTTTTAAGGGTAGCCCATGTATTATGTGAGGCTGAACAGGGTTTTAAATGCACGGTGGGGCAAATTAATGCCGGTGTAATAAAAAATGAAATTCCGGATTATGCGGAAAGGAAATTTTATCTCTGCGGGCCTCCGCAGATGGTTGAGGCAATGCGCAAGATATTGGCCGAAGAGTTAAGTTTGGGCAATGAAAGAATAGTTACAGAAAATTTTCAGGGATATTAGCACCCGGCCTAATAGGAAGTGGCCGGCACATTGTTTTATTTGAGGAACAAGTGCGACGTTTCTGCGTCGTGTACAATTCCTGGGTAAGGAGGAAGTCATGGCTGCTATAGAGATTTTGCCGGGCATATATTCGGTGGGTGTGCAGGATTGGAAAGTGCGTAATTTCCACGGGCACACATATACCACTCAGAGGGGTTCAAGCTACAACTCTTACCTTATTGTAGATGAAAGAATAGCCCTTGTGGATACTGTTTATGGCCCATTCAGCCAGGAATTAATTAATAATATTAAAGAGGTTGTTCCTCCGGAGAGAATAGATTATGTTATCGCCAACCATGTTGAAACCGATCATTCAGGGGCATTGCCCAGCCTTATGCCTTTATGCCCTAAAGCCAAAATATTAGGCACTGCTAAGTGTAAAGACGGTCTTTATAAGCATTATTACGGTAACTGGGATTTTCAGGTGGTTAAAACCGGGGACGAGTTAAAATTGGGCAGGCGCACGCTCACTTTTTTTGAGGCGCCGATGATCCATTGGCCGGACAGTATGTTTACATATTGCCCGCAAGATGCTTTGCTTATGCCTAATGATGCTTTTGGCCAGCATTATGCGGTTGCTGAGTGTTTTGACGATAAAATCGACCAGTGCAGCCTGATGGATGAGGCAGAGAAATATTACGCGAATATCCTTTGGCCGCTGGGCAACGTAATCTTAAGAAAGATCGAGGAAATACAAAAATTAAATATCCCGATTAAAATGATTGCCCCCAGCCACGGAGTCATCTGGCGTAAAGACCCGGGGAGAATTATAGATGCTTATCTTTCCTGGGCAAAAGGCAAGACGGATAAAAAGGTTGTTATCGCCTATGAGACTATGTGGGGCTCAACTGAGAAAATGGCCAGGAAAATCGCCGAGGGTATAACTGCCGCCGGCATAGAAGTTAAGATTTACGATATAGCTGAAAGCGATCGTACCGAGATTATTACGCGCATGCTTACCTCCCAGGGATTTTTATTCGGCTCATCTACTCATGATAATGATATGTTGCCTAATATCGCCGCGTTTATAGAAATAATCAAGGGGTTAAAACCTAAAGGCCGGCAGGTTGGTTTTTTTGGTTCTTATGGCTGGGCCGGAGGGGCGGTGAAAGAGATGCAGGAGGCGCTTAAAGACAGCGGTGCCGAGCTTAATCCTAACGGAGTTTCCATTAAATACGTGCCGGATGATAATGAGCTAAAGGCTTGTTTTGAGTTCGGAAATCAATTCGCCAAACTTTTAAAATAAAATGAAACAAATCCCTTCAGCCGTAAGCGAATTTTTGCATACCCAGGGTTTTGCGATAATTTCATCAATAGATAAAGATGGTTTTCCGCATAGTTCCTGCAAGGACATTGTTAAAATTGATCCCCGCGGGCAGGTTTATCTGATGGATGCTTATTATGGGGAGACCGGGGAGAATATCAAGCGCGACCCCCGGGTGAGTATCAGCGTTGTTGATGAGCATAAATTTATGGGTTATTGCCTAAAGGGCAAGGCCAAAGTTTCTTCCAGTGATCAAATCAGCCAGGAGTTTATTAAATCCTGGGAAGATAATATCACATCCCGGCTTGCCAAGAGGCTGCTGCATAATTTAGCCCAGGATAAATCACGGCAGCACCACCCTGAAGTCAGCCTCCCGCATCCTAAGCAGTTGATTATTATCACAGCGGAGGAGATAGTTAATCTTGCCCCGCATTATTTAAGAAAGGAATGAGCTATGGCAAAAAACGTAAAAGTTTATAGCACTCCTGCATGCCCGTGGTGCATCCGGTTGAAGCAGTTTCTAAAAGAAAATAACATAGAATTTCAGAATATTGATGTTTCCGCAGATCAGCAGGCAGTGGATGAATTGATGCAGAAGTCCGGCCAGATGGGGGTGCCGGTTTTGGATATTGAAGGACAGATTATTGTAGGTTTTGATAGGGACAATATAAAGAGTGCCTTAGGGTTATAAATATGCAGGTTTATGATTTGGTAATTATCGGAGCCGGCCCTGCGGGTATAACTGCCAGCGTATACGCATCCAGGAAAAAGTTGAATTTCCTGGTAATCAGCCTGGATATCGGCGGCCAGGCTGCCTGGAGCGGGGATATTGAAAATTATACCGGGTATCAATTTATCACCGGCCCGGAGCTGGCGCAGAAATTCCAGGAGCATATGCTCAAGTATGATACTCTGTTGAAAGACAGTGAAGAGGTGCTCAAGCTAAATAAAACAGGGGATATATTTTCAGTTGAAACTAATAAGGGAGTTTATCAATCCAGAAGCGTGATTATCGCTTCTGGCAAGAAGTCAAAAGCCTTGGGAGTCCCCGGGGAACAAGAGTTTAAAAACCGGGGCCTTACCTATTGCGCGACTTGTGACGGCCCTTTATTTGCCGCCAAGACCGTAGCGGTTATCGGTGGCGGCAACTCCGCTCTGGATGCGGCCCTGCAGTTGATTAAGATTGCCAAGCAAGTCTATATAATAAATAACACGCCTTCTTTGGGCGGGGATGAGATTATGCGCCAGAAGGTTGAGGCAGCTGAGAATGTCGCTATTTTAAATAATTCCCGGGTTCTATCAGTGGTAGGGGATAAGTTTGTTAATAAGATTAAAATCCAAGATAACATAGAGGTAAAAGATCTGGACGTACAGGGGGTATTTGTTGAGATTGGGCTTGTCCCTAACTCTGGATTTGCCGCAGGCGTAGAAAAGAATAGCTTAGGTGAAATAAAAGTAAATTTACGCAACGAAACTAATATTTCCGGGCTTTTTGCCGCAGGGGATGTTACGGATGTCCCGGAAAAACAGATTATTATTGCTGCAGGTGAGGGCTCTAAAGCGGCATTAAGCGCTTCCAGGTATCTTTTAACCAGCAGGTTCCAGTAATGAATAAAAATACCAAGTTTGTAGAGTTAAAGAATATTTTTAATATTTTACATAGCCGCCGCGGATGTATGTGGGATAAAGAACAGACACACAAAAGCCTGCTTAAGGATTTAAAAGAAGAGGTAGATGAATTTATCGCTGCGGTAAAGAAGAATAATTACAGCCATATGCAGGAGGAGCTTGGGGATATTCTTCTGCATGTAATGTTTAATGCCCAGATCGCCAAGAAACGAGGGAAGTTTGATATTGAAAAGGTAATTGCGGGTTTAATAAGTAAGCTGAAGCGCAGGCACCCGCATGTTTTCGGCAAGGTCAAGGTTAGTTCCACGCGCCAGATTATCGCCAATTGGAATAAAATCAAGAGAAAAGAGAAAAGTGCCGCGTCTTTTTGAGCTGAAGCATAAATAGGTTGTAGGTATTTTCTATGGTGGTACAATTATTAAAATGTGCGGGTTTTATCAGGTTAATCTGTTTAACAAAGGAGAAGAGCGATGAGAGAAAAAATTGAAAAGGCTTTAGATAAAGTCAGGCCGATGCTTGCAGCCGACGGCGGAAACGTTGAACTAGTTGATGTAACCGCTGATGGAGTGGTGAAGTTAAAGTTAAAAGGCAGCTGCAGTTGTTGCCCGATGAGTTCAATGACCCTGAAGATGGGCATTGAAAGAATTCTCAAGCAGGAAGTCCCGGAAATAAAAGAAGTCGTGGCTTTATAGAAAAATAAGCGATGACTCTTCAGTATAAGCTTGCCTGCCTTAAGCGTAAGATCCGCGGGTATAAGTCATGCCTGGTTGCTTTTTCCGGAGGACAGGATAGCGCGTTTTTACTTAAGGTTTGTTCGCTTGTTTTGCCAAAAACGAATATTCTGGCAGTAACCGCTGTTTCTGCCACTTATCCTAAGGATGAGCTGCCTAAAGCAAAAGTACTGGCTGAAGATATAGGCGTAAGGCTGAAGGTAATAAAGACCGCGGAATTAAAGAACAAGAAATTCACAGCCAATTCTACTCTTCGCTGTTATTTTTGCAAAAAAGAATTATTTTTGAGGCTGGCTGCTATTGCCAGGCAGAATAAGCTTAATTTTGTTTTGGATGCCAGCAACGCTTCGGATAAATCAGACTATCGTCCGGGCAATATCGCGAAACAAGAGTTAAAGGTAAGATCTCCTTTGCTGGAAGCTGGTTTTAATAAAGAGGATATCCGCAAGTTAAGCAGATCATTTGGTTTGTCCAGCTGGGATAAGCCGTCTTTAGCATGTTTAGCTTCGCGCATACCTTATGGCATTAAGATTACTGCCGGTTTACTTAGGCGTATTGATCAGGCAGAGGCTTATTTAACCGGTTTAGGGTTCAGGCAGGTAAGGCTGCGCCACTATAATGGCCTTTGCAGGATTGAGGTGGATAAAAAAGATCTTAACCGTTTATTGCGTAATCGTAAGGCAATAGTTGCAAAGTTAAAAAATTTAGGCTATAACTATATTACGTTAGATTTGGAAGGGTATCGCACGGGTAGTTTAAATGAGGCAATAAATGAAAAAAGTATATCTTGATTATGCCGCGACTGCTCCAACTGACCCTGAGGTTTTAAGCGCCATAGAGCCGTATTTCTTTGAGAAATTCGGCAATGCCTCAAGCCTGCATGCTTATGGCCAGGAGGCTAAAAAAGCGGTGGAGGACAGCCGGGAGGCGCTCGCTGATTTTATCGGCGCCAGGCCCGAGGAGATCGTTTTTACTTCCGGAGGCACAGAGTCGGATAATTTTGCGTTTTTTGGTTCTGCCTATGCGCTGGAAAAAAAAGGCAATCATATTATTACTTCGGCTATTGAACATCATGCTATAAGTGAACCGGCAAAATTCCTGGAAAAAAAAGGTTTTAAGGTTACATATCTTAAGGTGGATAAAGACGGCTTGGTTTCTGCGCAGGAGTTAAAAGATGCGATTACTGATAAAACTATCCTGGTGAGTATAATGCATGCTAATAATGAAATCGGTACGCTTCAGCCTATTGCCGAACTCGGCAAGATTGTTAGAGAAAGAGGAATTTATTTTCATACCGACGCCGTGCAAACTATAGGGCATATCCCGGTAAATGTTGATGAGTTAAATGTGGACCTTTTGTCGCTTTCTGCCCACAAGTTTTATGGTCCCAAAGGGGTAGGTGCTTTATATATCCGAAAAGGGAGCCGCCTGGAAACATTTATGCGCGGGGGTGATCAGGAAAGGGGCAGGCGCGGATCTACTTCTAATACTACCGGAATAGTTGGTTTGGCTAAGGCAATTCAGCTCTGCCAAAAGAATATGAAGAATGAAATTAAATTCCAGAGTGTTTTACGGGATAAATTAATCCAGGAGATACCCAGCCGTATTTCAGAGGTTAAGCTTAATGGCCACCCCACAAAGCGGCTGCCGAATAATGTTAATTTCTCCATCAAATATATTGAGGGGGAATCTATACTTTTGAACCTGGATTTACTGGGTATTGCCTGCTCCACTGGGTCAGCTTGTACATCCAGTTCTTTAGAGCCTTCGCATGTTTTATTAGCTATTGGTTTAAATCATGAAACTGCTCATGGTTCGCTCAGGATTACTCTCGGACGCTGGACTAAAGAGAGCGATATTGATTACCTGCTGGAGAAACTACCTATAGTTGTGCAAAAGTTGCGCGCTATGAGCCCGCTTTATGAAAAGAGTTAAACTTCCTAAGCTTGGCAAAATCCATCCTGATTTTTTTAATCAGCATATATATCATAAGTTAGGCAAACCGGACATATCTGTCTTAGTCAAGCCGCAAAATGGCGTTGATTTTGGCGTGGTGGAACTGGGTTCTCAGGTGATGGTTCTTTCTACTGACCCATTCTTTATTGCCAAAGAATTAGGCATGGAAAAAGCTGCTTGGTTTGCGGTACATATTATTGCCAGCGATGTTGCCGTTAGCGGCATTCCGCCCAGATACCTGGCGATCGATCTTAACCTGCCGCCGCAGATTACTGAGAATGAATTGGTAAGGTTGTGGGATGCTGTGCATAAAGAGTGCAAAAAAATAGGTATCAGCGTAGTTACCGGACATACCGCCCGTTATGCCGGCTGCAATTATCCTATGGTGGGAGGAGCTACTATGTTTGGGCTGGGCAAAAAAAGAAAACTTATTATCCCAACCGCTAAAGCAGGGGATGTAGTTATTGTTTCTAAAGGGCCGGCTATTGAAACTACCGGTTTGATGTCTGCCTATTTTCCTGAGTTTATTGAAGCTAAATATGGCGCTTCTTTCTTGAAGCGCGCGCAGAATATTTTCTATCAGATGTCCACGGTAAAAGATGCTTCTATTGCCGCTTCTATCGGCGGATTAACAGCTATGCATGATGCCACTGAGTGTGGAATTTGGGGCGGTCTTTTTGAGATTGCCCAGCACAGCCGGGTAGGTATGTGTATTGATTTGGATAAAATAATCCTGCAGGAAGAAGTGCGCCTGGTTTGTTCATGTTTTGATATTGATCCGTATAAGTCTATAAGTGAAGGCACGTTATTAGCCACGGCAAACAAGAAAAAAGCTAAAATCATTGTTTCTGCTTTGGAAGAAGCGGGTATCCCTGCCAGTATTGTCGGCGAGGTAACTGAGCAGCGTAAGGGTATGCGTGTTTTTAAAGGAAATAAAAGCCGGGAACTTGAGCATCCGAGGATTGACCCTTTCTGGGGGAAATTTGAAGAGTATCTTGAGAAAAGAAGATGAAAGAAAAGATCCTTGATTATCTTAAAAAGGAGCATGAATACCTTTCCGGAGACGAAATAGCCTCGCGCCTGGGGATCAGCCGGCAGGGGCTATGGAAGCATATCCAGGATTTAAAAGACTCAGGTTATGATATTGTAGCTGTACCGCATTTAGGATATCGGCTCCAGTCCAGCCCGGACCGCCTCTTTGCTTTGGAAGTAACCCATGGCCTTAATACAAAGTTCATCGCTAAGAAAATACATTATTTTGATTATCTGGCCTCAACTATGGACCTGGCGATGCAATTGGGCATTCAGTTAGCAGCGAACGGAACGCTTGTATTAGCTGAATCCCAAACTAAAGGCCGCGGAAGATTGGGCAGGAGCTGGTTTTCCCCCAAACACAAAGGTATCTACCTGTCGTTAATTTTAAGGCCGAAGATTTCACCATCCGCTTCTCCCGTGCTTACGCTTTTAGCCGCGGTGAGCATTTGCGAGGCGGTAAAGAAAATTACCGGTCTGGATGCGCAAATCAAATGGCCGAACGACATCTTTATTCATAATAAAAAAATTGCCGGTATCCTGACTGAAATGAACGCTGAGGTAGATAAGGTTAATTTTGTGGTTATCGGTATCGGTTTAAACGTTAATAATGATAAGAAATCATTAATTGCCCAGGCTACCTCTTTAAAAGAGCAAACAGGCCAGCCGATAAACCGGGTTATCCTACTGCAAGAGCTTTTACGCAAAATAGAAAATAATTATTCCCTTCTGGAAGACAGGGGGGCTCAGGTAATAATTGACAAATGGCGCAGCTTTAGCCTTACTCTGGGCAGGCGGGTTAAAATATATTGCCAGGATAAACATATTGAAGGGGCGGCTGTAGATATTGACCAGGATGGCGCCCTGCTTATCCGTAAAGATTCGGGGTTGACCCAGAAGGTTTTCTCCGGGGATGTCATGCATTGCCGTTAACCGTAAACCATAGTTATATTATTGGTTGACAATTAAACCGCTCGTCTTATAATATTTTCATGTTAAAGATAAGATGCTGCGGTTTTTTTATTTTTATAATACTTATCCTGCCGAAGGCATCATTTTCCTCCGAAGATAGTTTTCAGGAGCTGGAGCCGATAGTTATCAGCAAACAAAAGCAGTTTCTCCTGAATACCTATTCTACGGATGCCGAAAGGGATGAGGCCTTTAATTATCAGTCTAGCCTGGAAAGTTTAAATAACCTGCCTGTGGATTTACAGAGCCGGGCCGTAAATAGCGGGATAGCGGCGGATTTTTCCCTGCGCGGCTCAACCTTCCAGCAGGTCTTAATCCTGCTTAACGGCCAGCGGATTAATGATCCCCAGACCGGCCATTATAATTCGGATATTCCTTTTACTAAAGAAGATGTCGGTAGGATAGAGTTAATTCCCGGAGCCAGTTCTTCGTTGTTTGGCCCGGATGCTATAGGAGGAGCGATAAATTTCTCTTTAAATAAGCCTGAAGGGAAGAAAACTATCTGGGAATTTGGCTCGGGCAATATGCGTAATGGTTATGGATTATTCAGCCTGAGCGACAGTTTTAATGATTTAGGTTTCCGGGTTTCGGTTGAAGATGCGCAGTCGCACGGGTTCCGTGAGGATACAGATTACAAGAAATTTACTACTTCAGTAAGCACAAATTATGAGCTTGCCCAAGGTTTTTGGGAAAATAACTTTGGCTATCAGCAGAAGAATTATGGCGCTTATGATTTTTACACCCCGGGCCTGGGGTATCCTTCCCGGGAAAAGACTACAACCTACCTGTTAAACAGCGGCCTGAATTTAAACTATGATGATTTATTGATTAAACCGAATTTTCTCTGGCGCAGGCATTATGATAAATTTACCCTGGATAGAACAGGCTTACGCTCTAACTCTGTTAATCAGCATCGCACGGATATGTTTACTCCCGGTATTTATCTGCAAAAAGACGCGGGGCCTTTTGGTAAAATTGGCCTGGGAACGGAGTGGAGCCAGGAGAGGATTACATCTACTAATCTGGGCAAGCACCTGCGCGAGCGTAAAAGTGTGTTTTTAGATAATAGTATGTCTTTTAGCGAGAAATGGGATATAGGTTCTTCTATACGCTGGGAGGATTTTTCTAGCTTTGGCAACGTATATACCGGTTCTTTAAGCGCTAAGTTTAAGCTTACGCCTGAGGCTGCGTTGAATTTCGGAATTTCAAGAAATATACGCGTCCCGTCGTTTACTGAACTTTATTACAGCGATTCCACTACGATAGGCAATGATAGTTTGGCTTCCGAGAAGGCCTGGAGTTATGAGGCAGGATTTGAATATAAACAGGAAGGCTTATCCAGCAGCTTGTCATTCTTTTTGCGCCAGGAAAAGGAGATGATTGATTGGGTCAGGTCTGATCCAGCTCAGAAATGGCAGGCAAGAAATTTTACCCGGGATAGTGTTTTTGGGGTGGAGTATGTTTTGCATAAGAAATTTAACAGTTTATTAAGCCTGGACGCCAGCTACGTGTATACAGACAAAAGTATAGATACCCAGGGGTACCTGTATAAATACGGGCCGAATTACGCCCAGCATTTAGTTGGTACGGTATTTAACCTGATGTTTCCTTTCGGCCGGCAGGAGATCGGGTTTAACTATAAGAAGCGCCCTGGCCGCAGGGGGTGGCTATTGGTGGATACCGGGTTTAATTATAACTTAAACCGGAATGCCAAAGCTTTCTTGCATATGGAGAATATTTTGAATGTAGAATATCAGGATATCGCAGGGATCCCCCAGCCCGGCAGGTACATTGAGGCAGGGTTCAGGCTTAACTGGTAGGTTTGGGGATAAGCCGGGTTATTGGGCGCTCAAAACATTTTGATTTAAGCAAGTTTAAGCGTATAATATCTTTATTTATTAACCTTAAGAGAAGAGGCCTTTATGTTTATTCATGTTGTTTTGTTTGAAGTAAAGCCGGCGGAGGTAGCTAAATACCGCAAAGATAGTTTAATCTGGGCAGCCCATACCAAGAAGGCCAGGGGTTTTCTTGAGTATAAGACTATGAAACGCTATGGGTTTAAAAATCAATATGCCTCGGTATACCAATGGGTGAAAAAGGCTGACCATGACAGGTTTATGGCCAAATACCATGATTTGCTGGTGGGAAAGTCCAAAGCCAGGGTTAAGGTCCTAGGCTATTATAACCTTAAGAAGATAGATAGTTTAAAATAAAAAGCCTATTGACAAGGCGGAAGTTTAATGTATAATTTTTCTAATAGCAGGTGAGGGGTAGGAGTCTTTAGCCGTAAGGAGAAGAATAACACGCCTTACGGTTTTTTTGTTCCTGTCTTTAAACTGCTAGAATTTTTTTGGAAAGGAGGAAGCAAAGAAAATGGCAAAAGGAAAAGTAAAGTGGTTTTCGAATCAAAAAGGCTATGGGTTTATTACTCCTGAGAATGGTGTGGATGTATTTGTACATCATACCGCTATCCAGGGTGATGGCTATAAGACTTTAGAGGAGGGCCAGGAGGTTGAGTTTGACATCGAAAAAGGTCCTAAAGGTGAACAAGCTACTAAAGTAGTGAAGTTATAACCTTATTCAGGAACGACAAAAAGGCCCGGCAAAAAATGCTGGGCCTTTTTTGTTACATGTAAGTAGCAGTATTTTAGCGTCTGCCTTGTCTTGTTTCCCGCAGGGACCCCGAGGCAATATTTGTTTATGTTCGTTAGTATGTTATAA
>CAZQGT010000019.1:0-24823 GCA_964593005.1 uncultured Planctomycetales bacterium
CGGACCTTGAGCGATCCTACGCATATGTTTTATCTCAGGAAAGATTAATTCTAAAATTCCTAGCTTATCTAGAACAACTAAAGAAGTATATGACGTCACACTATCAAAAATTTTAAATAATTCCTCACGGATACGTTCAGCTGAAACCACGCTAATTCTATTTCTTTCTCTTTTAGCTAGCTTAAAAGTTTCCTTATCTAAATTAAAATTTAAAATACAACTAAAACTGAAAGCACGTAAAATCCTCAAGGGGTCTTCTTTAAAAGAATTCTTGCCGGTAAAGCGGATAATTTTATCTTTAAGGTCTAGCCTTCCAGAATAAGGATCAACAATCAAAACATTTAAATCTTTGCCGCTAAAAACATCTTCCAGCTTCAGAGCCATAGAGTTTATGGTAAAATCCCGATGCAGAAGGTCCTTCTCTAAAGTTGCGGCGCGAAAATCCGTAAAATCAAAGGTATAAATTTTACCGCCGGTTTTCTTGACTAAACGGCAGGCAGCATGCTCCTCATCCAGCACCACAAATCCGCACCTTAACTCTTTGGCTAACTTACGGCCGAAATTTATTGACCCTGCTTTCAGGCAAAAATCAAAATCCGGGTTATCTTTTTTTCGGTTCAGAATCAAGTCGCGCAAAGCTCCGCCTACAAGATATAATTTCACCTTTTTAGATTTGGCGAAATTATAAACTGGCTTTAAAACAGCTTTGTCGTTCTCGTTGAATGTGAACATAAATGTTACGCCTTAAGGTGGGTTTACTTCTTGTCTTTATCAAACACTTCAAACTGCTTAATAATCGCTTCTTCCACAAATATCGGAGCATGAAATCTTACTGCCAGGGCCACGCTATCCGAAGGCCGGGCGTCAATAATCTTCGTGTCTCCGCTTCCGGTTTTAATAACAATCTTGGCGTGAAAAGTAGTTTCTTCCAGCTTATCAATAACGATTTTCTCTATAGCCGCGTTTAAATCCTTAAGCATTACATAAATCAAATCATGGGTCAACGGACGCGGAGGGTTAAAACCGCTGATCTTTAATTTTATCGCGCTGGCCTCGTTTAATCCGATGACAATCGGCAGGACCCGTAAGCCGCCTTTTTCTTTCAGGACAATCAGCTGGTCATGCCGCTTCTCATCAATAACAATCTTACTCAACTCCATCTCAACCATATCTATCCTCTGTATATGTGATATTTTGGGAAAATTTAAAAAGTTATT
This sequence comes from uncultured Planctomycetales bacterium, assembly GCA_964593005.1. Lineage (GTDB taxonomy): Bacteria > Omnitrophota > Gorgyraeia > Gygaellales > Profunditerraquicolaceae > UBA6249. The sequence continues at coordinate 1,218 of CAZQGT010000019.1, forward strand.
GCTAACGGGTGACTTGGACTGGATTCGAGCCGCGGTGTGCGGCGAGAAACAGTCCAAGGCAGGACCCGTTATCCCTATTTTTTCTTTTTATCTTTGCCCAAAATATCTCTAAGCTCAACCATAAACTGCCCCACGTCTTTAAACTGCCGATAGACCGAGGCAAAACGCACATAAGCAACATCATCAATTGTTTTCAACCGCTCCATAACCAGCTCGCCTATCCTGCTGGATGAAACCTCGCGGTCGCTTTTCTTCTGGATGGAATGCTCAACCTGAACAACCACATTCTCCATCTTCTCCACGCTTACCGGCCGCTTTTCGCAGGCGCGGATTATCCCGGCTAAAATCTTCTTTCGGTCAAATGCCTCCCGGCGGCCATCTTTCTTAATTACCAACAAAGAAACCTCTTCAATATATTCATAAGTAGTGAAACGCTTGCCGCACTTCAAGCACTCCCTCCTGCGCCTGACTGCCGATTCCTCTCCTGTAGCGCGGGAATCCACTACCTTATCTTCTTTATATCCGCAAAACGGGCATTTCATATTTTTCTTATTTTTATCTTTGCCTGTCTTAAAAAACTCATTGCCATTTTATCAGGATAACCTTCGGCAATGACAATCTCCTTTATGCCTGCGTTAATCAGCATCTTGGCGCAGATAACGCAGGGCTGTGTTGTAGCGTATAAAGTAGCGCCTTTAACGCTTATCCCGTGCAAACACGCCTGGATAAGCGCGTTCTGCTCCGCGTGCAGCGCCCGGCATAATTCGTGGCGCTCCCCCGAAGGAATATTCAGCTTCTTACGTATGCAGCCGACTTCAACACAATGCTTTAGGCCGCTTGGCGCGCCGTTATAACCGGTGGCCAGGATCCTTTTTTCCTTTACGATTACCGCGCCTACGCTGCGGCGCAGACAGGTGGACCTTTTAGCGACTAATGCGGACATCTCCAGAAAATATTCATCCCAGCTCGGACGGCGATGTGAAACAGTTTTCTTTTTCATATTATTTTAACAGCTCCGGGTATAGTGGAAACTTTTTGGCTAAAGCAATTGTCTCCTCTTTGATTTTAGATAATTTACCTGCGTCATCCCTGTTTTCCAGCGCCTGATTAATCAGGAGAGCGATTTGCTGCATCTCTGCCTCTTTCATTTTACGAGTGCTTACTGCAGCTGTTCCCAGGCGGATTCCGCTGGTCACCAGTGGGCTCTTCTGGTCAAAAGGAATAAGGTTTTTATTTACGGTGATATTAACCTCCCCTAAAATCCTTGAGGCGTCCTTTCCGGTAACATCTTTGGCGTTTAAATCCACCAGCATCAGATGTGTATCTGTGCCTCCGGAAACAATCCGGAAGCCTTTTTTCTCTAAAGCTCCGGCCAGCTCTTTGCAGTTTTTAGTTAACTGGATCTGATATTCTTTAAACTCCGGCTGCATTGCTTCGTGGAATGCCACTGCCTTAGCGGCAATTACGTGCATTAGCGGCCCGCCCTGGATCCCGGGAAAAATCTGGCTGTCAATTTTCTTGGCAAATTCCTGCTTACAAAGGATAAACCCTCCGCGCGGCCCGCGCAAAGTCTTATGCGTAGTGGAAGTAACAAACTCCGCGTAAGGCACCGGCGACGGGTGTATCCCGGCGGCGACTAACCCGGCGATATGCGCCATATCCACAAACAAGTAAGCTCCGACAGTATCGGCGATCTGGCGGAATTTCTTAAAATCAATTATCCTCGGATACGCTGAGGCGCCTGCCAGGATCATTTTCGGTTTATGTATTTTAGCTAATTCAAGGATAGCGTCATAATCCAGGGCCTCGGTTTTTTTGTCTACGCCGTAGCCGACCATCTTAAAGAACTTTCCGGAGAAATTATTCGGATGGCCGTGAGTAAGATGGCCTCCGGCGGATAAATCCATAGCCAAAACCGTATCCCCGGGTTGTAACGCCGCGAAATATACCGCCATATTCGCCTGTGAACCGGAGTGCGGCTGGACATTTACATGCTCTGAGCCGAATATCGCCTTAGCCCGCTCAATCGCCAGGCTCTCGGCAATATCAACATATTCGCATCCGCCATACCAACGCTTACCGGGATATCCCTCGGCGTATTTATTGGTCAACACAGAACCCTGCGCCTCTAAAACGCCTAAAGAGGCGAAATTCTCCGAGGCAATTAACTCCAGGTTCTCATCCTGGCGTTTCATTTCCTGTTTAATCGCTGCGTAAATTTCCGGATCAATTTGTTTTAGATGTTTCACTTGGCAGATCTCCTTATCTTTTGTTCAATCTCGCTAATTTGTTTTACTCTCCTTAAATGCCTCCCCCCCAAGAATTTTGTATTTAACCAAACACCCGCCATCCTCTTAGCTAAATCCGCTTTAACAAATGCCGAACCAAGAACCAGAACATTGCTATCGTTATGCTGGCGGCTAAGTTTAGCCGCCTTAAGATTATAGCAAAGCGCGGCGCGCACGCCAGGGACCTTGTTAGCAACAATAGAATCACCTATGCCGCTTTTACAAGCAAGTATCCCGCGCTTATATTCACCAGAAGCAACGCCTTTAGCTAATTTATAAGCATATTCAGGATAATCACAACGCTCCTTGGAATAAGTGCCTAAATCTTTTACAAGAATACCCTTTTTACCAAGATATTTCCTCAACTTCTCTTTCAATGTGAAACCCGCGTGGTCCGAAGCGATTAATAGTGCGTTCATATGATTTTGCTTATCCTTTCTACCGCGTCTTTAATTATATTAAAAGTACTCTCGTAAACCTCTAATGACCCTCCTATGGGATCGCTAATATCCAAATCACTGTCATCCATCCTGGCAAATTCCTTTAATAAAAAAAGCCGGTTCTTGGCCCTCGGCGCGACCTGCAAAACCCTGTTCTCATGCATAGATTCCATTACCAGTATAAGGTCCGACCTGTCCACTATCTCCCTGGTCAGCCTCTGCGAAAGGTGGCCGGATACATCAATGCCTTCGTTTTTCAGCACTTCCCTGGTCTCTGCGCTGGCCCCCAGCCCGGCGAGGATCATTATCCCGGCTGAAATCACCTCAACATCATCGCGCTTCTGTTTCGCAAGCAGGTTTTCCAAATACGCCTCGGCCATTACCGAACGGCAGGAATTCCCCGTGCATACAAAAAGCACAGTCTTGTTTTTTACAGCCGCGTTTATTGCTTCGTCTTTTATTGAACCGCTTCTGACTATTTTTAACGGTTCAACGCTTAAATCCACAATAGTTGATTCTACCCCTATCTTACTGTCTCCCGCGTCAATAGCCAAATCCACCAGGCCATCCATATCTTTAATTGCCTGCGCGAAATCCGCCGGCGCGGGATTATCAGCGATATTAGCGGAAGGACATGCTACCGGAACATGCGCCTGTTCAATAATCTTTAAAGCAATCCGGTTATCCGGCATACGCAAACCTACTTTGCCGCCGCTTAACCCTTTCAATAAAATTGTCAAAGCGCCCGGCCAGAATTTATGCATTAACTTATAGGCAGCAACCGGGACATCTGCGGCAAACTCTTCAACCCTTGACTTATCCGCGATAAGTAAAGCAAAAGGCTTATCCAGAGGCCGCTTCTTAACCTGATAAAGCCTGTCCAGCGCCTTTTTATCCAGGGCATTAGCGGCAATGCCATAAACCGTATCCGTAGGGATTATTACCAGGCTGCCTGAAGCAATAACCCTGGCAGCCTGATTAATATACTCCTGTTCAGGAGCCGACGGATCTATTTTCACTATTTTTGTCGCACTCATACCTTAATTTTTGTCTTCTTAATTTTAAGGCACATCTCTTTCTTATAATTAAAGAGCTTGGCGGAAATCTTACGGTCGCTTAAAGCAAGTACCTCTAAAGCAAAAATAGCGGCATTCTTTGCCCCTGACTTCCCTATACTCATACAGGCAACCGGAATTCCCGGAGGCATCTGCACAGTTGACAGAAGAGAATCCAGGCCCTTTAAATTCTTGGTTTCAATGGGTACTCCGATAACCGGTAAAATAGTATGGGCTGCAACTACCCCGGCTAAAGCCGCGGACATTCCAGCCGCGGCTATAAAAACTTTTGTTCCGCGTTTAGGAGCAGACTCCACATATTCAGCCACCTCTTTAGGCGTCCTGTGCGCGGATAAAACCCTCACCTCAAAATCCGCCTTAAACTCTTTCAGCACATTCACCGCTTCGCTGACTGTCTCTAAATCCGACTGACTTCCCATAAGTATACTGATTTTATTCATCTAATCCTCCTTATCCACAAGGATACACCGGCCACTTCCTTTCGGGCCGGGTGCCTTAACCTACTAACTACTCTGTTTTTATCGCTTTTGCCCCTATATCTTTCCTATAATGTATGCCTTCAAAATCAATCTTACTTACTGCCTTATATGTTTTATCTATCGCGTCTTCAATTGTAGAGCCTAAACCGGTTACACCCAGCACCCTGCCTCCGCTGGTAAATATCTTATCACCTGTTTTCCTGGTGCCGGCATGGAAAACCACGATATCTTTTAACTTCTCAGCCTCATCTAATCCCCTGATTTCTTTACCCTTAGTATAATCACCGGGATAGCCTCCGGATGCGCAGACTACGCATATGCAGGCGCGGGAATCCCAATACAAATTCTTTACTCTAATCAACTCTTCATCAACAGTTGCCAGCATTACTTCCACTAAATCAGATTTTAATCTAGGCAAAATTGCCTCGGTTTCCGGATCACCAAAACGCACATTAAATTCTAATGTCTTTGGCCCATCTTTAGTCAGCATTACACCGGCATATAACACTCCCCGGTAGCCGATCCCCTCTTTAGCCAGGCCATCAATAGTGCGATAAATTATCTTTTCCATAACCTCAACTAAAATATCAGGGGTGACTATTGAAGCAGGCGAATATGCGCCCATGCCGCCGGTATTTGCGCCCTGATCATTATCAAATATTCTTTTATGGTCCTGGGCTGAAGCTAAAGCTACCACATTTTTTGAGTCTGTAATCACCAGGATTGAGGCTTCCTGACCGAGCAGGCACTCCTCAATAATTATTCTTTTGCCGGCATCGCCAAAAATCTTATCTTCCATCATTGAGGTAACAGCATCCTTTGCCTCTTTAATGGTTTTAGCCACAACTACGCCTTTACCCGCGGCCAAGCCATCAGCCTTAACTACGCAAGGAGCGCCGAGCTTATCAATATATTTCTTTGCCGAATCAGGATTATCAAAGACTTTAAAGTCCGCGGTAGGGACTTTATATTTAGCCATCAGCTCTTTAGAAAAAACCTTGCTTGCCTCTAAATTCGCCGCTTTCTTATTCGGGCCGAATATTTTTAACCCGGCTTTCGTAAATTCATCGGCAATCCCTAAAGACAAAGCCACCTCCGGGCCAACTACAGTCAGGTCAATTTTTTCTTTTCTTGCAAATTCCAATAAACCAAAAACATCATCAGCTTTTATATCAACACATTCTGCCAAATGCGCGATACCGCCATTACCCGGGGCGCAAAAGATCTTATCCACAAGCTCTGATTGAGCGATCTTCCAGACCAACGCGTGCTCTCTTCCTCCTGAACCCACCACTAAAATACGCACTTATTTAACCTCCATAGCATCAGAAGATTTAAGAGTAACCGCGAAAACATCTGAAAATGGCCGGTCATCTATCCAACTATCCGTAACCAGGATTTTCTTTACAGCTTGTTCCGGCCGGGGATTAATAAAACTTATATGGAATATGCTGCATTTCTTGCGCACGGGATTCTCGCCTAAGGATTTAATGGTTGCCCCATTCTTGCTCCATGTGCCGATACCAATACTAAACCAATCCCAGAAAACCGGCACAGAGAGCTCCTGATAAACGCCGTCTTCATAAACAAAAATAACGCTAAGCGTAGCGTAAAAGTATTTATCGCCGAATAAACGCATTAAGCCATCATGCTCATAGCTGTTGCTGTAATTTCCGCCGGCTAAGAAATGTATTTCATCAATCTTTGAGCCCTGCCTTATGGGCAAAGAGAACATATTATTCTTTTCAAGGTTGAGCCTTCCGTAATCTTTCCAGTCGCCCGGGCCCCTTACCAAGAAATCAACCCCGTCATATTCCAGATACTTGCTGGCAAACACATTCGGCCCTGCGCCCTCTAAGGCAAAATTATCCCTATTCTTGGCAAGATAATAAAAATTATCCTTCTCCTCCCAAAGCTCCGCCGCCCAAACAGCCAGAGGCAACAAAACTAAAACTATAATACATAAAACTTTCTTTAACATTCTTAAGCCTTTATCATTACCAAGAGCATCTTAAAACGCTCTAACGCCTTTAAAGCATGCGCTTTATTTGCCGGCATAATAATCACCTGTCCGGTTTTTAATAAATGCGCCTTAGCCGCGATATGAATTTCTACCTGCCCATCCAAAACATAAACTAAGGCATCAAACGGCGCGGTATGTTCGCTTAAACCCTGGCCTTTATCAAAAGCAAAAAGCGTAACCGTGCCTTTTTCTTTCTTGATAATCTCTTTACTGACAACAGAGCCATCCTGATAATCTACCAAGCTAACCAGATTTCCTGCTTCTTCAACAATATTCATCATCTTAAGTTATATAAAGCAGCGGATGCGGCCGGCGCGGTTACTTTATTAATGCGCTCAGCCAAAGCCTGCGCTTTTTCATTCTCAAGGCCGCTGGGTATTGTAATTTTCCCCGATATAATAGGGTCAGAAATTTTAGGAGTAGACAGCAAATTACCGTCAACAAATATAGCCATTCTTCTTCCCGCGTTCTTAGAGGTAATCTCATTGAGCTTCTGCGAACCTGCCTTATTGAATTGGAAGTCAATATCCCCGGTACCTTCCCTTATTTTTGCGGAAACAATATCTTTTGTCGCAAGAAACGCCTCCACAGTTATATATAATTCTTCCTGGTTGACCCGCTTTGGCAATTTCCGGCAATCTGTCTGCCCCGCTCCTGCGCAAACCAGCTTGAATTCCACTGAAACCTCATCCTCGCCTGCAGCGCTAGCAAAACCCAATGCACATAAAACAATTAACCCTGCATAAACAAATCTCTTTCCCATCTTCCCTCCTGCCCTGCTCAAAATCAAGCCAACCCACCCGCTAAAATTATCCTAATCCAATTTATTTTAATCTTGTGTAGAAATTATATCATTTACTCTATTGACAAAATCACTTATATCGAGAAAGAAATTAGGATATGCCTGACGAAGCATTGCAAGTGGACCAGCAGATACCAAAACTGGTTCAATTTTTCTTCCAGAAGTAACCTGAGACTCAATATTTGCGTAATCCCTTAACGCATCTTCAAAGCTATTACGTGTATATGGTTTAATTTGTACTCTCTTTTCTAATGAATTAAGAATAATCAAGTGGTACGCCCAACCTTTGTCAGAATTTCCTTTTTTTATAATTTCATTTACAGCTACTGTAAATCCTTTAATTTTATCTAAAACCTTAAGCTCTTGATTAGCGTTAGCAACAGCTTTGAATGTTTGCTCAAAAGTCATATTTTTATACCTTGGCACTAATGGAGTATTTTCTATATAAGCAAATGCAGACGATGTAACGGAAAAGAAATTCAACCATTCCCTATCCCCTTGTCTTGATTTGAGAGCTTGACCTAAGAATGTTCCCATAGTTTCTACTGCTGTAGCCCAAGTATGTTGCAATCTTGTGCGAATCTGTAATTCAATCAGCAATCCATTATAACTAGGAACTAATTTATTCTTATATTTATATACCAAGTGTAAACTCCTATAGCCATCTTCATCTCTAGGTTTTTGAATATAATCATACTCCCTAACCAGGCCGTGCGCAAACTCTCCTGTTTTACTATATTTTTTAGCTATCTTATAAACATCTTCTACAGAATCCAGGATAATGCGGACTCCTCCTATATCTTGCATAGTAGTAAGCTGCATAGCAGGATAGCGTTTTAATTTATCAATAATAGTTGACATACGCTTAAGCCGCTGCGCTACAATGGCGTTAGGAAAATTTTTAGCCCTTACTCTTAATGTAGAATTAAAAGTATTAAGTGGATACGCATGACATGCACGCCACTTATCAGCTAAACTTATTGCATCGAACTCTTTTTCAAGATCTGAATCTGAGCCACAAGCAAGAGTTTTTCCTGCTTTATTGATTTTATTCTTTGATTCTTTTGGGACTAGAGTAAAAGACATATTTTACCTTATAAAATAATTTACTAACGTAACAACAGATAATTTACTTTGTGGGTGGCGAGGCGTGTTTTGAGCAGGGCGTTTGCAGGCCGAGCGGGCAAGGTCCCGCCACCATTATTGCTTTGCGGGGAGCGAGGCCGAAACCCGAGCGCAGTTTGCTACGCTGGGGCAAACAAGCGTCCCGGCGAAAAACACGCCTCGACAACCACACAAATATTATATCTTAAGGGACAGTCCCCTGCGGGGACAGTCCCTGTGCTCAATTGTCAAAGAAGCTTATTTCTTTTCTTCTTTGGTTTTAATCGGTAAAAAGCCGGCCATTTCGCCAATTACATTGACTAATTCAGTATTTGCCGGAATAACTATCTTTGCGTTATTCACTAACGACTTCTCAACCGCCTCAAGCTTTCGCAGCACCTGGGCATTGCCCACAAAATAATGCTCTGCCGCTTCGTTTACTAATTTTATCGCAGCCGCCTCTCCTTCCGCCTCAAGGATTCTCGCCTGCTTTATGCCTTCGGCCTTTTTAATCTCCGCTCTCTTCTGCCCGTCTGCGGCAGTCTCTGTGGCAGTAGCAAAATCAACCGCGGCAATCTTTTCATTTTCAGCTTTAACAACCTTGTTCATTGTCTCCTGGACATCTTTGGGAGGGTCAATCTCCTTAAGCTCGGTCCTTACAATCTCCAGGCCCCAGCTGGCAGTCTCCTCGCAAAGAGTCTTATGCAACTCGGCGTTAATCTTGCCTCTTTCGCTGTTCGCGGACTTTAAAGTCAAAGTACCGATAATATTTCTCAAAGTTGTGCGGGCCAGGTTTACAATCTGCCATTGATAATTGTTTACGTTATACTGCGTACTCTTTACGCTTGTCTCATCGTTTTTCACCTTAAAATAAACCTGCGCGTCAACTTTAGCGTTTAAGTTATCATTGGTAATAATCTCTTGCGGCTCGGCATCAACCATCTGCTCGGTGATATTTACCTGATAAATAGTCTCAACTATCGGGATTACCCAGTTAAAACCCGGATTGGCAAAACGGTTGTATTTACCGAACCTTTCAATTAATCCCCTGTGCGTAGGACGCACGATCCTGATACCCATAAAGAAAATTGCTATTACCGTGATAATGATTGGCCCAAACATATTCTATTCTCCTCTCTTTAAATTATCTCAACAGTTTTATTTCCTTTTACGGCATCTCCGATAACCCAGGACCTTAATTTTAGCCCGGATAATTTCCTGATTATCGCAGAAGCTGCCTGTGCCTCAACAATCAAAACCATTCCAATGCCCATATTCAGGGTATGATACATCTCCCTATCTTCAACATTTCCTTTATTCTGGATCAGCCGGAAGATTTCAGGCACGCTCCAGGAATGCTTATCAATACGCGCGGTGATATTCTTCGGCAATATACGGCTAATCTTATCGTAAAAAGCCCCGCCGGTAATGTGGCTTATCCCGTGGATTGACCGGCCGTCCTTGCGCAATAATTCCAGAACAGGCTTAACATAAATACGCGTCGGCTTAAGCAGCTCATCACTCATTCTTTTTAATTCTAAAGGCCCCAAAACCTTTCTTACCAGGGAATAACCGTTAGAATGCATGCCGCTTGAGGCAATGCCGATTATTTTATCCCCAGCATTAATCTTATCCCCGTTGATTATTTTTTCTTTCTCCACTACCCCCACGCAAAAACCGGCAATATCATATTCGCCTTCTTTGTACATTCCGGGCATCTGCGCGGTTTCTCCGCCGATTAAAGAACAGCCGCTTTCCAGGCAGCCCTTATTTATTCCGCTGACTACATCTACTAAAATATCTTCCTTAACTTTAGTAAAAGCCACATAATCCAGGAAGAAAAGCGGCTGGGCTCCGGTACAAAGTATATCGTTAACATTCATCGCTACCGCGTCAATGCCCACAGTATCGTGCTTGTTCGCGAGCTTTGCGATTACCAGCTTTGTCCCCACTCCATCGCTTGATGAAACCAGGACCGGATTCTTATATTGGTTCTTCTCCAGCTTAAAAAAACTGCCGAACCCGCCGATATCCGTAAGTACCTCTTTACGGAAGGATTTCCTGACTAAAGTTTTGATTTTTGATTTAAAGATTCCCGCGCTCTTTATATCCACACCAGAGTCTTTATATGTTATCTTTTTCATATCTGTAACTCCCCTTGTCCGCAGCAGCTCCTCTCTAAAGAAAATTTACTGTGCTTCTTTTCCGGCCTCACCGGATACTTCCCTGTCCAGCAGGAAGTGCAATAATTATTCTTAGGGTTCTTAAAACAACTCAACATCCCCTCCAGGCTTAAATAACCCAGACTGTCTACCTCAAGATATTTACTTATCTTTTCTAAATTATCATATTTATTGGCAATCAACTCGCTTGCCCGGTGAAAATCAATCCCGTAAAAACAGGGGAATCTATGCGCGGGACAAGAGATCCTCAAATGCACCTCTTTTACCCCGGCCTTACGCAGATTGCGCACGCGGATCTTTGAAGTTGTGCCGCGGACAATAGAATCATCAACAATAATAATCCGCTTGCCTTTTAAAATATCCTTTAAAATATTAAACTTTACGCGCACCCCCATATCCCGGGAATCCTGCGCCGGTTGGATAAATGTCCTGCCAACATAATGGTTGCGGATAATCCCCATTTCCAAGACAATCCCTGATTCCTGCGAATACCCAAGGGCAGCGGAATATCCTGAATCCGGAACCGGAACCACATAATCTGCCTCCACCGGATGCTCTTTAGCTAATTGCGCGCCCAGTTTTCTGCGCACTGTGTGCACGGTCTCGCCGAAGACATTGGAATCCGGCCGGGAAAAATAAACATGCTCAAAAGTGCAAAATGAATAATGGCCGGCAATTAACTCTTTTGGTTTAATTGACCTTAAAAGGCCCTGGTTATTGATAAATACAATTTCGCCGGGCTCGATTTCGCGCACGAATTTGGCGCCGATTAAATCAAAAGCGCAAGTCTCTGAAGCCAGGCAGTATGAAGCCCCAAGTTTTCCTAAAACCAGCGGCCGAAAACCATGCGGGTCTCTTACTCCGATTAAATAATCACTGTTCATTAAAACTAAGGAATAAGCCCCTTTAATTCTTTTTAAAGCATAAACCAGGCTGTCTTCCAGGCTACGCTTGTTGCTGGCTGCCATAAGATGAATAACCAGCTCTGAATCAGTGGTAGTCTGAAATATGGAACCACTTTTCTCCAGCTTCTGGCGCAGCTCAAATGAATTTACCAGGTTGCCGTTGTGGGCGATGCAGATTGAACCGTTAGCGTAATCAATCAAAAGCGGCTGGGAATTTTTTAATACGCTTGAGCCGGTGGTAGAATAACGCACGTGGCCCACAGCCATATTCCCTTTTAAACGGCTGAGCACCTGCTCGCTGAAGACATCACTGACCAGGCCCATATCCTTATGGATAGAAAGCACCCCCTGGTTATTTGCGACAATACCGCAAGCCTCCTGGCCGCGGTGCTGCTGGGCAAAAAGCCCAAGATATGTAAGCCAGACTGCCTGCCGGTTGCCTGCTATCCCGAATAACCCGCAATACTCTTTTGGCTCAAAGCTATTCTTTCTTATTAGCATTCTTTGCTCCGTTTTTAGGCGCTTTTCCTGTCCAGCAATATAAACAAAGCTTCTCCTTAGGCAGGCCAATGGCGCTGATCATATCGCAAAGCTTCTGGTATTTTAATGTAGTTGAGCCGATATCCCGGTTAATCCAACTGACCATCTTTTTGTGTTTAGGGTTTTTCTCATCCAAATATGGAGCTAAACTCTTCGGCTCTTTACCCTCAATCGCCTTGATTGCCCTGCGGGCAGCTAATTCATTAATGCTGCGGGTAGAATAATTAAACTTGCAGGGGAACATCAACGGAGGGCAGGCAATACGCAGATGAATCTCCTTTGCCCCGTGTTTTTTTAATTTCTGGATAGTGTAGTTTTTAAGCTGGGTGCCGCGGACAATAGAATCATCGCAGAAAACAATACGCTTGCCCTTGATTATCTGCGGAATAGGTATAAGCTTCATCCTGGCGACTAAATCCCTACGCTCCTGGGTTGCCGGAGTATAGCTGCGGTCAAAACCCGGTGTGTATTTTACCAGCGGCCTGCGCAAAGGGACTTTTGATTCCATGCTGTAACCAATGGCGTGCGCTGTCCCAGAATCAGGAATACCGGCGACAATATCCGCCTTAATATCATCATCCTTGGCCAGAAGCGCCCCGCATCTTTCACGCGAGGTCTCCACATTAATCCCCTCATAGCTGGAAGCGGGAAATCCGGTATAAATCCAAAGGAACGAACATATCTGATTAGCTTTAGCGCCTTTACTCTTTATTTTTAATCCATCCTGGGTAATTAAAACTATCTCTCCCGGCTCAAGATATTTTACCAGTTTATACCCTAAATTAAGAAAGGCGCTTGATTCTGTGGAAACCGCCCAGCTGCCGCCCTTTTTGCCGATAACCAAAGGAGTCAGGCCTAACCTGTCGCGGCAGGCATAAATCCCCTCTTTATTCAATAAAAGCAGGGAACAAGAACCCTGGATCTTGGCAAAAAATCTTTCTACCCCATCCACTATATTCCTGGAGGATATAATCATTTTCGCGCAAAGCTCGGTAAAATTAATTTTTCCTTCCGCTACCTCGGCAAATGAACGCCCCTTTTTAAACAAGGCCTTGGCTAATTTCTCAGCGTTATCAATATAGCCGTTAGTCACAATAGCAAACGGCCCAAACTTGGAATTCATTACGATCGGCTGTTCGTCGCGGGCGCTGATTACCCCTACTCCTTTATCTCCCGGCATCTTAAGATAATCTTCATGAAACTTAGCCTTAAACTGGCTGCCCTTAATATCGTGGATTTTACGCGTAAGCTCCTTGCCGTAAACAGCAAGGCCGGCAAACTGCGTGCCTAAATGCGAATGATAGTCTGTGCCGTAAAATAAATCATCCGCGCAATTTTTTTTGGAAACCACCCCGAATATTCCACTCATTTAAAACTCCTTTTGATATATTCAACACCATTCCTGAAAATTTGCAAGCCGTCGCCTTCTGCCCCGGCCATTTTATCCCAATTACGCGGATGGGCCGCGGCAAAGATATGCCTTTCCGGATGGGGCATTAAACCAAACACCCTGCCTGTCTGATCACAGATCCCGGCGATACTTTCCATTGAACCATTGGGATTATCAGGATAACCCGAAAGTTTCCCTTTGGAGTCGCAATATTGAAAAACAATCTGATTATTCTTTTTAAGCCGGTTTAACACTGATTTGTCCTGTGTTACAAATTTACCTTCGCCGTGGGCTACCGGAAGATAAATTATTTTCTTTAAGCCCTTTGTCCAAACGCATTTGCCGGCCGGCTTTAAATACACCCAGCGTGCCTCAAATTTACCGGAGTCGTTAATGATTAAACTAGTATTCTGCCTTAACTCCAGAGAGCCGGGCAAAAGGCCGCTTTTTACCAAAATCTGGAATCCATTACAAATGCCGATAATCAGTTTTCCCTCAGCGATAAATTGGCGCAGGGAATCCGCGAGCTTAAACCTCAACTCATTGGCAAAGATTTTCCCCGAGGCAATATCATCTCCGTAGCTGAAACCTCCGGGCAAAGCCAGTATATGAAAATCGCCGAGCATCCTTTGCCTGCTGACTAAGCTATTGATATGCAAAAGCTCAGGCTCCGCCCCGGCAAGCTTAAACGCCGCCGCGGTTTCCTTGTCGCAGTTAGTGCCCGCGCTTCTTAAAATACAAACTTTAGGCTTTATCATAAAATTTCTTTATCGCCTGCGCCACTTCTTTAGGCTCATCAGCTAAAACAAATAATTCCATATCTTCCTTACTGATATTGCCATGGTTATAAACTGTGGATTTTAACCACTCTAATAACGGCTTCCAATATTTGCTGTCAAAGAGGATTACCGGGAACCTGGCAATCCTCTTGGTCTGAATTAAAGTAATTGCCTCAAAAAATTCATCAAGTGTACCGTAGCCGCCGGGCAGGATTACAAAGGCCTTGGCGTATTTTACAAACATAACCTTGCGCACAAAAAAGTAACGGAAACTCAAAACTGTATCTACAAACCTGTTTGGCTTTTGTTCACGGGGGAGCTGGATATTTAAACCAATGGAAAAACCCCCTGCCCTGCGCGCCCCTTTATTAGCAGCCTCCATAAGCCCCGGGCCGCTTCCGGTAATTATCGCGTAACCTAACCTGGAAATTTGATAGGATATCTCTTCAGCCAGTTTATAGTGTTTACTCTCGGGCTTAGAGCGCGCCGAACCAAAAATAGAAACCGCCTTTCCTATTTTAGAAAGTATTTCAAAGCCGTCCACAAACTCCGACATAATCCGAAATATCCGCCAGGTATCTTCCTGGGTAAAATCATCTTTTACTAGTAGGTCTCTTTTTACCCGCGACTTTATCTTAACCATTAAATCCCCCTTACCACTTTAAAGGCGCCTGCCAGCTTTCTTTTAATTTACGAGCATCTGCTTCTACGCAGGGCTTGCCGTCCAAGCCGTATATTTTAAAACTATTGCCGCCTGTTACGCATCCTGCCAGGCCAAAATTTATACCCTTTAATGTTTTCTCAAACTCCTTCTGTCGGCTTTTTTCTACCTCCACCACAAAACGGGAGTTAGACTCTGAAAAAAGAAGGAAATCATTGCGCCGGGTTGTTGATTCATATGGAGCTTCTGATAGAAACACCTCCGCTCCCAGGCTCGCGCTGAAAACCATTTCTGCTAATGCCACGCCAAGGCCGCCGTCAGAACAATCATGCATTGCCTTAACTAAACCTTTTTCTGATGCCTTGCTTAAAGCGAAGAATATTTTCTTTGACTCCTGATATCTAACCTTAGGCACCTGATTGCCGACTGCGCCGTATAGGTCATAATAATGCGATCCGCCTAACTCATCGTAAGTCTTGCCTACGACATAAATTAAGTTGCCTGCTTCTTTGGCGTACATAGATACGCATTTGTTCACGTCATCCATCACGCTGATTGCCGAAATAAGCAGGGTCCCCGGGATAGAGGTTGACTTACCATGCACGCTGAATTCGTTATAAAGGCTGTCTTTACCGGATATAAACGGCACGCCATATTCTTTAGCGGCATCATAACAACCGTAAGAGGCGCGTACCAGGCTGCCTAAGCGGTCAGGTTTATCCGGGTTGCCCCAGCAGAAATTATCCAGTATCGCCACTTCTTTCAGAGAACCTCCCACGGCAATAATCTGGCGCAATGCCTCGTCAATACAGGAAGCCGCCATCCAGTAAGGATCAATAAAACCAAAACGGAAATTTATGCCGTTAGAAATGATAATCCCTTTAGAAGAATCAAATAAAGGTTTTGTAACGCTGGCATCAGACGGCCCGTCATTCAGAATGCCGGCTAAAGGCTTGATAATTGAACCGCCCTGCACTTCATGGTCATACTGCCGGATTACCCACTCTTTGGAACAAATATCATAATGAGAAAGCAGCTTTAATAAATCCGCAGTGAGATTTTTATTTTGAGGGATCCTCGGCTCTTTATGCTTTGCCTGGCTGTACACGGCTTTCTTGGTAATCTGCGGTATGCCGTCATGCAGGAAGCGCATATCTAAATCACAAACCCTGGTGTCTTCATAATAAAGCTCTAATCTTTTCGTATCCGTAAATTCACCGATAACCGTGGCCTCAACATTTTCATTGGCGAATAATTCAATCAGCTTATCAATATTCGCGGGGGGAACTGAGAGCACCATCCTCTCCTGTGATTCGGAAATCCATATCTCCATATAAGAAAGGCCGGAGTATTTTAAAGGCACCTGGTGAAGATAAACTTTGGCCCCTAATTCCGCGCCCATCTCTCCTACCGCGCTGGATAATCCCCCTGCTCCGCAATCTGTAATCGCGCTGTAAAGATTTGCGTCGCGGGCCTGCAGGATTGTATCTAATACCTTCTTTTCCTGGATAGGATTTCCTATCTGCACCGCGCCGCTGGAGATAGTTTCGGACTCATGTGTCAATTCACCTGAAGAAAAAGTCGCTCCGTGGATACCATCGCGTCCGGTCCTGCCGCCGAGAACAACCACCAGATCCCCGACATTAGTTTTCTTAAAAGATTTATCCTTGGGCATAATACCCACTGTGCCGCAATATACCAAAGGGTTGCCCGCGAAATGTTCATGGAATAAAATAGCCCCGTTAACCGTAGGAATGCCCATTTTATTTCCGTAATCGCGCACCCCGCTGACTACGCCTTTCATCACCCGTTTCGGATGTAAAGATCCGGAAGGTACTTTATTAAAGGCCATATCCGGAGGCGCGAAACAAAATATATCACTGTTTAAAATCGGTTTTGCCCCCATGCCTGTGCCCATCGGGTCGCGGATTACCCCGCCGATACCGGTATTCGCTCCGCCGAAAGGCTCTAATGCTGAAGGATGGTTGTGAGTCTCAACCTTAAAACAGATATTATTCTTTTCATCAAACCTGATTACGCCGGCATTATCCTTAAACACGGAAACACACCAGCTTTTATTCAACTCATTAGTCACCTTCATAATTGTAGACTTGAGCAGGCCCTTAATAGATTTGTTACCTAAGGCGGGAACAGCTTTACTTTCTTTATAGGCGATTGTCCCGCGGAATGTTTTATGATAACAATGTTCAGACCAGGTCTGGGCAATTGTCTCTAATTCACAATCAACCGGATTGCGTTTTTGTTTACGGAAATAACCCTGGATCTGGCGCATCTCGTCTAAATTCAGGAAGAGCTGGCCTTTTTTGCTTATCTCCAAAAGCCGGGAGTCTGTCGCTCTAAGCAAATCCACTGTAACCAAATCAAAACGGTATCCGGGTTGATGCTGGGTATCGGACTGGATAGCAGCAGGATTAACCACATGCTGAATAAGTTTGTTATAGAGAAGTTTTTCCGAGATAGTTTTTAATTGCTGACCGGAGAGCTTGCCGAAAAGGATATATTTCTTGGCGGTCTTGACTGATTCAGCGCCTAAAATCCCCAAATCCTGGATGCCTTTTAAGACTGATGCCTCAACAGGATCCATAACTCCCGGGTTATAAGCGACTTCTATTATATGCTGAAAAAGGGAATTCTTCGGCCGGGCTGATAAAACAGGATGGACTAATGAAATCTTATAATCCTGGGCGACTTTATCCGTTAAAAGCTCGTCGCAGATTTCAACAACCTGGTTTTCGCTGAGGTTGCCTTCAAGGGTATAAACCTGGATAAACTTAACATCCTTAACACTATTTATTCCCAGGTCAAGAATATCCTTCTTTACACCCTGGCCAATAGCGTCAAAAATACCGGGTTTATCCACAACTTCTATTTTATATTGCATAGCTATTAAAGAGGCCCTAAAAGGCAGGATTAAAAAACTATAAACCGACCTTCTTAAAGATCTTATTTACGTTGCGCAGATAAAAATCCAAATCAAATATTTTATCCAGCTCTTTAGCGCTTAGATACCGGGCTGAGCCGGGTAGAGCTAAGAGATTATCTTTAAAATTTCCTGTGCCCTTCCATGTCTGCATAGCCGCTTTCTGCACCAGATCATAAGCCTGGGTGCGGCCCAGGCCTTTATTCATTAAAGCGATTAAAACCCGCTGCGAAAAAATTAATCCCCGCGTCCTGGCTAAATTTGAGAGCATATTATCCGGGTAAACCTTTAAGCCGCTGGCAACTTCAATAAATTTATTCAGCATATAATCCAGGGCTAAAGTGGAATCCGGAAAAATTACCCTCTCAACCGAAGAATGGCTGATATCCCGCTCATGCCAGAGAGTTACATTCTCAAAAGCCACCTGGGCATTCGCCCGCAGGAGACGGGCCAGGCCGCAGATACGCTCGCAGATTACCGGGTTACGCTTATGCGGCATAGCGCTGGAACCTTTCTGGCCTTTGCCAAAAGGCTCCTCTGCTTCTAATACCTCGGTCTTCTGCAGGTGCCTGATTTCAGTTGCGAATTTTTCTAAAGACGCTCCGATTACCGCCAGTGTAGCTATATATTGTGCGTATACATCCCTTTGTATTACCTGTGTGGCGATGTTTACCGGTTTTAAGCCCAGTTTCTTGCAAACATAACTCTCAACATACGGCTCAATGTTTGAATAAGTGCCTACGGCCCCGGAAAGTTTGCCTACGCAAATTTCATTCCTGGCTCTTTTCAACCGCTCAAGATTTCTGGACATCTCATCAAACCAGAGCGCGATCTTTAAACCAAATGTAGTCGGCTCAGCGTGCACGCCGTGCGTGCGGCCGATACAAGCCATATCTTTGTAAGCCCTGGCCTTCTTAGCCAGGACCTGCAATAGTTTTTCTAAATCGGCAATTAATATATCCGAAGCTGATTTTAATTGGACTCCTAAGGTAGTATCTAAAATATCGGAAGAGGTCAGGCCCATGTGCAGATATTGGGCGTCTTTGCCTATATATTGGGCCACATTAGAGACAAAAGCCACAACATCATGTTGTGTCTTCTCTTCAATTTTATTGATCTGCTGGATATTAAAACGGGCTTTTTGCCTGATACGCTTTACTGCTTGCGAGGGGACAACTCCTTCTTTGGCGTAAGCCTCTAAGGCGAGTATCTCAATGAGCAGCATAGTCTTAAACTTAAACTCCTCCTGCCAGATACTCTTCATTTGCGGTAGGCTGTAACGTTCAATCATCGCGAGGCTTCCTCCTGTATTTGAGAGTTTAATTATACCAAAAAACCGCCTTTTAGCAAGAATAAAATAGAAAATAGGGACAGCGACCATTTAATAATGGTCGCTGTCCCTATTTTCATTTAGATCCAACCCCAATTATAAAACTTGGAGAGTATTAATTACAGCTCATATAAAGATATCTGGATTTAAGGCGCCATGAACCAGTTGGCCAATGGTTCACACATCCCGCAGGCGCATTACAAAATGAGCCGTAGTATGAGTAAGTACCAGTGGGATCAGAACAGTTACCGGGATAATTCTGACAAATAATAAAAGGTGAAGCTTCACCGCATCCTGGAATTACGGAGTCTTCATAACCCATTCTCCCATCAAAAATGGTTTCTGAGCATGACCCAGCGGGTGCTGTAAAAGTTTGAATACATGTATCTACCTTAGTTTCCACACCATCACAATTAAAGTCAAAGCTGCCGTCACCCCTATTGACTGCAAAAAAGGTTGTTTGTCCCGGGTAAACATCAGCATTATTATCATAACAATCAACACCTGCTAATTGGGAATTTGCTTGGCATGTTTTAGTGCCCGAAGCAGGAGCATAACGATCACCATCCGCGTCAACATAACAATTACCTGACGCGCATTCGCTGCCCATAGCACATAACTCTCCATCCGGAAGAAGAGAAGAACAGACAGAAAATGTTACATTCGCTGGCGGATGAGTCCTAAATTCAAGCCACTCATTAGCTGTTTTTACCGGAACAAAAATATCATGATCCGTGCGGTTATTTTTAACTTTCCTGCACTCTCCGTGTTTATTTATCTGCTGCTCTCCTCCATTCTTGGTAACTTGATAATAATCCTCAGCTAAAACAACCCGGTGATCTGTAAAAATCGTTAAAATCCCCAGTATACTAACAATTGAAAACAGGCGATGTATTTTACAAAATCTGCTTTGTTTTTTCATTTCTTTTGATCCGCCAGTTAAAATTAATTGCCCTTCTGAAGTTCTGCTAATTGAGTTTTAAGTATTTCAATCTGCTTCTGCTGCTCCTTAACCGCTTCTATTAAAACCGGGCCGACCTTAGCGTAATCAACAAATTTCAACCCGCTTTCTTCAGATTCTGAAACTATCTCCGGTAGGACCTTTTCTACTTCCTGGGCGATCAAACCAATAGTTTCTGTTTTTGTTTTATCAAATTTAAAATTGAATTTAACTCCGCGTAAAGCGATAATCTTCTCTAAAGCATGCGATATCGGCTGAATATTTTCTTTTACAGATTCATCCGAACGGTAATAAAATGCATCCGCTCCAATATCACCAGCTACCTCAAGCTCATATCCTGCCCCCGTTGTCCCAATGCCAACCTTACCCTTAATCCAAACATCACCAGTAGTAGTGGGCACATCCGCAGAGGTAAAGTTACCATCCCCGTTATTATCCCCTACGCCAAGCTTATCTGTTTGCAGAGAATTATAGCTTCCATACGGAGATGGATAATACGTAGTAATAGTGATAGACTCTTCAGCGGCAAAACACAAATTGAACAATCCAAAAATAGAAATAGCCATAAATTTTATCTTTTTCATAGCTTTTATCCCCTTTTTCTGCTAAATACGTATATTCCATTTTGGAATATTATTAAAATAAGTGTAACATATAGCCTCAAAGGTGTCAAGCATATGGATAAAACTATTTTTACAAAAACCCATAAAGACTTAGTCAGCCGGTTAGTTAAAGCCCGTAAATCAGCCAAGCTTAAGCAGGTTGATGTGGCTAAGAAACTGGGCAGGACCCAATCCTATATCTCAAAACTGGAATCCGGACAGCGCCGTGTGGACACTGTGCAATTAAGCGAGCTGGCGGCAATCTACAAAAAGAACCTCGGTTATTTTATCGGATAAGCCCCTTATCAGAAAAACTGAAATACCTCCCATTACCTATAATTATATGATCAAGGCATTTTACAGAGAGGCTCTCTCCTGCCGTAAATAATGCCTTGGTAAATTGCTTGTCTTCCCGGCTAGGAAGAGGATTGCCTGAAGGATGGTTATGCACGCAGATTACAGAAACAGCCATATCCTCTAACGCCCTCTGGTAGATTTCCCTTATTATCGGCCTTGCCTGATTAACAGAACCTTCCTCTATTTCTACTATATCTATGATCCGGTTTTGCGAATTCAAAAGCAGGATTTTAAATACCTCTATCTTTAAATCCTGCATTCTCGGCATCAAGATATTTGCAGCATCCCGCGATGATTTTATTTTTAAGCGCTTTTCCCTTATTTTCTCCTCGTTAAACCTCTTGGCAATTTCAACCACGGCTTTTATCTGGCTGATTTTCGCTTCGCCCAATCCCCTTGACCCTTTCCAACGGAACAAATCCGCCTGGCCAATCTGGCGGAAGGTTTTAAATACGCGCAGCATCCTTCTTGCCAAATCCAAGGCGCTTTCCCCCTTAGTGCCTGTACCTAAAATAATCGCCAGTAGTTCCGAATCGCTTAAGGTGTGCTCCCCGTTTTTTATCAGCTTCTCCCGCGGCCTATCTTCTTTTGGCCAGTTGTTTATAGCCATAAGGCTCCTCCACCTTTAATTGACGCAGAAACAGGGAAAATCTAACCATAATTAGGGACGGTTCTCAACCCAAAGCTAAAGTGTCCCTTTTTTAGGGGACAGTTTTCTTTTACCTTGAGAACCGTCCCTGATTTTAGTTTGCAATCTGGCTGTTTTGTTTTATAATTAATGGATATAACGAAAGGATAAAAAATGTTACGAATCTTACGCAACAAGAAAACCGCGAAGAAAGTATGGATTATTTTAGCCATAATCATTATTCCCGCCTTCACCCTTTGGGGATTCGCCGGATCGGGACGTGACAAGGAAGAAAATCAGCCTGCCGGAAAGATATTCGGCAAGAATGTATCCAACCTGGAATTTAAGAAAGCCCTCTCCGCTGCCCAGACTTCGGCGATTATGCAGTTCGGAGATGACTTTCCTAAGGTACAAAAATACCTGAACCTGGAGTCCCAGGCATGGGAAAGATTAATACTTTTAGAGGAGGCAAAAAGGCGTAAGTTAAATATAGACGACCAGGAAGTAATCAAGACTATCCAGATGGCCCCTTATTTCCAGAAGAATTCCGTTTTTAATAACAAAACCTATGTTGAGATCCTGCGTTACGTCTTCCGCCTGCAGCCGCGCGCCTTTGAAGAACAGATGCGCCAAAACCTGATCCTGGCTAAACTCTACAATCTGGTTACTGACAACGTAAAAATAGACGATAACCAAATCCGCCAGGATTGGCTGAAGAACAACGAGGAGCTAAGCATCTATTACATTGCCGGGTTATTTGCTGAATTCGCTAAAAAAATCAAGCCGGGCAAAAAAGAAATTTCCGCTTATTACGACAAGAACAAAGATGCTTTTATAGGGCCGCAAAGTTTAAATTTAGAATATCTTGTTACTGAGTCAGATACCGAATCAAAGAAAATCCCGGATTTAATAAATAAGGGGCAAAGCCTTGAACAAATATCCAAAGAATTCAGCTTAATAAAGAAAGAGACCGGCTTATTCAAACAATTCGCTCCCCCTGCCGGATTTAAAATACCCCAGGAAACCATAAACTCGGTTTTAAGCCTGGCTCCCGGGAAGCCTTCCCCAATGGTAAAAATAGATAAAGCATATTATGTATTTACACTCAAGGAAATACAACCCGGAATCATCCCGGAGTTTTCAGAATTAAAAGACAGGATTAAGGAAATCATAATCAGGGAACAATCCAGAGAAACCGCAAAGAATAAAATAAATGCCTGCGTGGAAGAACTAAAGAAAAATAAACCTTTTAACCGGGCGTCTAAGGCCGGCGGACTTAAGGCAGAAGAGACTAAATTCTTTAAATCCACCGATACAATTGACAAATTAGGGCAGGCAAAGATGTTCTGGGAGGCAGCGAAAAAATTAAACCCGGAACAGGCGAGCGGGGTACTTTCCGACGCTAATGGATTCTATCTCATTAAGCTTAAAGCGGTTAAACCTGTTGATGAAGATAAATTCTCCAAAGAAAAAGCAGCGCTTGGGGAGAAGCTATTGACCCAGGAAAAGAATAAAGTTTTCGGCCAGTTCATTGAAGAAACCAAGAAAAAAGCCCAGTAAAAAATAATCGGGGCCAGATCTATTTTTAAGATCCAGCCCCGATTATTTTTTCTACAGCTAATTAAGCGCTTATTTTTATTGAATTAACCGGGCAAGAATCCGCTACTTCCTGCAGGTTACAAGTAGCGCATACTTGCGCCTTTACATGGGCAATACCATCACCCTGCACTTCAAAAACTTCCGGACAGCTCTGTTCGCATAAACCGCAGCCTACACATGTAGAAGCATCAACCGTAACTTTTGCCATATTTTTCTCCTCTTATCTCTCTAAAAGGTTTTCAAACATCTCTTCGTGGTCTACTTCTTCGCTCAAGATATGCGTCACTAACTGATAAGTAACGTTATCTTTACCCAATGTCTTCTTGGCGATTTTGTTATATACTTCAATTGCCCCTGCTTCTGCCTCGGCAACAATGCGAATAATCCGGTTAATATCGGCAGTATTCCTCGGAGGCATAAGATAAGCGGCATTCGCGCCCTTCTCTAAATCCATTGGATTGGCTACCGGGACATCGCCTAATTTTGTAATCAAATCCGCTAACTCTTCGGCATGCTCC
>CAZQGT010000020.1:0-24226 GCA_964593005.1 uncultured Planctomycetales bacterium
TCTTTAGCCAGATAATCTTTTGTCTGCGCGCTAACAACACCGCTTAAAACAAGTAATGAAATAAGATTCGGTAAGGCCATCAAAGCATTAGCAATATCCGAAAATGACCAGACAATAGGAATTGTCGCTACAGAACCAAACATCACCACAAATACCCATAACCAGCGATACGGTTTGATCGCCCGATGGCCAAAAAGATACTCCGCCGCTTTCTCGCCATAATATGACCATCCCAGGATTGTACTAAAAACAAATGTCAATAGCCCGATAGTTAAAACCACCGGCCCTACTATGGGAATAGCGGTAAAAGCGGTTTTAGTTAACAAGGCCCCATCCAACCCTTTGGTCCAAACATTGGAATTAACTAAAACAAGCCCTGATATAGCGCAAATCACAACTGTATCCCAGAATGTCCCGGTAGAGGAAACTAACGCCTGCCTGGCAGGGTGTCTTGTCTGGGCGGCAGCAGCTACAATCGGCGCGCTTCCTAAACCGGATTCGTTTGAAAAAAGCCCACGGGCCACACCGAAACGAACAGCTTCTTTCATTCCCGCACCAAGGAATCCGCCTATCGCCGCCTGGCCGGTGAAGGCGCTTTTTAGAATTAACATTATGGTCGCTGGTATCGTATCAAATTTAAGCGCAAGTATAACAAGACAACCCAAAACATAAAACACTGCCATGAATGGGACGAACTTTTCACAAACCTTAGCAATAGAATGTATCCCCCCAATTATCACCACTGCCGTGAAAATAGTAATAACTATCCCGGTAATCCAGGGAGAAATGTGAAATGTGTCTTTTACAAGCACGGCTATGGAGTTAGCCTGCACCATATTGCCGATACCGAATGCCGCGATAGCCGCGAAGAAAGCAAACATTGCCCCCAGCCAACGGGATTTCATCCCCAGAGCCAAGACATACATCGGTCCTCCGGAGATTGTGCCATTTCTTGAAGTAATGCGGTATTTAACCGAAAGCAGGGCTTCCGCGTATTTTGTGGCGATTCCAAAAACACCGGTCAGCCACATCCAAAGAACAGCGCCCGGGCCGCCGGCGGCAACAGCCGTGCCGACTCCAATGATATTACCGGCGCCGATGGTCGAGGCAAGGGCGGTAGTAAGGGCTCCAAAATGGCTTATATCTCCCCGGCCTTCTTTCCCTCTTTTAAAAGAAATCTTAATCGCCTTAAAAATATACTTCTGCACAAACCCAAGACGAAAGGTAAGAAAAATATGAGTCCCCATCAACAACACAAGCATGGGAACGCCCCAGACATAGCCGTCTACAGTAGTAAGAAACTTTTCAAGTATTTCCATGCTCTTATTTCAACTCACCAGTTACGTCAATAAAATTTTGATGCTTATCATCTATTGCAAGAAACTTTACAGGAGTCCCCTGCTCAAAATTAAATGCTTTTAGTTCCACTTTTTTCAAGGCGGTATTTTCATAAGTTTTATAATAAAGGGTGAGGTTTGTCAAATCTTTGATAACTACCCATTGAGCGTATCCCTCCATATGGACAAGCGGAGCGGGATTTTCTTTAATCGCGCCTTTGGGGATATCGACAACGTTTAAGAGATGCTCTGCCAGATTTATTGCCCCGGAAACATCTTTCACAGGTAAAGCCGCATCCAGGGAATAGGCAACACGCACAAATCTTGACGGAGGAGTCCAATCGCCAGGCAGGCCAAGCAACCCGCTGCCAACTCCGGTAGGCTCTAATTTCACGCCGTTAATCATCCTGTCTTTTCTGTCGTGCGCATCCAAATTTATATAATTTCTCAAATTATTAATCTGCCACTGGAAATCCGGCCGGTTAGTCATAACCCCAAGCGGATTATCATAAACCTTCACTTCTCCATCAATAAACTCAATAACCAGATTCTTTCCACTGGCATCATGCACAGCAATATGCATATATAGCTGGCCGCCGGCTTCTTTTAAGATGTTGCCTGCAACGTTTATCTTAGGCAAAGCTTCTTTTACCTCTTCCACTGTCGCGAAATTTCCCATGATCCAGGAGCCAAAATCGCTGATAGTTACAAATTTACCAGGCTCTGCCGGCTGATACTTTGCGCCAGTAAACATCAACGCGCCAAAAGCCAAGCCCTTTTCATTAAAACCTTCTACATAGCAATTTTTAAGATTGTAAGCATCTATTCCCAAAAAACCATATTTATTTGTCCAGGTTATACCTTTGATATCTTTATCGTCTATGCTGGTAAACTTTTCTCCACGAGGGACGATGACAACGTTAGAATGAAGATCAACGGGAAATTCCATAGAGCGGCCAATAACCACGGTTCCATCTTCAGCCTTAACCTGGAAATCAGTGCAGGCAAAAGACAAATTAACGCCTAAAGCCAAAAAGAAAATTACCGCGATTAAAATTACCCCACTCTGTTTCCTGGGCATTTTCTCACCCTCCTTTTTTTACTAAACTAATTAGAGGTCCCGCTAAAAATTATAAAAATAGCTGTTGTCGCGATAATAACCAGGATTACTAAAATATGGAAAAAGTATTTATGCTTTAATATTCTCTCGATCATATTCCCCCCTATTGTCTATCGCGCACACCTTCTTGCGGATATCGATTAACTTACCGAAACACACAAGGCTGTCCCCCAGGATAATTTTAGTATCCAAAGGAGGATTCGGAGTTATCTCGCCTGCCCTCTCGACTGCTAAAACCAGAATATTGGATTCAGGCAGGTCTATTTCTTTCAGGCTTTTATTCAGAACCGGGCTATTTTTGCAAACTTCAATCCGCGAAACTCCATAGCCTCCGGTTGCCACAACCAATTCTTCAAAAGAAACCGGGGCGATAATCTGATTTTTGATTATATGCGCCCTCATAATATCAGTCAACCTGGCGGCGAACCTCGAACTAATAACGGCCCTGTATATTATATAAACTCCCAGAACAATAATCCCCAAATTTACCCAAGGCACCAGGTTGGAAGGAACAATTGAATTCACAAAGGGAACTTTGTATATAGTTACCAAATCCGTCCTGATGGAATTAGCAAAAGTGGCAATCAATGTCACAAAACCGGCATGCCCGAGAATAATCAGAGTGGAAGCAATCTTCCTTCTCTGGAGATTACCGGTAACCAGCTCAGATTCCCGGGTAGTAAATCCTGTGCCCGTAAAACACGACAATGCCTGAAACTTAGCCAAGGGCCAGGGAAGGCCGGTTAAATGAAACGCAATAGCCCCGATTCTTACAGTAATAAAAGATATCCCGATAACAATAAGAAATAATAATAAGTTCATTGTTGTCTCCTTTCAAAATACTAAACTAGGCTGGCGAACCGCTCGTTGAATTCATAGATGCGTTCGTCAAATATTATATCACTATGCACCACCGGACGCTTAAGTTTTATACCATCTAAACAAGTGCAGCGGCTAAGCGCGACATATAACTGGCCGTGGGTAAAGGCGCCATGCCCGAGGTCGATGATCACTTTATCAAAGGTCTGGCCCTGGCTTTTATGAATGGTTATCGCCCAGGCCAGCTTTAGGGGGTATTGCGCAAATTCTCCCACCACTTCATCCTCTATCTTATCTTCCTCCTCATTGTAACTATATTCAATCTTCTCCCACTTCGTAATCGGGACATCATATTCAAAACCATTAATTTCCACAACAATGGAGTCTTGAGATAAGGCCGCCACCTTGGCCAGCGTGCCATTCACCCAGCGCTTATCCGGATCATTTCTTATCAAGATTACCTGCGCGCCCTTTTTTAGCCTTAATGATGCTTCAGTAGGATATGCCGGCTCTTCAAATTTACCGGTGGCATAAGCTTTATATGCAATCTCTTTACCGGGAAGTTTTGATAAACGCTCCTGGTTTATCGCATTGGCCAGGCTGTTGGTCGTAGTCAGAATTACGGTTGAGTCTTTCCGGGAGGCCGTCACATCTTTTTGTACCTTCTTATTTAATATCTTAAGATCCTCATCGGTATGCTCTTTATTCCTCACCCGGTTTAAAAGCTCCATAAACGAGCTGTCTTTCTGCCGATAGATAGTTGACAACTCGATTGTCCTGAGATGGCAATCGTCAAATACTTTAGCGCTGAAGAAATACGGGCTTAAATACCGCTCTCCCAAAAGCTGCCTGGCTTCATTTTCCACCACCGGAGACAGCTGAAAAAGATCCCCAAAAAATACCATTTGGACTCCGCCGAACGGCTTCTTCATTCTTCCGCGGTTAAGGCGTAACGCGTAATCAATACCATCCATAAGGTCTGAGCGGACCATAGAAACCTCATCAATAATGATCATATCGAGATTTTCAAACACACTCCTATCCCTGAGGCGCTTTATCGTATCCTTTTGGATGATCTTGGGAGGAAGCCTGAAAAAAGAATGAATAGTCTGGCCGCCGACATTAACCGCGGCAACACCTGTCGGAGCTAAGACGATTATATTCTTTCCGGTATTAGCCTTAAAATATTTTAAAAGAGTGGATTTACCGGTGCCTGCTTTGCCGGTAATAAAAAGGCATTCTTTGGTGCGCTCCATAAGATCAAACGCCGACTTGAATTCATCATTTATATCAAGGTTCTCCGGAAGTTGATCTTCGACTATTGTTTGGTTAGTGAGAAATTTCATATTTTCTTTCTTGATCACTTCCAGGTAATTTTGGCAGGATTACGCATCGGTATCCGGCTATAACGGTATTTCGGATGGCCAATCATCATTACCGCCCCGGCTGTCGCGTGTGAAGATAAACCTGTGAACTTTCTTATTTTTTCCGACATATTAATTGCCATATTCACATAACCCGCCCAGCAAGCACCCAAACCCAAGCCATACGCCGCCAGTTCCAAATACGTTGCCGCTATCGTGCATGACTGAGGAACCATCGGATCATCCTTAATACCCTGGGCAATAACTATACAAGGCGCATTGCGGCAAATTAAATCATCCCCATTCTTCCAAGCGCCAACTAAACGGTCAAAACGAAAAGATATCGCCATCTGATTTTTGGCTTCCAAAAGCTCTTCAATCCATTCCACAATCAAGCCGCCTAATTCATACACCTTATCTTTACCCATGATCGTAATCCAACTCACCGGCTGACGATTAATCCCGGTAGGAGCATAACGAGCAATATCTAAGAGTTTCTCAATTGATTCTTTAGTTACCGGCTCATCTTTATAGTTACGAATCGAGCGCCGGCTTTTAAGTAAAAGCTCTGTTTGTTCGGCGTTCGGCAGTTTTGCGTAATCCAGGAGCATGGCATCTTTAACATCCATCATAGAGAGCTTGATCGACCCCTTCGGGCAAAATGCAAAACAATGCCCGCAGTTAATACAAGCCTCCCCGCCTCCCGGAATAAATTCCGGCACCCGCTCTGCATTCATCTTTAATATATGCATCGGGCAAACCTCAACGCACTTTCCATCTCCGGCGCAAGTTTTCTTATTAACTTCGATAGTAATCATAAATTCCCCATAATTCTAAACTCTCCGATACAAAAAAGCACCTAATTACTCACCATTGCCTCGTAACATACAAGCTTCTTTTCATTAATTATATATGACTTATAGCCTATCGTCTAGTCTTTCCATATACAGTACTCGATGGCCATCAAAAGGAGATCTATTCATAAAGCAGGCGATAATATTGCAGAAAGAACAAAGTCTCGGTTTATATCTATTGGTAAAAATTAATAGGTAATTTCCATGCGGACGCCCAGAAATACGGCGCGTCAGAAAAACTCTCTACATACAGTTACATTTCCAAATCCCAAAACATTCTCTAGTTCTAGAAAACAGAATACCTTCAGGCTTGTCAAGAAATCCAACCTTTATCCCGCGCTTTCGTCATAATCTGTTCAAAATCTTCTCTTCGGATCATTGGAGCAAACTGGCCATAAAGCCACTTTCCTTTTCCTCGTGGTCTATGACCAATCATATAATAACACAACCTCATCTCCTTTCTTCCATCGTCTTCAAACTGAAGCATCTGAAGATAAATTGCTTTATTTGAATTGCTACGCGGAATGTGTACGATTTCGTCCAAGACAGTATAAATCATAGGGCTCCCATCGATATTAACCCTTTGAGTTGTCTTGCCAATTCTACTGGGTGGTTTTGGATTCATAATTATCAATACCTCCTAACTAATAAAATTAGAAACGACCAATAAAAAAAGACAATCCTATTTCATAAAGAATTGCCTTCTAATTTGTATTCTGAACCCAATAAAGGGCTCCTTGTATGATTTATGCTATCTTAGATTCCCAATATCTTCTTTATAAATGCGGGACGCGCATAAAACGCGCGAGTCTTTGAACCGTGTCCTGATCCTTTTGTCCGCGCCTGTATCCACTTACCATCTTTGCCGGTCAAACTTCCAAACCCACGAGTAATAAGCTTATTGCGAATAAAATCATAGTCAGCTTTGACTTCTAGAATAAGTTCATCTGTTTTAGCAAAATCCAGGCTCGTAACCTCTAGCAATTCTGCCTTTTCCGCATTCTTTCCATGCCACATTACAGCACAGAAAATAATCGATTTAAGCTTTGACCAACAATGACTGTCGAAAAATAAGTTCGTTTTTAATTCTTCAGGATTAATCATAGTAATAGCCATCGTTTCTTTAGGCACAAGCTTGTCTTTTACATAATGGAAACTGACTGATTTTAATTCATAAGTAAGGCCATTGGGAGCCTTGGAAACATTTGTTTCCAACCCAGCCAAACGCTCTAGGATTAGGCCTTTCCACCCTTTGTTTTGTCTCCCTGTTTCAAAAGTAGTAATGCCATATTTTAAAGCTAATTTTCTTAAATCTTGCCCGATATACTTTTTTAAATTGCTTATTGCTGTTGCGCGAGTGATAATTTTCATAGTATTGAGCAGGTTTTCATGTTTTCCCTAAATCATTAAGCCTCTTTATAGAAGTTTTCAGGTATACCTGTTCTAACTCTATCCCTATAAACTGTCTCTTTCCTCCTACTGCCGCGACGCCGGTAGTAGAGCTACCCGCAAAGGGATCCAATACTATATCTCCCGGCTTTGTGGAGGCTAATACAATCCTATTTAACAATTCCAGGGGTTTTTGAGTGGGGTGTTTACCATATATTTTCTCTGCCAAGCCCGGAGCCTTAATAGACCAAAGACTAAGCATTTGCTTATCGTTATTCATTTTCTTCATCAAGGGATAATTAAAAAAATGCTTACTGTCTTTACTCTTAGCTGCCCAAAGAATAGTTTCTGTGGAATGAGTAAAATACCTACAGCTTAAATTTGGAGGAGGATTTACTTTAAACCAAGCGATATCATTTAATATTTTGTAGCCCAATCCTTGCATAGCTGAACCAACTGTATAAATTATATGTGATGTTCCAGAAACCCAAATTGTGCCATTAGAGGTTAAAACCCTCTGACATTCTCTAAGCCATCTCTGAGTAAAGATAAAATCTCCTTCAATACCTTTTGAAACATCCCATTTACCTTTATTTACAGAGACTTTCTTTCCAGCATGACAAGTAAACCCACCGTTTGACAAAAAATATGGCGGGTCAGCAAAAATCATATCTACTGAGTTTTCAGGTAACTTAGAAAGAATATCGAAACAATCGTTATTAAAGAGAACAACGCTGTTTTTCTTATCCACAAAATATGGCTTTTCGGGAATATCTTTAATTAAATTAAAGATATCTTTCTTATTAATTGATTTTTCTATAGTAGTGGTAGACATAACTATCGCAGGCAGATTAATAATGTTTTCATTTTGTTCCATTCTAGCACCTCCCTATTTAATCGTCAATATTATCCTCTCTTATTTAATTGACGTAGGAAGTGGCGAAATCTAACAACAAAAAACCCTGGCAAAAAGCCAGGGCTGATTTATTATAATGGTCGCTGTCCCCATTATCAGAAAACCCAGACAAAGTTCAGGGACTCAAAAAGCCCCTCAAGCCGGTCTTTCCCGGCATACTCCTGACTGACCTTGGCGGTAAGGGAACATTTATCTTTAATCGCCCAGTAAACAATCTGCGCCCCAACACCGCTAATAGCATTCTTAGTCTTATTCGTAGCCGCGCTTCCGGAATCATCAGTAATCTGCCACTGATTATACCCGGTAAGCCCAATTTCAACACGCGGATGCACATACTGACTTACGCCATATTCAATGGTCATGGTCTGGCCCGGCTGAATATCCGTATCGATTTTCTTGCTGTTCCATTCATAGGTAGGAGTAAACATAAAGGCCGTGGTTTTATTTTCAAAGGGATAGAAATAGTTAGCTACCTGCAGTCGCTGCGAAAAAAATCCCATACCAACGTTAGCGACTTTATCTTTATCATAGGCGCCGGTCGGAAGCGTTACAGCATAGCTAAAAGCTACATCGTGCCTCTTACCCCGCCAGTCCAGCCAGAGAGGCTGAACAATTAAGTCACCGAGCCCCCACTGCTCACCCTTAATCTTAACCTCTTCCCCTACAGTAAAATCCCGAGAATGAGAACCCACCTTAATCGTACCTGATGCTGTCCCCTGGACAGCGACATTAACGCTCGTATAACCCCAGGACGGTATTAACATAAATCCATAATCAGCTCCCAAAATCTTTTTATCAGTAGCCCAGGCAAAGGCAAAGGTCTGCATCGCGCTATGTATACTAAAATCCAGGTTCGCGTTAAGAGTTCCGGTGATTGTAATCGGTACTGACTTAACAGTCCCTTTCCATGAACCTGGAACACTCACCGAGTCAAAGGTGTTACCGCTTGAGTCTTTCATTTTGTCTGCATGATAATAGGTATCATAGCCAATCAAATAAAAACCCTTAGGCGGCATAACATAATCTCTCAGCGCCATAGGCGCAGGAGCATAATGCCCTTGCTCGCCGGCGAATGCAGAACCAATAAATATTAAATTCAGAATTGATAAAACCAGGCACAAAAAAAGATGCATAATTCTGCGCATTATTTCCCTCTTTGTTGATCACCCGCGTAGATAGTCTTCCAATCATCCTTCATGCTGGCGACTGTCCAGCCTTTGGCCAAAGCTTCATCCAGGCCTTTGTCAAAAGGATCAGCAGATTTACGGTCATAAGCCCACTCTCGCTTGTCATCTGTATGATGTACATAAAGACAAAAACGAGCTCCGGGGCCTGCGGCAGTCCATTGCATCATTGCCAGGTCGTTATCGGAATTGCCAAAAGAAGCAATCGGGCGGCGGCCGATGTGGGATTGAATGCCAACAGGTTTACCGCTTCCTGCGTTGATAAAATTCAACTCCGGCATACCCATAATCACTGGAATACCATTACGAAGTTCAAACTGGGTTTTTATACTGCTTCCGATGACTTGTTCAGGCACAACACCATAAACCTTTTCCGCCCAGGGGCGCATAAAATCCATACTGCCGCCTGAAACAATGTAGGTTTTGAAACCGTTAGCCCGCAAATAAACAAGCAATTCAAGCATAGGTTGATATACCATCTCTGTATATAACCGCTTAGTCTCCGGATGCCTGGCGGTAGCAATCCAGTCTATAACGTATTTTTCAAATTCATCCGAGGTTACTCCGGACTGTGTGGCGATGATCATTTCCGAAAGTTCATTAATCCCGTTAGATAATGCAGAGTTCTGATCACCTTTAAGTATAGAAACAAAAGGCTCTTTACTCATCCACTCCGGATGCTCTTGAGCAAGGGCTTTAATCCGATCAGAAATAAAATAACCCTGGAAAGCCATCGGCTGTTCACTCCAAAGCGTGCCGTCGTTGTCAAAAGTAGCAATACGTTCCTCAACCGGCACAAAATTAGAAGAACCAGGCCTGGTCACCTCTTCAACAAAAGCGACAATTGCCTTCTTTGGCGCGGTATCGTTCCAGGATGGCAAGGGATCATCAATGCGCAGCAAATCTAATTTTGACAATTTTTCCTGCATTGCAGGGCTCAGTTGTTTTACAAGCTCTGCATTATATGATCCATTAGGCCTTGGCTTTACAGTTGGATCATTTGTAGGATTATAATCATATATATTTGCATTAGTTATCTGCTCTGCCGCAATGGCGTATCTTCGCGACGCCGCAGCAAGTGATCCTTCCTTGACTGCCGGATCAACGTTAGTCGTAACGATTGAAATTGTATTGTCGCTATTAAGATATATCTGGAAAGTGCGGAATTGCTGAGGAAAATCCCTTAATGATGAAGTCTCAACATGCCAGAAGCCTTTTTCAGGGGCATTCACCGGATCAGGCGAGATAAACGCTTTAACAGTATTCAAATGACGGTGCCCGGCAATCCACATAATCAAATTCGGATGGCTTTGCAGTTCAGTAATTAAATCCGGAAAGGTTACCGCGTTTTGAGGGTCAGTCCACCAACCCATTTCGGAATTAGGCGCGGTCACTTCCACGCCTATTGGTATGTGCGCGGCAATAATCATCAGCTGGCCGGCAGCATCACCGTCGGCAAGTTCTTTCTTTAACCACTCCCAACGCGCTGAATCAAGAAAACCGTGCCCATGGATGTCGACAGAACCATCGTTTTCATTTTGGGTATTATCAAGCACGATAACCTTAAGCGGTATATTCGACTTCGGCACAAAGCTATAGCAGGCAAAACCCTTGTTGGCATCGGCCAAGTTAAAACCATGGCCTGGCGGGTTTGTTGTGGTTGTAAAAAATTCCTTCATCCACTCATCTCTCTTAAGTGAACGGCGATCCGGATCAGCTGCAACTTTTGGGGGGCTCTTAAAGTCTGCTGCAGGCCCCGCGTATTTGACATCACCATAAGGTGTCGAGCCATCAAGTACACCCATATAATAATCATGGTTGTTTATTATCGCCGGGTTTGTAAGGATATCTCCCGTAGCAAAGACTTCATCGCTGACGTAGGACTGACGAAGATCCTTTCGCGGACTATAATCCACAGGAATGGAGCCAATCCAGAAATGGTCATGATTGCCGATAGCCTGATACCAGGGAATTGTTTTATCCAACCCTGACGCCTGAAAAGGTTTTTGATAATCGATAGTGTCGGCTCCAAGATGAGCTCCGGTGCTTGGGGTGATCACCTTACCGTCTAAAACATCAATATACCACCTGAGCTCATTGTATTGCGTGCTGTTACAGGTATCCCCCAGGGAAATTCCAAAATCAAACGGGCTTTGTTTATGAAGGGCATTTATCGTCTGAACAGCGGCATCTAAAACTTGAGTTGTATATAACATAATCCCTGAATGCAGTGAAGCGCCAATTGGCAATGTTGGATGCAAGTTTTGAAGATAGATCAATTGATTGGGAGCTTCTTTATCGGTGATATGGATATCGGTTATAGTAAAGAAATTGAGGAGTTTTGCTTTTTTAACGGCTGTTGAGGCATCATAAAGAGCCGGCATAATATCGGTCCGGGTTTCGGATTTAAGAGGATCGCCAAAGCTCCAGTTGCCATAACCGTATTGCTTGTATTTTGAAATCTCATCAAGACGAACTGCCTCCGCAGGTTTTGGCCCAGGCACGACTGTCCTCTGAAGAGTCGTAAAGACATCGGCAGCAATCGGGTATTCCTGAATCTGGTTTTGATTTATGACGGCGGTTTTTGAATATGTCGAGCATCCTGCTAAAGAGAAAATCAACGTACCTATTAAAAAGGTTAAACAGAACTTATTGAATTTATAAGATGGTTTCATAGGACCCCCTTTTTCTGCGTCAATCATACACAATGAAAACTGTTCTTATAGGTTATACCTCTTCCCAGGAAAGTCAACCTTAAATAAAAAACCCTGACAAAACATCAGGGCTGATTAAAACGTGTATATTTATTAAATGGTCGCTGTCCCTATTTATTATTTATAATGGTCGCTGTCCCTATTTATGCGGAGAGGGTTTCCAGGTATTCCCAGCGCTGATTGGCCTTGTCTATCTCAAGGCTAAGCTCGTCAGAACGCTTCTCGGCCTTAGCTCTCTCCTCGGGGCTTTTCTGGTAAAAATTCAAATCCGCGAATAAAGCGTAGAGAACTTTTTGCTCTTCTTCCAATTTTTCAATTTTTAAAGGCAACCCATCCAATTCCTTCTGCTCTTTATAGGTAAGTTTGCGTGGGACAATCGGCTTTTCTTTTTTAACCGGCTCTTTTTTAATCTTGATCTTTGGAGGCTCAGGGGTTGCTTCAGGATGGCGCTGGCTTAACCAGTCATCGTATCCTCCGGGATATTCATTAACCACCCCGTTACCTTCCAGGGCGATGGTTGAAGTAACTACATTATTCAGGAATTGCCGGTCATGGCTGACTAAGAGCAAGGTTCCGTCATACTCCGAGAGCAATTCTTCCAGAAGCTCTAAGGTCTCAATATCCAAGTCATTGGTTGGTTCATCCATCACCAGCACATTAGATGGCTTGGAAAAAAGCCGGGCAAGCAGCAGGCGGTTACGCTCCCCTCCGGAAAGAACCTTAACCTTGGTCCTGCTGCGGTCCGGAGAGAAAAGAAAATCCTGCAGATATCCCAGGATATGCCGGGGTTTACCGTTAATGGTTACTGTGTCGCCTGAATCACAAACATTCTCAGCCACAGTTTTATCTTCATCCAACTGCCCGCGCAGCTGGTCGTAATAAGCAATCTCTAAGTTAGAGCCCAGAGTAACTTTTCCTCTCTGCGGCTCAAGCTTACCCAGGAGAATACGTAAAAGCGTGGTCTTACCGCTGCCATTAGGGCCAATCAAGCCGATCTTATCGTGACGCATTATATTAGTTGAAAAATCATGGATCAGGCATTTATCCCCGTAAGCAAAATGCAGCTGGAACGCCTTGATCACCTTGTGCCCGGATAGAACTGATTTTTGCGTCTGCATGCGCACCAAACCTTCTTCTTTACGCTGAGTCTTTTTCTCCTGCCTTAGGCGCTCAAGGGCCTTAACCCTGCCTTCATTACGGCAGCGCCTGGCTTTTACCCCCTGGCGGATCCAGACCTCTTCCTCGGCTAACTTTTTATCAAAATGATTCCATTCCGATTCTTCCATATCCAATGCCGCCTGTTTACGCTCTAGGAAAGTTTTATAATCGCATGACCAGCTAAAAATCCTTCCCCGGTCAAGCTCAAGTATGCGGCTGGCCAAATGCGTCATAAACAAACGGTCGTGAGTAACAAAAAATACCGTACCGGGATAATCAACCAAGAATCCCTCAAGCCAATTAATAGAATCAATATCCAAATGATTTGTCGGTTCATCCAAGAGCAAAACCTCCGGTTTTAACACCAGGGCCCTGGCCAAGAGCACTCTGCGCTTCTGCCCTCCGGAAAGGCTTTGGAAATCGCTATCCGCGTCCAGCTTCATCTGGGAAATAACATACTCAACCTGATTATTCACATCCCAGCTTGCGGTGCGATCCAACTCCGCCTGCAGATTATCCAGCTGGTGAAGTAATTCTTTAGTATGCTCGGTAAGCAAGCGATGAGTAAGCTTATGATACTGGCTTAAAAGATTTGCCCGTTCCCCCAGCCCGGAGAGGACAATATCATAAACATTGCCCTCTATCTGAACCGACACTTCCTGGGGAAGATAGGCAACATGGATGCCTTTTTGCAAGACCACTTGCCCGTCATCAGGGGAAAGCTCTCCTGCTATCATTTTCATCAAAGTGGTTTTGCCCGCGCCGTTACGGCCAAGCAAGGCTACACGCTCGCCCGGTTCCAACTGAAGGCTTAAGCGATCAAAAATAAGCGGACCGCTGAATTTTAAACTAATATCCTGTAAACTAATTAATGCCATAAAGCCTCACTGAAAATAGTTATCTGTGTGGATAATTATTTAGATTATTTTAAAGCAAATGATTTTGGAATTGGCCTCGCCCGGATGGAAGCGCTTAGGCGCGGTCTCGGCTGCGCTTACGGAAAGCCGGCTTTTTTCTTCTGCCGAAACCACGGTCTTCTCTGACAGGAGCACCTTCCCTGTCTTGACGCTTGGCAAAACACTCCTTGCAGTATACGGGACGGTCTCCGGTAGGCCTGAAGGGAACCTCGCATTCAGTTTTGCATTCCGCGCAGATAGCTTTCGTAAAACTTCTCTCCCGGAAGCTATTTTCCCGCTCGCCTCTATCGCGCCGAAAAGAACTACCGAAACTCCGGGAAGGCCTGCCGTATTCTTTTCTCTCTAAAGGCTTTTCCGCGGATTTAGCAAGCAGGGTATCAAGCTTCTGCTCTAAGAAAGCTAGTTGCTGCTGAATTTTACCAATTGCCCCGGATAGATCCGGTTGGCCAAGCGACTCAACTGCGTGACTTTTGCGTTTAAATATTTTCTTCATTTTACTCCTTATTTTTTAGTGGTTAGACTTACCTGTTTTGTTCATCTACTATACACCTTTTAGGATATAAAGCAACTGACTTAACCTGAACTATTCAATGACTCAATAAGCCCGACCATATCTTCTCTCGTCTTAGCGCGTGAAGACTTTTCTCTCAACGGCCGGATATTACGGATGCCCTTGGTATACCAGGCAAAAAACTTGCGGTATAAAATCACCCCGTTTCTTTCTTCATAAAAAGCTATTGAAGCGTCTAAATGCTCCAGCATTACCTTGATTATCTTTGTTCTTGAGGGTTTTGCAAGAACCTTTCCGGTTTTTAAGAACTCTTTTATCTCTTTGAATATCCACGGGTTACCGAATGATCCGCGGGCAATCACCAATCCATCGCAATTTGTTTCGCTAAGCATTTTTTTTGCTAATTGCGCTGTGAATACATCACCGCTGCCAATAACCGGGATACTTAATGCCTTCTTAACTTTAGCGATTGCTTCATAATCCACATTACCGCTATACTCCTGAATCCTGGTTCTTCCGTGGATAAATAAACCGCTGACTCCGGCATCCTGGGCGTAAAGCGCCGCCTCCCTGGCGTTAAGATTATCTTTATCCCAGCCTAAACGCATTTTTACGGTAACCGGAATCCTGGAATTCTTTACCACCAGCTTAAGTATTTTGCCGAGCCTCTTCGGCTCCTTTAATAAAGCTGCCCCTTCTCCGCGGCGAACCACTTTCTTGGCCGGACAGGCGGCATTAAAATCCAGAATATCAAATTTATAAGCCTTCAAAACATCCAGGCCTTTTAATATATATTTTTCTTCGCACCCTAATATCTGAACACCTAAAGGACTGTCCTTAGCCAAAGTAGAAAGCATATGCCGGGTCTTCCTGCTTTTATGCGAAATAGAACGGCAATTGATCATCTCAACAAAAGCCAGCTCAGCGCCAAACCTGCGGCAAAGCATACGAAAAGGCAAATCAGTAACTCCTGCCATCGGGGCAAGAATTAAATTTGATTTTAATTTTAAGCTGCCAATTTTGAGCATAGGCAATAAATCTGAAATTTATTTAATTATTGATATCGCCATAGAAAATCCGGCAATAATGAGGGCTATGGAAAAAATAAGCTTGGCATTATATATAAAACAAGTTGATACTTTATCCGCAATCTTTAATTTCTTTATTTCAATGTAGGGGACAGGCGAACGCCTGTACCAACCGATAACCTCTACATCCTGGTTAACATAACAGGCAGCCCTTAAGAGGCCGAAGAGAAAATTAAAAATTCCTAACGGCTGTTGATAATCCAGAAATATAATCCCGCTTTCATCCTGAATCACAAAGTCTTCCGAAAAAATAAGCCCGGGCACACCCCTTCCGATAATCTTGCCTCTTATCAGGCAAGGCACCGGCCTGATCGCGGAAACTTTAATCTTGCTTAGCAGATTCTTAATATTCATCGTGGCAAAATCAGAAACAGGATAAGAAAACATAGTATGTATTAAATATGCCCCGCCGAAAACAAACATCCCCAGCCATAAATAAAACATTTCTTTATTTGCTATGGCTACGGCAAGGGCTGAAACAAAAACAAGAAAAGGCAGGGCTTTAACTGACAAATCCAGCAAAAAATCATCCCAATACGATTCCGGCCGGCGTTGATTAAACTCTATGTACGGATCTTTCCCTAATACCCTGGACTGGTTACTTAGAAATTTTAAACGCTTTGCGATCAATGGATGAGTTGACTGTAATTCATAATAGGAAGCCCAGGGGTTCCAAAGGTCCCATTTCGCCGCATCTCTTAACTTATCCTTATCAACTTCTCCGCCCATACTGCGCGGGCCTGAATAACCGCTAACCGCCAGGATACTGGCAGTTTTAGAATCAAATATCCCCATCGGCCCGATTGAATTTAATGTAGCTTGCCTTTCTTTATAATTTACTTCCCCTTTACCTCTATCGTCTCCGGCTAAACCATATCCGATTTTGACTAAAGCAGAAGCTAAGGCATTAGGGTTTCCGGTAACCCGGCCGGAATACCTGTCCGCGAAATACTCTCTTAACCTGGAAAACCAAAGTACGATAAACTCACTTATAACATATAACAGATAAGCTGCAAACGCCAGGATCAAACGGGCAGGCGCTGATTTACCGTTACCCCGGCACCTGTTTCTAGTTAAAGACTTATAAACATAATAAAGGACCAACGGCACAAGCTGGGCTAAAGTCATAATTAACATATCCCAGTGCATAACATGGCCCAGCTCATGAGCGACGACTGCCTGCGCCTCTTCTTCAGTTAAAAGATCAAGCAGGCCCCGGGTAATTACAACCCTGGCGTTATTCGGATGATGCCCATAGGTAAAGGCATTCGGCGCGCCGTCTAAAATAATCCCTACACGCGGAAAATTAATCCCTTCATCCTGGCAGATTTTACTAATAAAGGTTCTTAAGTGCTGGGGCAGATCATCAGGGCTTACCCAGCTCATTTTGTATAAGAATTTCAGGGAAAGATCCATTAAAAAAGGACCGAATATAAACTGTAAGGCGGCAAAAACTATTCCCACCCCAAAAGCAAATGAAGCAGGGATCTTACCCAGCTCCACAAAGATAATCAGGAATAAAGTAAGCAAGGCATACAATCCAAACATGACCATCCCGGAACGCAAAGAAAGATTAGGCAAGGAAAGCAAAGTTTTAGGCAGGCCTGATTTACTATCTCTGAATATTCCTTTATCTATGCGGATGTTTGTTTTTATTGCCGGCAGTTTGTTAATCTCATCCTTATCCAGCCAGAATCCTTCTGACTCAGGGCAATAATCAATGCGTATTTCTCCGTCTAAAATAGGCAGCTCTACCATCGGCTTAGATAGCGCAGGCGACAAACGGATTGATTCTTTTTTTGATTGGATTGCTTCTTCGATTTTAGCTTTTAGATAGGTGGGAACGCGGGTAAAAAGATAAATCTCATTTTTATCCAGCCAGATACCTTCGCATTGAGGGCAAAAATCAATCTCTACCCCCTGCTTGGTCATAACCGGGGCAAGGTCTTTATCTTTACAATGAGGGCATTTCATATATACGCTATTTAGCTATTTTTCTATAGCCTATGTACAAGAGCACGATAAAAGCAAGTAGTAAGGATAAAAATCTCATAGAGTCAGCCAGCTCTGACCAATAGTTCGCGTAGCCATCAAGCAATAAGAATATCCCCCCAAACATCAGCCCTGTGCCAACCGCCTGAATCGCGGCTAATGAACCGACTAATATCGCGGCTATCCCTAATGGTACAGCTACCACAAACAAAGCCGCTTGAAAACGCTTCTCCTTCGCTTTCCACTCCCCTTCGCGCTGTTTTCTCTCCCGGTCTAATTTTGCTTTTACTTCAGGCGTAGCATTACTATAATCCTGATAATAACTACCCGAGTAACGCTCCTGCCATTTTGGAGAAGGAACAAAAGTACTTACCCCGTAATGAACCATGATCGGAAAAATAATCGCGATGCCAAATCCTAGCGCAAATTTCTTTGCCAGCATACCCGCTCCTTTCCTAATATATATACTCGGCCTTTTTTACCAAAGGCTTCTTTTCAATCTCTAAGGCAATCTCTTTTGCCAGGCCGGGCTTGCCCAGTTTATAATACATATAATTCTTATATCCCTCCACTCCGGGCTGGTCAAATGCGTTTACATTTTGCAGCTCACCCTCAAAGGCAGTAGCCATTTCAAAGAAAAACAATAAAGCCCCCCAGTTAAACGCGTTTACTTCTGTCATTACAATAGCGCAATTTGGACGGCTCTCTCTAACCAATGCCCACTCTGTAGCCTCCTGGGCTAATTGCATAAGCTGGCTAAAACTCTTACCGGATAAAAGATCGCCTTTACCGGGAATCTTCAAATCTGCTTTAAAGTTCTCTACACGGATAAATGTAACTACCTTGTTATTCTCCCCCTCAACGTTATTCTGCTGGATAGAATGCAGGTCATTGGTGCCGGCAGCGGAAATCGGCGTCCTGCCCTTACCAAATATATTATCTTTATCATTTAACCAATCTTCCGATCCATCGGGAGAAGCCACAATCTTACGATGGCATTTCTTGCCGATACTCTCGGCTAAAAGCTGGACATACCAGTCAGCGGTAGATTTTAGGCCTTGCGAAAACGGCATTAATATCGCCAGCGATTTTGCCTTCTTACGGTATAAGATAACATGCAATAACGCGTACATATAAGCGGGATTCTTTAAGATATCATCCTGGCTGCATCTGGCAGACATCTCCTTTGCCCCGTTAAAGAGTTCAGTAATATCCACGCCTACTATCGCCAAATGCAAAAGCCCCATATTAAACTCCGAGAATCTGCCTCCCACACCTTTTAACAAAGGAAAGGATCGAAAACTTAAATTGTCCTTTTGCTGCTCTGTGACAACCCTCTTATGCAATGACCCTGATTCCGGATCAGTTATGGCTACAATCTGCCTGCCGTATTTTGCGCCCGCGCCTGCTTTAAGCCAGGCCTCAACAATCATTAAACCCGCCTTAGTCTCAGTGGTCTCCCCTGATTTAGAAATAACCACAACAAACGTCTTTTTGGGATTGATATTTTTCAGTAGAGTTTTAAGGGTATCCGGATCAAGATTGTTGCCTTCAAAATAAACCCGCGGAGACCTTTTCCTTAAAGTTTTAAATTCATTATAATAAGGCAGGCACAAGGCATCCTGCGCAGCCTTTAAGCCAAGGTATGAGCCACCGATACCTAAAAAGATTACATTTTCATATTTCCTGGATATATCTTTGGCAAGTTTCTCGATTTGATTAATAACTGCTTTATCCTGTTCAGGTAATTTTGCCCATTCCAGGTTTAATTTTACCCGGGCCCTTGGGTCAGAGATAATCTTTTTCAGGTGGCTTGCTGCTCTTTGCGCATCCGGAAGAATCTCGTCAATATCCTGCTGGCTTACGCCATGCTCTCCCACACTGAAACTAAACATATTGTTAAAATCAAACTTTAAGCTCATATTCTTCTCCTTGACTACGCAAGCTCCGCTAACTTTAAAATTAATTTCTTGGTATCATCCCAACCTAAGCAGGGATCAGTGATTGACTGTCCGAATACCTTGCCGCTGACTGTCTGGCTTCCCTCAGCCAGGTAACTTTCCACCATCAAGCCTTTAACTGTCTTCTTTAAGTCTTTGGACTGGGACAAGCTATTCATTATCTCTTCGGCTATCCTGGGCTGTTGGGTAAAATCTTTGTCGGAATTGGCATGATTGGTATCAACAATAAGCGCCGGATTAGCCAGGTTGCGTTTTAAATAGAGCTGCACAAAATGGATTAAATCTTCATAGTGGTAATTTGGGATGCTCTGGCCCTGGCGGTTAATCGCTCCGCGGAGAATACAATGAGCAAGGGGATTACCGTCAGTTTTTACCTCCCAGCCGTTATAAATAAATGTATGTTCAATCTGCGCTGCCTCTACGGAATTCAACAAAACATTCAGGTCGCCGCTGGTAGGGTTCTTCATTCCCACAGGAATATCCAAGCCGCTTACTGTCAGGCGGTGCTCCTGGTTCTCCACGGAGCGCGCCCCGATTGTAACATAGCTTAAAATATCTTCTAAATACGGATAGTTGCCCGGATAAAGCATTTCGTCAGCAGCGCTCAAGCCTGACTCGCTCAATACCCTGATGTGCATACGCCGGATAGCCTTAATCCCCCGGGAAATATCCGGGTCTCCTGAGGCTTTAGGCTGGTGCAGCATTCCCTTGTAGCCCTTTCCGGTTGTTCGGGGCTTGTTTGTATAAATACGCGGGATTAAAATTAATTTATCCCTGACTTTAGCCTGGACTGCTGCCAGGCGCAAGGCATATTCCGAAAGGGCGTCCTCATTATCCGCCGAACATGGGCCGATAATTAAAAGCAGCCGGCTATCGTTGCCTTTTATAACATTTAGAATATCCTTATCCCGGGCAGCCTTGACTTTCTTCAGCTTTTCGGGCATAGGCATAAGTTGGAGTATCTCAAGCG
Source organism: uncultured Planctomycetales bacterium (assembly GCA_964593005.1). Lineage (GTDB taxonomy): Bacteria > Omnitrophota > Gorgyraeia > Gygaellales > Profunditerraquicolaceae > UBA6249. The sequence continues at coordinate 20,295 of CAZQGT010000020.1, forward strand.
GAGTGGGGATTTTCTGCAGATTTGTAAAACTCATTTTTTAGTTGTTGTTATTATCCTGCTGGATGATCTTAATCGTGGTGCGCTGGCCGTCCTTCCATGGCCAAAGCATGGCGAGAATGCTATCTGTCCCTGTAGTTTTGTAATACAGCGTCTGGCCGGGCATAATCCCCCCGAAGCCGTTAACTGTTTCCTGCACCTTATGCGGCAGCCTGTTTTTGGAAGGGAAAACCGGCTCCCCCATAAAATCTTTTAAATGCAGGTGAAGTTTATCCAGCTCCTGTTGGATAATCACTCCTTCAAAAAAATTATCGCAATCAGTGCGCAGGTCTTCAAAACTAAACTGTTTCATATTTCTTCTCAGGGAATTAAAGTCCATAGCAATCTCCTTTGGTTGGTATTATAACACAGCCAAATACAATTAAAACATATTTTTAGAATTCTTTATAAGGCCGGCTAGTCGCGCCAATAAAACGGCTAAGCTGGCCCCGGCGTTCTTCATCAAGCCCCTTAAAACTAACGCCTAAACGGAACTCATTTTCATACGGCAGGCAGGTTTTTACCTCTGCCTCCACTTCAACCGGCTTGACTATGTTTACTGAGCTGTCTGCTGAACCAAAAAAGATAAACTTCATCAGCAAGGTTGACCAGACCGGGATATAATGCTTGGATATAAATGCCAGGCCGATTGTACTTAGGTCCAATGTGGTAGCCTCCATATCCCTCTCACCGAAAGCAAGCCTCAGCTGCTCCGGGCTGCGCACTTTATACCAAATAGTCAGATTCAAAAGTAAACGCTGGAACCTGCGTCGGTCTTTGCCCCAATAGCGGTTAAACAAGCAGCCTCCCAAAATTGAGCACCCACCATCAAAATAAAAAACCACGGTTAAAAAGGTATACCAAAAACACCTTTATTACCGTGGCGGTTCTTTTACAGAGAAAGTATATACTATTTTCCGCTAAATTTCAAGGGGCTATAACTTTTTCCCCCGGAATGGCTCTAACTCATTTAAAAACAGGGGGTCAACCTGGAAACCCAACTTTAACACTTTATCACAATGTTCAATCGCCAGGCTGTATTTCTTAAGCTTAAAATAATATACCGCTAAATTAAAATGAGCTACAGCAAAATCAGGATTAACCTTTAAAGCCTCATTCCACAGCCTTATCCCCTCTTCTATATTGCCGGCCTCCGCGTAATCAGAAGCAAGATTGTTATAGGCCTCCAGATAACCCGGATTTAATTCAATAGCCTTGCGCATCATCAGCATTGATTTTTCTTTTTCATTGCGTTCATAGTAATTATTCCCCAAAAGATAATAGGCCTCGGCGCAAAGAGGGCCAGCTTCAGCCAGCTTAAGGTAAGTTTTTGCTTGCGCGTCCAATTCCGCGCCTTCATAAAGAATATTCAAAAGGCTGCAATATGCCGGCAAAAACTTAGGGTTATATTTTATCGCCAGGAAATATTCATTTGCCGCCTCAGGCTTATTCCCTGCTCTTGAATACAGGTTGCCCAGGTTATTATGAACCATATAACTGCCGGGGGTATATTTCAGAATCCGCCTGTAAAGCTGCGGCTCATTGCTCCAGTAATTATTCTGCTTTATAGTTAAATACGAATAGGCGGTTAATAAGCAGATAAAAACAGCGATAGATACCGGGCGGGATTTTTCTTTTTTGTATAAAGAATCCAGCCAACGGGCAAGCAATAAAAAGAAACCGATCCCGGGCAGGTAAAGCCAGTGCTCTGCCATATAGAATGAGTTAACCGGATAAACGCTGTTAGTCGGCAGAAGCGCGACAAAAAACCATAATACGGAGAAAGTAAACAAGCGGTCGCTCTCTCTTTTCTTAAAAGCAAGGAACATAAGCAGTAAAAATAAGGATATTCCGATTAGCACCTGGGGATGGAAAATACAAAAAATCCTGTTGCCATACTCCATATGCAAACCAACCGGCAGGAATAACAGTCTGAAATAACTGGCAAGGGCGGCAAAAAAACCGGGGATTCTTTTAAAGACTGCCTCCGGCCCCAGGAAAAATGACTGCAAACTGACAAATCTGGCAAATAGATAAACCAGGGAAATTGTTAAGGGTGCCAAAATAAGCGGCCACCTAATCTTCTCTTTAAAAGAATAATGATAAAGCAGCAGGATGGGAACTATGGCAAGCGCGTTTTCTTTGGATAAAAAAGCCAAGACGCAACTGGCAAGCATCAGGATATATGAACTTAATTTCGGCGAACGCGTATTCTTAATGTAGAAAATAAGGCAGAATAATATGAACAAAGCGGACAAAAGGTCAGCCCGGCCGGAAATATAAGATACTGCTTCTGTATTGATAGGATGTACAGTAAACAATATGGCGGAAAAAAACGCAAGCGGAATATTCAGAAAAAGAAGCCTGATTAGGATATAAACTGCCAGGGCGACAAGGATGTGCAGTATCACGGAAGTCAGATGATAACCAACCGAGTTTAAACCCCAAAGCGAATAATCAATCATACAGGTAAAAACCTGTATGGGCCGGTAGAAATTCAGCTCTGTAGAAGCCCCTGAGCCGGAATCAGTAATAAAGATTAATCCGGCTTTTGACCAATCCTTTATATAGGCGTTTTTTACTACAAATGCCTCGTCATCCCAGACAAACTCCCCCTGTAGAGAGCTGGAGTAAACAAAAAATCCTGAAAGAATTATCAGGATTATAAGAATTACTTGTTTATATTTTTGGAAAATATTCATAAGCTTACAGGATCTTTAAAAGATTAAGCCCCGTGCGAGGGTCTATATCTTTACTCGCTTTTATCCCTTTGAGTTCAAAAACCACAGCCTCAATAACTAAAAAGACCCTTGATTTACCCCGCACGCACCCGGTCAAAGACTTATTCTTCTTTCCCATACTGCCATGAATATGTATCTGCGGAGCGCGGGAGTTTACAAAGACTGTTCCGATACCCATAACTTCCCAGCCGTCTTTAAAAACTACTTTATTCGGCTGCGGCGGAATCACCGGTTTTTTAGGCCCGGTAACCAAATCGCCTTTTCTAAGGGCGCCGATAAAAATCATAGCCGCCGCCTTAATCCGCTCCTTCTTTACAAAAAGGCTCAAATTATCAATCAGGATATCGTTATTTTCAAATTTCAGGAGAAAAACCCTGCCAAGCGAGCCTTTAGTATATTTCATTTTGCAAAAACTGACAATAATTATCTAAATTCTTTAAGGATTTTAAGAGAATTGCGGTTAATATGCAGGTTAATATGATTACGGCTATAGTTACAATTACTTTCTTCTTTTTACTAAAACCCGGGTTAAACCAAACCAAGGGCAGCATAAACGGCCCCACAAATAAAAACGAAACTACCAGCGACCGGCTCTTAAAATACCATTTATCCTGTTTTTTATCCATCAGCGCTTTTTGCTGCGGGCCTTTGCCTTTTTTATGCGTGATCTATGTATTGAGCATAAAACATCGGCGATCGGGGCTATTTTCTTGCCCTCATACGGAAATTCTTTACAGGTCACCGGTTTAAAAGCATAATCAACCTTATGTACCCTGCATAAACCATCGGGGTCCAGGAAAACGCAAGGCTCATCTTCATAACTGGTGCCTACTTTATAACCGGAAGGAAAATCTTTATCTATCTCTAAATGAAAAAAGTCGCCTTTGATACCAAGCGACAATATTCTTTTAGCTTCCTCTAAATCAATCCAGGCCCCAAACCGGCAGCATTCCGATTGATCCTTGCATTGAAAACAATCAATAGTTTTTAAGTTGCTTCTTCTCTTGCTCATCTTTAGTAAAATAACCTGGCCCCTAAACCAGGGGCCAGGTTATTTTTTACCAGTTTAAAGCTTGACTACGTTAGTAGCCTGCTCGCCTTTAGGTCCTTTTTCGATGTTAAACTCAACTTCCTGACCCTCAGCCAAAGATTTAT
>CAZQGT010000021.1:0-22755 GCA_964593005.1 uncultured Planctomycetales bacterium
ATATTAGTTAACAACGCTGGAATTACTAAGGACAATCTTTTGCTTAGAATGTCCCAAGCGGATTGGGATGCGGTGATTAATGTTAACCTTAAAGGCACATTTAACTGCATCAAGGCCGTAACCCGGCCGATGGTAAAACAAAGAAGCGGAAGGATTATCAGCATAGCTTCAATCATCGGATTAATGGGGAACCCCGGCCAGGCAAATTACGCCGCTTCAAAAGCGGGCATAATCGCTCTCACAAAAACAGTAGCTAAAGAATTAGCCAGCCGTAATATTAATGCTAATGCTGTAGCTCCCGGATTTATCCAAACAGATATGACCGCCAAACTCCCTGAGGATATAAAAAAGAAGATGCTCGAGGCAATACCTCTAGCTAAGCTCGGGACACCTCAGGATGTAGCGAATACCTGCTTATTCCTGGCTTCTGATGAGTCAAGTTACATAACCGGGCAGGTAATAACAATTGACGGCGGCATGGTTATGGCGTAAAGTACGAGTTTCTACACAAGGAGGAAAAAAGAATGGCAGTACAAGAGAAAGTAAAATCTATCATAGCGGAACAGTTAGGTGTAAAACCCGAAGAGGTAACTCCTGAGGCATCGTTTGTTGATGACTTAGGTGCTGATTCACTTGATACTGTAGAGCTGGTTATGGCTTTAGAAGAAGAGTTTGGTATTGAAATTCCTGATGAGGACGCAGAAAAGATCACTACTGTTGGCGACGCCATCAAGTATATTGACGAAAAAAGCGCCAAATAATAATTAGATAGTTTAAAATAAACAATTTACCCCGCATTTTAGCTATGGCGGGGTAAATTATGTTAGATTAAATATGAAGAAAAGAGTAGTAGTCACGGGTTTAGGGGCAATTACACCGGTTGGCAATGACGTGTCCAGCTTTTGGCAATCTTTAAAAGATGGCAAAAGCGGGGTTGGGCTTAATACCAGCTTTGATGCCGCGGCTTTTGATTCTCAGATTGCCGCAGAAGTAAAGAATTTTGATCCTACCCATTATGGCATATCTCTTAAAGATATTAAACGAACTGCCAAGTTTGTGCAGTTTGCTATAGCTGCCGCTAAAGAGGCAATGGCATCTTCTGGCTTAGACGCGAGAAAAGAAGATGGGAGCCGTATGGGTGTAATCATTGGCTCAGGCATTGGCAGCTTGCATACTATTGAAGAAGAGCATAAGGTTTTGCTTAACAAAGGCCCTTCAAGGCTCTCGCCGTTTCTGATTCCTATGCTTATTGTGAATGAGGCAAGCGGAATGGTGGCGATTATCCATGGGCTAAAAGGCCCGAATTCTTGTGTTGCTACTGCTTGTGCTTCGGGTTCGCATGCTATAGGTGAAGCGTATAGGACTATTCTTTATGGAGACGCGGATGTAATGCTTACCGGAGGCACGGAAAGCTGTATTGTGCCCACTGCCGTAGGCGGTTTTTGCGCGTTAAGGGCACTTTCTACAAGGAATAATGACCCTCAGAAGGCCAGCCGTCCGTTTGACCGGGACCGCGATGGTTTTGTTATGGCTGAAGGCTGCGGCCTGGTTGTTTTAGAGACACTGGAACACGCCCAAAAAAGAAATGCCAATATTATCGCCGAAATTGTCGGATATGGTGCTAGCTGTGACGCGTATCATATAACCGCGCCTGATCCTGATGGAGCCGGGGCTGCCCAGGCAATGACTATGGCCTTAAAAGATGCGCAGATGAATCCCGAGGAGATGATTTATATCAATGCTCACGGGACATCAACTAAATTAAACGACAAGATTGAAACCTTATCTATGAAGAAGGCATTTGGGGAACATAGCAAGAAGTTAATGGTTTCTTCCACAAAATCCGTAACCGGCCATCTTTTGGGGGCGGCAGGCGGAGTGGAGTTTGTAGCTTGTTGTTTGGCGATTAGAGATGGAGTTGTTCCTCCTACTATCAACTACGAAAATCCTGATCCGGAGTGCGACCTGGATTACGTTCCTAATATAGCGCGCAAGACAAACGTAACAACCTGCATGTCCAATTCTTTGGGATTTGGCGGGCATAACGCCTCTCTTATTGTAAAGAAGTTCAAGTAAATAACATATCCCCGCAGTTAAGCCTGCGCTTATTAAAATGAGTTATACAATAGCAGAAAAAATCTTATTGAAACATTCGGGCCAGAAATCAATCAGGCCGGGTGAATTTATCCAGGCTAAGGTTGATGTTGCTTTGGCTAATGATATCACCGCTCCCCTGGCTATTTCAGAGTTTAAGAAATCCGGGTTTAAAAAAGTTTTCAGCAAAGACAAGATTGTCCTGGTTCCCGACCATTTTGCTCCGGCTAAAGATTTAAAAAGCGCTAATCAATGCAAAATATTGGCTGATTTCGCCAAAGAGCAGGGTATAAAGAATTATTTTGAAATCGGATGTATGGGTATTGAACATGCCTTGCTTCCTGAAAAAGGAATTGTCCTGCCCGGCGACCTGGTTATCGGGGCGGATTCGCATACTTGCACTTACGGGGCTTTAGGGGCTTATGCTACCGGAATGGGCTCAACAGATTTAGCCCGCGCTTATATTGACGGTAAGTGCTGGTTAAAGGTCCCGGCATCTATAAAGTTTATATATAAAGGTAAATTAAATAAATGGGTTGGCGGCAAAGACCTTATTCTTTATACCATCGGCCAGATCGGCGTAGACGGCGCCCTGTATAAAGTGATGGAGTTTTCCGGCCCGGTAATCCGCAAGCTCGGGATGGATGACAGGTTCTCTATGAGTAATATGGCTATTGAAGCCGGGGCAAGAGCAGGTTTAATTGAACCGGATGAAAAGACTAAGAAGTATGTCGCTGGTTTTAAGCGTAAGCCTAAATTTTATTATTCTGACAAAGACGCCAGTTATGAGAAAATATATGAATGGGATGTTACAAAGCTTGATCCGCAGGTAAGCTGCCCGCACCTGCCAAGTAATACTAAACCGGTTAATAGCCTTAAAAGCGTAAAAATTGATCAGGCGGTTATCGGTTCATGCACAAATGGCCGAATTTCAGATTTACGCATTGCCGCTTCTTTACTTAAAGGCAGAAAAGTGGCTAAAGGGGTAAAATTAATTATTTTTCCGGCAACCCAAAAAATTTATTTACAGGCGGTTAAAGAAGGCCTGGCGGAGATTTTTGTCAGAGCCGGCGGTGTTTTTTCAACCCCGACTTGCGGGCCGTGTTTAGGAGGGCATATGGGTATTTTAGCTGATGGCGAGGTGGCCATTGCTACAACCAACAGGAATTTTTTAGGAAGAATGGGCAGCCCGAAATCATTTGTCTATCTTTCTAATCCGGCGGTAGCCGCGGCTAGCGCAATTACAGGCAGAATCACTCATCCCGATAAAATATGATTATAAAAGGTAAGGTCCATAAATTCAGCGATGATATAAATACTGATGATATTATCGCGGCCAAATACCTGGTTTCTACTGATGCCCAGGAGCTGGGCAAGCATTGTATGGAAACTATAAATCCGGCTTTTTCTCAGGCGGTCAGCCCGGGGGATATAATTGTCGCGGGAAATAATTTTGGCTGCGGTTCAAGCCGTGAGCATGCGCCTCTAGCGATTAAAGGCTGCGGGGTTTCCGCGGTAATCGCCAAAAGCTTTGCCGCCATTTTTTTTAGAAACGCGATAAATATCGGCTTGCCGTTTTTGGAGTCTGCGGATGTGGACAAGATTAATAACGGGGATATTGTTGAGATAGATTTAGCTACCGGAGTGATTAATAATATAACCCAGAATAAACAATTTAAAACACAGGCCTTTCCGGAATTTCTTCAGCAGATTGTAGAGTGCGGAGGCTTGATTAATTATATTAAAAGAGGTGCTCATGTATAAAATCGCGGTAATTCCCGGTGATGGAACCGGCCCGGAAGTAGTTAATGAAGGTTTGAAAGTTTTAGAGGAAGCCGGAAAGAAATTCGGTTTTAAATACGAAACCAAGTTCTTTGATTTTAGCGGGCAAAGGTATTTAAAAACCGGCAAGCTTGTAGATGATAGTGATATAGAGGAGTTAAAGAAATACAACGCGATTTATCTCGGCGCAGTGGGTGACCCTGAGGTTAAACCCGGGATTATTGAAACAGGCGTCCTGCTTAAGTTGAGATTTGCCCTTGATCAATATATTAATCTTCGTCCGGTAAAACTTTATAACTCCGCCTATTGCCCCTTAAAAGACAAGAAACCTGAAGATATTGATTTTGTAGTGGTGCGCGAGAATTCTGAAGGTCTGTATAAAGGTATGGGTGAGTTTAAAGACAAGGGGACTAAAGATGAGGTAGCGATTCAAATTTCTTATAACACGCGTAAAGGGGTGGAGCGTTGCATCCGTTATGCGTTTGATTGCGCCCGCAAGCGTAATAAAAAGAAAAAGCTGACTCTTTGCGGTAAGACCAATGTTTTGACTTATGCCTGGGATCTTTGGCAGCGTACATTTAATGAGATAGCCAAGGATTATCCGGATGTAACTACTGATTACGCGCATGTGGACGCTACAACTATGTGGTTTGTGAAAAATCCGGAATGGTTTGATGTGATTGTTACGGATAACTTATTCGGGGATATCATCACGGATTTAGGCGCGATGATCCAGGGGGGTATGGGTATCGCCGCAGGAGGAAATATTAATCCGCAGGGTGTATCTATGTTTGAGCCTATCGGTGGAAGCGCTCCAAAATATACCGGTAAAAATGTGATTAATCCGTTGGCTGCGATTTGTGCTTGCGGTATGATGCTTGATAATCTCGGTGAAGAAAAAGCAGCAAAGGCAATTGAGCAGGCAGTAATTGGGATTGTAAATAAGGATATAAAATCGCTAGCAGCCGGAAAAATGGGTTATTCGACCACCCAGATCGGAGATCTGGTAGTTAAAAACCTGAAGGGATAATCTTATGAAAAAATATAATGTCGCGGTTATAGGTGCTGGTGTAGTAGGCGTTGAAATGCTGCGGGTTTTAAAGCAGCGGAATTTTCCGGTTAATCAGTTAAAGGTCTTTGCGCGTTCAGCCCGGGATATGGAAGTAGACGGGGAGGTTTACGCGGTTGAGCCGATTTCAGCGGATGGTTTTTGCGGCATTGATATTGCTTTATTTGCCGGCACCGAGGGTGAAAAAGGCGCTGCCGTAACTTACGCCCCTGAAGCGGTTAAAAGAGGGGCAGTGGTTATTGACAATGGCGCTGATTTTCGTATGGATCCCAAGGTCCCGTTAGTTGTCCCTGAGGTAAATGGCGCTGATGTTAAAAAGCACAAAGGGATTATTGCCAATCCGAATTGCTCTACTATTCAAATGGTTGTGGCGCTTAATCCTTTACATAAAAAGTACCAGATTAAGAAGATTATTGTTACTACTTTGCAGGCATCCAGCGGTGCCGGTAAAGCCGCTGTGGAGCAGTTAAATAATGAAAACGCTAAGATTGTTCAGGGTGGATTTAACAGCGTGCAGGCTGACGGCGTGAGTAAATCTATGCCGCAGCAATTAGCCTACAATTGTTTTCCGCATATCGGAAGTTTTGTAGAGGGCGGCTATACTAATGAAGAATGGAAACTGGTTAAGGAAACGCATAAAATTATGCATGCCCCAAGAATCAAGATTTCCGCTACTACGGTGCGTGTGCCGGTAAGAACCGGGCATTCAGAATCAGTTTATATTGAAACCGCAAAAGCGATTGACCCGGATGAAGCGCGGAAAATTCTCGCTAAGTCCTCCGGTATAGTCATTATGGATGATCTAAAAAATAATCTTTACCCTATGCCTAAGGATATAGAGGGCAGGGATGAGACTTTTATCGGCCGTATCCGCCAGGATGCCTTTAATAAAAAAGGTTTATGGCTGTGGGTTGTAGCGGATAACCTGCGTAAAGGCGCTGCAACTAACGCCGTGCAGATTGCTGAATGCCTAATTTCAAGCTTGAAATAGAGTACGACGGTTCAGCCTATCATGGCTGGCAGGTGCAAAATAAAACAAAAGCCAGCGCGGATTATAATCCTAAGAAGACAATCCAGTATGTTTTAGAACAGGTACTAAAGAAAATCCTGCAGGAAGATATTAAACTTATTGTCGCCGGCCGCACAGATTCAGGCGTTCATGCCCTTGCACAGGTTGCAAATTTTAAAAGTTTATCCAGGATGCCTCTGCAGAGGATGCGCTGGGCATTGAATTGTTTATTGCCTGAGGATATAAAAGTTACCCGGATAAGTAATGTAGCTCCGGATTTTAACAGCCGATTTTGCGCTAAATCCAAGCTTTACCGCTATTCAATCCTGAATCGCAAATATTCATCACCGCTTTTGGCATCCAGGGTTTACTTTTTTCATCATCCTTTGGATGTAGGGTTAATGCGGACAGAAGCCAAAGCGCTTTTAGGTAAACATAACTTTTCGTCTTTTCAGGCCGCTGAATTAAGGTACAGAAATCCGGTGCGTACTGTTAAAAGCATTAAGATTACCAGGGAGAAAAGCCTCCTGCATATTGATATAGAGGCAGATAGCTTTTTGTATAATATGGTCAGGAATATCTCCGGCACATTGCTGGAGATAGGCAGGGGAAGGTTTCCAAAAGGTAGTATGCGCAAGATACTGGAGGCTGGTAACCGCAGGCTTGCCGGACCAGCCCTGCCGGCAAAGGGGTTATGTTTAGTCAAGGTAAAGTATTAAAAAAAGATTTGACTTTATTTTTTATTTTGGTATAATTAATTTTCTATGAAAAAGACCTATACAGCTAGACCAGAAGACATTAAGAGAAAGTGGTATATTGTTGACGCCAAAGGGAAGATTCTTGGAAGATTGGCGGTTAAGGTTGCTACTATCTTAAGAGGCAAGCATAAGCCGATTTTTACCCCGCATATTGATACAGGGGATTGCGTGATTGTAATTAACGCTAGCCAGATCAGGGTTACCGGACGTAAGCTTAAGCAAAAGACTTATAGCAGGTATTCAGGTTTTCCCGGTGGCCAGCGCGAAATAGTTTTAGAGAAGCTTTTAGCTAAAAATCCGACTACAGTTATACGCTTGGCGGTAGAAAGAATGCTTCCTATCGGTCCGTTAGGCAGGGATTTAATTAAGAAATTAAGGATTTATCCGAATGATAAACATAAATTGACAGGTGTGAAACCGATTGTTCTGGAGGTTTAAAAAGTAAATGACCGAATCAACTAAATATATAGCATTAGGCAGACGCAAGGAATCAACCGCCAGGGTCCGTATGGAACCCGGCACAGGGCTGATTACAATTAACGGACGCCCATTTGATAAATATTTCTTGCGGGAAACCGACCGGATTATCGCTAAGCAGCCTTTGGCTGTTACAGAAACCGCAGCTAAGTTTAATATCGCGGCCAGGCTTAACGGCGGTGGTTTAACCGGCCAGGCAGGCGCTTTGCGTTTAGGCATTGCCAGGGCACTTTTAATCGCGGATTCTAATTTTAAAGATATTTTCCGTAAAAACGGATATTTAACCCGTGATCCGCGGATGAAGGAACGCAAGAAGTACGGCTTAAAGGGCGCGCGTAAGCGCTTCCAGTGGACTAAGAGGTAGGAGGAACAACTCCTTTTATATAAAAATAATTTTCACAAAAGATCCCGCTGGAAAGCGGGATTTTTTGTTTATATACACATTACGCGTCTGCCTTGTCTTGTTTCCCGCAGGGACGCTTGTTTTACACGCTGGGGCGAGCAAGCGGTGCTGCGAGAACAAGGCTCGGCAGACCCGCTAATATATATATCTTTAGTTCCGACGAGAAAAATCCTTGACGGGAGATAGATTTTATTCTATTATGATTTAATTATGCATTTGTCATTTTATCGATAGAAATGCCTATTTTAGGCAGGGAGAATAAATGATTATTAATGTTGGCATAATTGGGGCGACCGGACATACAGGGGAAGTGCTCATTGAGCTCCTGCTCAATCATCCTAATGTCAGGATTACCAATCTTTTTAACTCCGGCAAAAGCGGGCAGGCCAATCAGGTTATTTCTGACGTCTTTCCGAAATTCAAACACCGGCTGGAGCTTACCTGCACAAAACCCGACTGGAATAAAATTAAAAAAGACTGTGACCTGGTTTTTCTGGCCCTTCCGCATACAGTATCTATGAAATTTGTGCCGAGGCTTTTAAGTTTAGGCAAGAGGGTTATAGATTTAAGCGCTGATTACAGGTTGACTGTTCCGTCGGTATATGAGAAAAACTATAAAGTGGCCCACCAGGATAAGGCTAATTTAAAAAACGCAGTTTATGGCCTGCCTGAACTTTACCGGGCAAAGATTAAAACCGCAAAGCTCCTGGCTAATCCCGGCTGTTATCCTACTTCGGTGATTTTGGGGCTTGCTCCTTTACTGGCGGTTGGATTAGTGGATTTAAAATCCATAATTATTGACGCTAAAAGCGGAGTCAGCGGAGCGGGAAAGAAGCTGGAAAAGGAGTTTTTATTTTCTGAGATACAGGGCGATTTCAGGGCCTATAAAGTTAACGTGCATCAGCATGCCCCTGAGATAAACCAGGTGCTCTCAAAAATATCCGGCAAGAAGGTGGATGTGGTTTTTGTCCCGCACCTGTTGCCGATCGAGAGGGGGATACTTTCAACAATCTATCTTAAGAGAGCCCCGGGGGCTAAACTTAAGGCAAAAAACTCCACAGATTTATTTAAAAAGTTTTACAAGAATGAGCCGTTTATCCGTATTAAAGCGGAAGGAGTTTTCCCGAGGATTAAAGATGTGGTAAAAACTAATTTTTGCGATATCGGGGTAAAGGACTTTGGGGATACAATTATTGTTATCAGCGCTATTGATAACTTATTGAAAGGCGCTTCAGCTCAAGCAGTGCAGAATATGAATATTATGTATAAACTTTCAGAGACCGCGGGATTACTATGAAAATAGTTTTAAAGGCGTATTTACCTGCGGGTTTTAAAGCAAACGGGGTTGCCTGCGGATTAAAGAAATCCGGGAAACCGGATTTGGCCTTGTTGTATTCCGAGGCCCCGGCGTTAGCCAGCGCGAAGTTTACTACTAACAGTATTATTGCCGCTCCGCTTATCGTCTCAAAGAAATATCTTAAGGCCAGTAAGACAATACGGGCTGTATTGGTTAACAGTGGTAATGCTAATTGCTTTACCGGAAAAGTCGGGATTAAGGATGCTCAGACATCTGCCGGTTATGCTGCCCGGGAGTTGAAGGTCTCCAAGAAAAGCGTATTGGTAAATTCAACCGGGATTATCGGAAAGAGATTGGATATAGCCAGGATTAAAAAGGCGATTCCGGAGTTAGTTTCCGGTTTATCCTGCGCTGGGATACAAAAGGCCGAAAAAGCGATTATGACTACGGATACTTTTTCCAAAGAGCTAACTTTAAGCTTGAAAATCGGCGCAAAGACAATTAATCTTTGCGGGATAGCAAAAGGAGCAGGGATGATTGCTCCGGATATGGCGACAATGCTTTGTTTTATTATGACTGACGCTAAGATTACCAAGCAGGCTTTGGATAAGTCTTTGAGCGTAGCCGTAGATAAATCTTTCAACTGTATTTCTGTTGACGGCTGCATGAGTACCAATGATACGGTTTTGGTTTTAGCTAATGGAAAGGCGGGGAATAAAATTATTTCTGGAGGAAAAAGCCAGAAAGATTTCTCAAAGGCCTTAGAGTTAATTTGCCTGGAACTGGCCAAGATGGTGGTTAAGGATGCGGAAGGAGCTACCAAGTTTATTCAGATTGATGTTTGTCATGCGAAGAATTTTAATCAGGCAAGAAAGGCAGCTTTAAGCATTGCCAACTCCGCGCTTTTTAAGACCGCGGTTTTCGGAGAAAACCCGAATTTTGGCAGGGTAGCTGCGGCAGTGGGCGCAAGCGGTTTAAAGATTAATGAGAGTCAGCTAAGAATAAACCTGGGTTCCTTAAAAGGCAAACAGGTTAAGCTTACGGTGAGTTTGTCGCAGGGTAAGGCTAGAGCTACTGTTTATACATCTGATCTTACTCCGGGATACATAAAAATAAACGCAGAGTACAACTAGATACCCGGCGCTAATAGGAGTTGCACCGGTATTGTGTTTGTACACAAGAAAGGAACAATGGAAGAAGCGATTAGAAAAGCGGATGTTTTGATTGAGGCACTGCCTTACATAAAGAAGTTTCATAAAAAGGTTATTGTTATTAAGTACGGCGGAAGTATGATGGGTGATGAGAAGATCCGCAAAGGAGTTTTGGAGGATATTGTTTTCCTGAATTTTATGGGTTTGCGTACCATTCTCGTTCATGGCGGGGGTCCGAATATCAGCGACCGTATGCGCGCTTCGGGTAAAAAGACGGAGTTCGTTGAGGGGATGCGGGTTACCGATGAAGAAACCTTGAAGCTGGTGGAAGAGGAGCTGCAGGTATTAAATGAGATGATTGTGAAGGAGATTAATGAATTAGGAGGTAAAGCAGTCGGGTTAAACGGCAAGAATGATGATTTGATCCAGGTTGAGAAGAAAAAGACTAAAATAGATATTGGCCTGGTAGGTAATATTAAAGAAATTAATACTGAGTTATTGAATGAAGAGCTTAAAAAGGACAAGGTGGTTGTGGTTTTACCCATGGGCAAAGGAAAAGATAAGAAAACTTATAATGTCAATGCCGATGAGGCAGCTGCCAGTATTGCCGCAAGCATTCAGGCGGAGAAATTTGTCCTGATGACTAATGTCAAAGGGATTATGCGTAATGCCGAGGATAAGAATTCTTTTATCTCTACTTTAAAGGTTGAGGAAGTAAAGGGTTTGATTGAGAGCAAGATTATTCAGCAGGGAATGATTCCTAAAGTGGATGCCTGTGTGGTGGCCATCAACGGAGGGGTAAAGAAAACGCACATTATTGACGCCCGCACTCCGCATGGTTTGCTTTTGGAGATTTTTACTGACAAGGGTATCGGGACCGAGATTGTAAGATGAAATTAGAAGAGATATTTGAAGTTTATAAAGAAAATATAATGCCTACCTATAATAAGGTTCCGCTTGTTTTTGTTAAAGGCAAGGGATCGCGGCTTTGGGATATTAACGGCAAGGTTTACCTGGATTTTTTCCCGGGCTGGGGTGTAGGCAGTTTAGGGCATTGCCATCCTAAAGTTATGCAAGGCATACGGGACCAGGTAGGCAAGCTGATTTTTGTGCCGAATAATTATTATCATCCTTTTCAGGCAAAGCTGGCAAAGGAGTTAATTTACTGGAGTTTTCCGGGGAAAGTCTTTTTTGCTAATTCCGGGGCAGAGGCTAATGAGGGGGCGATTAAATTAGCCAGAAAATTTGGCGCATCAACCGGTAGGTATGAAGTAATTACCTTTGAGAATGCCTTCCATGGCAGGACATTAGCTACGCTTGCTGCTACCGGCCAGAAGAAATACCAGGATGGTTTCTGTCCTATGCCGGAGGGTTTTAAGCAGGTGAAATTTAACGATATCAATGCCTTTAAGCAGGCGCTTACTGATAAAACAGCGGCTGTCTTGCTTGAGCTTGTCCAAGGCGAAGGCGGGATAAATATCGCCGATAAAGATTTTGTCCAGACGCTCAGAAAAATATGCGATGATAAGAAAATACTTTTGATTGTTGATGAGGTGCAGACCGGTATCGGCAGGACAGGTAAAATGTTCGCTTACCAGAATTACGGCATAACTCCTGACGTGATAACCCTGGCTAAGGCCCTGGGCGGAGGAATGCCTATTGGTGTTATGATAGTTAAGAAAGAGTTCAGCGACCTGCTTACTCCCGGCATGCATGCCTCTACTTTTGGCGGCGGACCGGTAATTTGTAAAGCGGCCCTGGGTGTGTTTAGAGCGATACAGAAAGATAAGCTGCTTAAGAATTGCCAGGATATGGGTGAATACCTTTCGCAGAAGCTGGGACTTTTGAAAACAGCATATCCTATAATCAAAGAGGTGAGGGGGATAGGGTTGATGTTTGGTATAGAGTTAAATAAAGATGGGAAGAAAATCCCCCAAAAATGCGCCGAAAAGGGCTTATTGATTAATTGCACGCACGATAAGGTCTTAAGGTTAATGCCGGCGATAAATATCACCAAGAGCGAAATTGACAAGGCAATGAAAATATTAGAGGAAGTGCTTAAGGAGTGCGTATGATGAAAAAAGACCTTCTTTCAATCGGGGATTTATCTTTAGCGGATATTAACGCTATTTTTAAGCTTAGCCAGCAGCTCAAAAAGAATAAAAGAAAATTCGCTAAATCGCTTTCCGGCAAAAGCCTGGCCCTGCTTTTTCAAAAACCTTCAAATAGGACGCGGGTTTCTTTTGAGGTAGGCATGTATCAGCTGGGAGGTAAGTCGCTTTATCTATCTCCCCAGGAAATTAATTTAGGGGTAAGGGAAACCATAAGCGACGTGGCTAAGACCCTTTCGCGCTATGTTGACGGGATTGTCTTAAGGACATTTGAACATAAAAATTGCCTGGATATGGCTGCTGCCGCGGCTGTGCCGGTGATAAACGGTTTGTCGGATTTTTCACATCCCTGTCAGGCCCTGGCAGACCTTTTTACGATCCAGGAAAAGTTAAAAAAATTGAAGAAAGTTACGCTGGCCTATGTCGGCGACGGGAATAATGTTTGCAACTCCCTGCTTTTTGCCGCGGCTAAAACCGGAATGAATATTTCTGTCGCTACACCTAAAGGCTACGCGCCTGCGGATAAAGTGGTAAAAGATTCACTTTTAATTGCCAAAGAAACAGGCAGCCGGATTTTAATTACCGAAGATCCGTTTAGCGCGGTTAAGGCTGCGGATGTTGTTTATACCGATGTCTGGGCGAGCATGGGGCAGGAGGAAGAAATTAATAAGAGGAAGATTATCTTTAAAGATTTTCAAATTAATGCTAAACTTCTATCTAATGCGGCAAAGAATGTTTTGGTTATGCATTGTCTTCCTGCGCATAGAGGTGAAGAAATAACTGACGAGGTTATGGAAAGCAGGAATTCAATTGTCTTTGATCAGGCGGAAAACCGCATGCATGTGCATAAGGCGATTTTGATAAAGTTACTTAAATAACTATTGCCAGCAGGGACTGCCCCCGCAGGGGGCTGTCCCGCGACAAGATAAGCTTTATTTAGGAGATAAGTAAAATGAAAAAGGTAGTGTTAGCTTATTCGGGTGGATTAGATACCTCTTGTATAGTCAGATGGTTAAAAGAAAGAGGATATGAAGTAATCTGTTTTGTCGCAGACCTCGGCCAGGGGCTTGGCCAGGGTGAAAGCTTTGAGGCAATTGAAGCCCGGGCTTTAGCCGCCGGCGCCACCAAGGTTTATATCCGCGACCTACAAGAAGAGTTTATCAAAGATTTTATTATCCCGGCTTTAAAAGCAAATGCTATTTATGAAGGTAAATATCTTTTGGCTACGGCATTGGGCCGCCCATTGATCGCAAAATATCTGGTGCAGATTGCGCATAAAGAAAAGGCAACAGCGGTAGCCCACGGCTGTACCGGTAAAGGTAATGATCAGGTAAGGCTTGAAGTTGCCGTAGGGATATTGGACCCGAAATTAGAGATTATTGCTCCGGTGCGGGACTGGGAATTTAAGTCTCGCGAAGAGGAGATTGATTACGCGCTTAAATTTAATATTCCGATAGATGTAACTAAAAAGAAGCCTTACAGTATTGACCGGAATATCTGGGGCATAAGTATTGAAGCTGGTATCCTGGAGAATTTGGAGCAGGAGCCTCCGGAAGACGCTTATATGATTACCAAGAGCCCGACGCATACCTCAAGTTATCCCCGATATATTGAGGTTACTTTTACCAAAGGCGTGCCTACTAAAATTGACGGTAAGGTCCTTAAATTAAAAGATCTTATCATCTACTTGAACGAAGTGGGCGGCCAATTCGGTGT
The DNA here is from genome assembly GCA_964593005.1 of uncultured Planctomycetales bacterium. Taxonomy (GTDB): domain Bacteria; phylum Omnitrophota; class Gorgyraeia; order Gygaellales; family Profunditerraquicolaceae; genus UBA6249. Next base: position 13,868 of record CAZQGT010000021.1, read on the forward strand.
GGGAAGAAGTGATATGGTGGAGAATAGGCTGGTGGGGATTAAGTCCAGGGAGATTTACGAGGCCCCGGCAGGGACTATTCTTTATACCGCGCACAAGGAATTAGAAGCCCTGGTTCTTGACCGTGAGCTGTCTCATTTTAAGGATATAATCAGCCTTAAATATGCGGATTTAGTTTATTATGGTTTATGGTTTTCCGCTTTAAAAGACGCTTTAGACGGTTTTGTGGAAAAGACTCAAAAATTTGTTAGCGGAACTATCAGATTAAGGCTATCAAAAGGCAGCTGTATTGTTGTCGGCAGGAAGTCTGCAAACTCGCTTTATAAAAAAGAATTAAGCACTTACGGCAAAGAAGATAAGTTTGATCAAAAATTAGCCGAAGGTTTTATTAAGCTTTGGGGAATGCCGTATAAAAGATAGGCGAGAGTAGCTAGAATATAGGAAAGGCACCCCGCGCTGGCTGGTATTGCGCGGGTGTCCTCCTTGTGGAGGAAGATAAGATGGCTAAGAAACTTTGGGGAACAAGATTTAATAAAAAGACAAATGCCCTGACCGATAAATTTACTTCATCAATTGTTTATGACCAGAGATTGGCTAAATACGATATCCTGGGAAGCATCGCTCACGCTAAGATGCTGGCTAAGCAGAAAATAATCCCCCAACAAGATAGCCGTAAGATAGTTAACGGGTTAATCTCCATACTTAAAAATGTAGTGGCCGGTAAATTCAAGTTTGACCCGGCTGCGGAGGATATCCATTCTAATATCCAGGAGCTTTTAAATAATAAAATCGGAGAACCGGCGCATAAATTGCATACTGCCAGGTCAAGGAATGACCAGGTTGCTTTGGATACCAGGATGTATTTAAGGAGCGAGGTTGATAACCTGGTGGAGTTTAGCGCGCAGTTGCAGAAAGCAATACTAAAATTCGCCGCCAGCAACTCTAAGGTAGTTATTCCGGGTTATACCCATTTGCAGATTGCTCAATGTGTGCTGTTAGCGCACCACTTATTGGCATACGTAGAGGCATTAGAGAGGGATAAGCAGAGGCTGCTTGATGCCAAGAAAAGAATTAACTCTATGCCGCTTGGCTCTTGCGCTTTTTCAGGCACAGGGCTTAATACTGACCGGAATTTTGTTAAGAAGGAGCTAAAGTTTGATAGCCTGGCTGCTAACAGTATTGATGCAGTCAGCGACCGGGATTATATAATTGAAGTATTGGCGGATTTAGCTATTCTTTCTGTACATTTATCGCGCATAGCTGAAGACCTCATCCTTTGGTCGACAAAAGAATTTAATTTTATTGATATTGATTTCTCATTTTGCACCGGTTCCAGTATTATGCCGCATAAAAAGAACCCGGATATCCTAGAATTGATTCGCGGTTCAGTCGGCCAGATACAGGGCAATCTTTCCAGCGTAATAATGTTGATGAAGGGCTTGCCTACTTCTTATAACAGAGATATGCAGTTAGATAAGCCTCCGCTTTTTGACGCAATTGACGCAATTAAAGATATCCTTGAGATTTTTATGGCCCTCTTTGCCAATATTGTGATTGAGAAAGAGGCAATTGCCGCCAAAGTTAAAGATGAATCTTTATTCTCGGTAGATATTGTGGAGTATTTGATTAAGAGGGGGGTTTCTTACCGTCAGGCGCATGATATTGTAGGCAGAATGGTCAGGGATTGTTTGGATAAAGGCAAGAAAATATCCTCTTTAAGCGATAAGGAGCTGAAGAAATATTCCCCAAAGCTTAAGGCGGACGTAAGAAACATACTGAATGCCTGGGCATCTGTAAATTTAAAGAAATCTTTCGGCAGCACAAATCCGGGATTGGTTAAGAAGCAGTTAATTGTTTGGAGTAAAAGGTTAAGGTAAGAATCAAAATATATACAGCGTATGGCTTGGCTTGTTTCCAAGCAGGGCGTTTGCAGGCCGAGCGGGCAAGGTCCCGCCGAAGGCGGGGAGCGAGGCCGAAACCCGAGCGAAGTTTGACACGCCGGGGCAAACGAGCGTCCCTGCGGGAAACAAGACAAGGCAGACGCAAATAAAATTAAAAATGCACGATTTTTTATACAAGAATAATAATCTCTACTGCGAAAATCTAAAAGTTCAGGATTTGGCTAGCCGCTTCGGCACTCCGCTGCATATCTATAGTTACAATACCCTCACAGATCATTTTATAAAACTGCGTAAAGCCTTTTCGGCTATTGATCCGCTTATCTGTTATTCGGTAAAAGCTAACTCTAATCTGGCTATTCTTAAGGCATTGGTTGAGAAGGGGGCGGGCCTGGATATTGTCTCAGGCGGCGAGCTCTTCAGGGCTTTAAAAGCCGGCTGCCCGGCTAAAAAAATTGTCTACGCTTCAGTGGGGAAAACCGAAACAGAGATCGCCACAGCTATTTCCAAGGGGATACTTTTTTTTAATGTTGAGTCGCTTCCGGAATTAAGGAGCATTGACTGTATTGCCCGAAAGCTGGGCAAGATTACCCGCCTGGCTTTACGCATAAATCCTGACGTAGAAGCCAAGACGCATAAATTTATAACTACCGGAAAGATCACCAATAAATTCGGCATTGATTTGAAGAGTGCTTATAAAATATTGCTTTTACGCAAGCAATTCAAGAATGTGAGTATCTGCGGACTGCATATCCATATCGGTTCGCAGATTACCGAGAGCGCCCCTTTTGTGGCGGCGATTAAAAAAGTTTCAGTTTTTATTAAAAAGTTAGAAGCAAAAGGAATAACCCTTGAATATTTGAATATCGGCGGCGGCCTAGGGATTATTTATGATAATGAAACGCCCCAGACTGCCCAGGTATATGCTGATGAAATAATCCCCCTTCTAAGGAGCACCGGCCTAAAGATAATTATGGAGCCGGGAAGGTTTATTGTCGGCAATGCCGGGATATTAATTACCAGGGTTCTTTATATCAAGCATACCCCGAAGAAGAAGTTTATTATTGTTGACGCTGGGATGAATGACTTAATCCGCCCCGCGCTCTATGGGGCTTTTCACAATATTTTACCTTTGCGTAAAATTTCTAAGGCCGAAAAATCCGACGTGGTCGGCCCGATTTGCGAAAGCGGTGATTTTCTGGCAAAAGAGCGCAAGATTGCTTGCGTTAAAGAAGGGGATTACCTGGCGGTAATGAGCGCCGGGGCATACGGATTTAGTATGTCCAGCAATTATAACTCCCGGCTTCGGGCTGCTGAAATTATGGTATCTAAGAATAAAGTAAGGGTAATCAGAAAAAGGGAAACTTATGCGGATTTAATCCGCAATGAGCTTAATAAATAATATGCAGAAAATAAAATTTACCAAAATGGTCGCTTCCGGAAATGATTTTGTGGTTATTGATAAGAAACCGGCTGGCAATCTATGTGCTTTAACCAGGGCCCTTTGCGATAGGAAATTCGGCGTGGGGGCTGACGGACTTTTATTAATCAGCAAGGTTAAAGGCGCCGATTTGTGTATGCGTATTATTAATGCCGATGGCTCAGAAGCGGAGATGTGCGGCAATGGGGCGCGCTGCGCCGCTTTATTCAGCGGTAAGAAAAACGCTAAAATACTTACTTTGGCCGGACTGATTAATACCCGGGTTTGCGGCAGCCAGGTAAAAATTCAGCTCACTGATCCAAAATCAATTGAACCGGATATCCCTTTAAAGGTTAACGGCCTCCCGATTAAAGTTAATTTTATCAACACCGGAGTGCCTCATGTTGTAGTTTTTGTAAACGGCCTGGAGAAGATGGATGTCGATAGTATTGGCCGGCTGATAAGGTATCACATTAAATTTGCTCCTGCCGGGACAAATGTAAATTTTGTTGAAGTGCAAGAGGGTAATTTTATCCGGGTGCGTACTTATGAAAGAGGAGTTGAAGGTGAAACTCTGGCCTGCGGAACAGGAAGTACGGCCTCGGCCCTGATTTTTGCTTTAAAAAATAATTTAAAAGGTCTGGTCAGGGTTAAGACTCAAAGCAGAGAGGTTTTAAAAATACATTTTAATAAAGATAGGGATAATTTTAAGGATGTCTGGTTAGAGGGTAGCGCAAGAATAGCCTACAAAGGAGAATATTATGTTTAAGGGCTCAATTGTAGCCATAGTCACGCCTTTTCGTAACGGCAAGGTTGATGAAAAGAAATTAAGGGAGTTGATTGAATTTCAGATTAAAAACGGCTCCAGCGGTATTGTGCCCTGCGGGACAACCGGTGAATCAGCGACTCTCACTTTTGATGAACACGAGAAGGTGATTGAGGTTACTATTGAGCAGGTTAATAAAAGGGTTCCGGTAATTGCCGGAACAGGGTCAAATTCTACTGAAGAGGCGATAATGCTTACTAAACAGGCAGCTAGCTCCGGAGCGGATGCCTCTTTGCAGGTTTCGCCGTATTATAACCGTCCGACTCAGGCAGGTTTATACAGGCACTTTAAAGCTATTGCCCAGTCAGTAAAGATTCCTATTATCCTTTATAATATCGCCGGCCGCACCGGTGTAAATATTGAGCCTGAAACTATTGCCAATTTAGCCAGGGATTGTAAAAATATTGTGGCGGTAAAAGAGGCATCCGGCAGCCTGGATCAGATGTCGCGTATTAAGGCGCTTTGCCCGCCGCATTTTCAGCTTATTTCCGGAGATGATTCTCTCACGTTACCTGTTTTAAGCATCGGGGGTATTGGGATTATTTCCGTAGTCGCTAATATCGTGCCGCGTGATGTGGCGGATTTAGTCAGCGCGTTTGAGAAAGGTAATATTAAAAAAGCTCAAAGCCTGCATTATAAGCTATTACCGTTAATTAAGGCCTGTTTTATGGAGACCAATCCTATTCCGGTTAAGACCGCGATGGGTTTATTGGGTATCTGCGATGCGGGCCTGCGGCTTCCGATGTGCGAGATGTCGGCGGATAATTTAGCCAAGCTTAAGAAAGCACTCAAGGATTACGGATTGCTTAAATGATAATAGGGACAGCGACCTTTTTGTCACGCAGTTATAAGGAATTTCGCTGTCCCCTTCAAAGGAGATAGAATGATTAAATTAGGAATTACTGGCGCTTGCGGGAAAATGGGCAGGCGAATTTTTGAGCTTGCCGCTTTTGATAAAGATTTTGAAGTTGCTTTAGCGCTGGAGAAAAAAGGCACACCTTTAATCGGCAGGGAGCTGGGGAAGTTAAGGGTTTCATCTAACTTAGACGGTTTATTCCTGGTTGACGTGCTGGTGGATTTTACTTTAGCTGAGGCAGCTGACGAGCATCTGGATTATGTGGCTAAATACAAAAAAGCGCTTGTATTAGGAACTACGGGTTTAACTGATACGCAGAAGAATAAAGTTGAAGAGATCTCCAGGATAGTCCCGGTTGTCTTTACCCCGAATATGTCCGTTGGAGTGAACGTCCTGTTTTCTATTCTTCCTGAGATAGCTAATAAACTTGGTCCCGATTATAGTGTTGAGATTATAGAGGCGCATCATAAAGCCAAGAAAGATGCCCCCAGCGGGACAGCCAAGAAAATGGCTGAAGTTATTACGCAGATTACTAAAAAGAATATCCCGACGCATTCTATACGCCTGGGTGATATTTTTGGAGACCATACTGTGGTTTTTTGTGGAAATTCCGAACGTATTGAAATTAAGCATCAGGCGCATTCGCGCGATTTGTTTGTTGTAGGCGCCCTGAAAGCGGCGAAGTGGGTTTTCCAGAAGCCGGCAGGGCTCTATTCTATGCAGGATGTCTTGAAAGGGTAAGCATGTTTAAACTGTCAAAGAAAGTTCAGTCATTACCGCCATATTTATTCCTTGAGATTGATAAAGCCAAACGCCAGGCGCGTAAGGAAGGAAGAGATATCATAGATCTGGGAATAGGCGATCCGGACCAACCTACTCCAAAATTTATTATTGAGGCATTGTATAAGGCAAGCCAGGATCCGGCTAATCATCGTTATGCCCTGGATCAGGGGATGCCTGTTTTGCGCCAGGCGATTGGAGGCTGGTGTAAACGCAGGTTCAATGTTGACCTTGACCCGGATTCGGAAATACTCCCGCTTATCGGATCAAAAGAAGGAATTGCGCATTTCCCCCTTGCCTTTCTTAACCCCGGGGATATTTCTTTAGTACCTGATCCATGTTACCCTCCGTATAAAGGAGGCACGATACTGGCGGGCGGCAGGCCGTATATTATGCCATTATTGGAACAAAACAATTTCCTTCCTGACTTAAAGAGAATCCCTCTATTGGCCCGCAAGAAAGCAAAGATGATTTTTGTGAATTATCCTAATAATCCGACGAATGCCTGTGCCAGCGATGATTTTTACCGCCAGCTTATTGAATTTGCCGCGAAGAATAAAATTATAATTATTTCAGATTTAGCTTACTCTGAAATGGCTTATGATGGTTATAAAGCCCGCAGCCTCTTAGAGTTTCCGGGGGCAAAAGAGACAGTTATTGAGTTTCATTCTCTGTCAAAGACTTATAATATGACCGGCTGGCGCGTCGGCTGGGCATGCGGAAACAAGGAATTGGTTTCTGCTTTGGCTAAGGTAAAATCCAATGTTGATTCCGGGATATTTTCCGCGATCCAATTGGCAGGTGTTACTGCTATTCAGGGGCCGCAGGATTTTATAAAATCCATGTGTGAGATATATCAAGAAAGGCGCGATTTGCTGGTTGATGGGCTTAATGCTATGGGCTGGAAGGCTATAAAACCAAAAGCTACATTTTATGTCTGGATCAAAATTCCCGCTAAAACCGATTCTATAGGTTTTGCCGCCAAGCTGTTGAAAGAAGCTAATATTGTGGCTACTCCCGGAGTGGGTTTTGGTAAATACGGAGAAGGTTATATCCGGATGGCCTTAACCGTCCCCAAGGAGAGGATTAAAGAAGCCTTGGCGCGGTTAAAGAATATATCTTAATGGCGGTTTGTTATCTTGGCATAGGCTCAAACCTGGGTAAGCGTAAAGAGAATATAAACTTAGCGATTCAGAAGGTAGCCGGATTAAAGGATACCCAGGTACTTAAGAAATCCAAAATTATAAAAAGCTCCGCTGTTGGAGGGCCGGCAGGCCAGCCTGAGTTTTTGAATGCGGTATTAAAAATAGAAACAAAGCTACCGGCCTTGTTTCTGCTTAAGAAATTAAAAGATATTGAAAAGCAGATGGGCAGGAAGAAGACAGTGCGTTTCGGTCCCAGGATTATTGATCTGGATATCCTGCTTTACGCGGATAAATTTATACGGAGTAAAAAACTGATTATCCCTCATCCAAGAATGTTTTGCCGGGATTTTGTAATTAAGCCATTGATGGAGGTTTTATGAGATTTGTACCCGACCTTAAGAAATTAAGCGCTTTAACTGCAAGGATTAAAAGGCTTAAGATGCGCATAGGTTTTGTACCTACAATGGGCGCATTACACGCCGGGCATTTTAGCCTGATTAGCAAGGCGCGTAAGGAAAATGATATAGTAATAGTAAGTATCTTTGTTAATCCTGCTCAATTCGGCAAGGGTGAGGACTTTAAAAAATATCCGCGTTCCTTTAAAGGCGATATTGCTGCCTGCCGTAAGCTGGGGGTGGATTTTGTATTTCTTCCGGACACAGAAGATATGTATCCGGAAGGTTACTCTACTTTTATTAACGTGGAAAATTTAAGCGACCTGCTTTGCGGCGCAAGCCGTCCGGGGCATTTCCGCGGGGTAGCGACTGTTGTGGCCAAACTGCTCAACATTGTCCATCCGGATATTCTTTACCTGGGGCAGAAAGATGCCCAGCAGGCGATTATTATTTCCAGGATGGTTAAGGATTTAAATTTCCCGGTTAAAGTTAAGGTATTGCCTACTGAGCGTTATAAGGATGGTTTAGCCTTAAGTTCGCGTAACGCCTACTTAAGTAAAAAAGAGAGGGCTGGGGCGGTAGTTTTATTTAAGGCCTTGCAGCTTGCGGAGTTTTTAATCAGCAATGGGCAGCGCGATTCCGCCAGGATTATCAGCAGGATGAGGCAGCTTATTAAAAAGAATAAACAGGCAAGGATAGATTATATCGCGATAGTTGACCCGGGGAAGCTTAAGGAAATTAAAAAGGTGGAGCCGGGATGTTTGATTGCTTTAGCGGTTAAGATCGGAAAGACCAGGTTGATTGATAATACAGTTATCGGTTGCGCATAAAAATGAGAAAACAAGCAAGGCTTAAAATCGGTATTGTCGGCTGCGGGGCCATTGGAAGTTCTCTGGCAAAGGAGATAACGGATGGTTTGGCCGAGGACGCCTGCCTGGTTGCGCTTTATGATATAAAAACTGAGAAGGCCCGGGGGCTTTCTCATAAGTTAACCCGGAGCAATAGATTATGCGTAAGCAGCTTGAAAGATTTAATCAAGCGTTCAGAATTGGTAATTGAGGCCTCTTCTGCCAGGGCATCCTGGGAAATAGCTTCACAATCATTATCCGGAGGATGTAAAGTTATGGTAATGAGCGTGGGAGGGATGGTCGGACATCTGGATGAATTATATATTCTATCCAAAAAGAATAAGGCAATGGTTTATTTTCCCAGCGGAGCTATATCGGGGGTAGATGCCTTAAAAGCGGCTAATATCGCCGGGATAAAGAAAGTAACTTTAACTACCCGTAAAAACCCTAAGGCATTCAGCGGCGTAGAATATGTGGCAAAGCATTTTAATTTGGCAGGGTTAAAAAAGGATAAACTTTTATTTAATGGCAGCGCGGCTGAAGCTGTTAAATATTTCCCGCAGAATATTAATGTCGCGGCAGTCTTGGGCCTAGCCGGCATAGGCATACGCAAAACCCGGGTGCGCATAATCGCAAGCCCTTCGGTTAATAAAAATATCCATGAAATTGAAATTGAGTCCAAGGCAGCTAAAATATTTACGCGTACCGAGAATATCCTGCAT
>CAZQGT010000022.1:0-11025 GCA_964593005.1 uncultured Planctomycetales bacterium
CTGCGCCTTTTCTTTTATGCTCTGAGCTCCTGTACATCTTCTTTATTTTATTAACTTTAACACTACTGGCTGATTGTTTATTTTTATTGCAGAATTTATCCAGGATGTCATCCAGCTCGTTATAGGTTATACCCATCTCCCCTTCGTCGGTCTGGCCCTGCCAGAGCCCGGCAGTGGGAGGCTTGGTAATAATACCCTGGGGTATTTTTAATTCCTCAGCCAGCTTGCGCACCTGGCGTTTAAACAAATCCGCGATCGGCAGGATATCCACTCCGCCGTCACCATATTTGGTAAAATAACCGACCAGGAGTTCGGATTTATTTCCTGTTCCGCAGACCAGGTAATTCAGCTTATTAGCAAAATAATAAAGCGTACTCATACGTAAGCGGGGTTTAAGGTTTCCTAAAGCCAGGCCGCCGGCAGGAGGTAAAACTTTTAAGAAATTATTATATACACAGGAAAGATCAACAAGTTCTGATTTAAGCTTAAGTTTCGCGGCAACCAGCCTGGCGTCCTTTAAATCCCGGGGATTACTATTGCACGGCATAAAAAGCACAAGCAGCTTATCTTTACCTACTGCCTCTTTGCATAAAGCGCTAACCACAGCAGAGTCTATCCCCCCGGAAAGCCCCAGGACAATGCCCTTGGCTCCGGAAAGCTTAACCTGCTTCTTAATCCAGGAAACAATCTTATTTTTCATCTATTTAAACTCTCAAAAGACACTTTTTTGCCTGATATGGGGGATAATTAAGAGATTATATACCACTAAATAGCGAGGGTCAAGGAGATATATTGGCTATCTATTTTAATTCTTCAGGGTGATGTTTAACTACTTTAGCCTCAACCATATAAATTACGTCTTCGGCGATGTTAGTAGTATGGTCGCAGATACGTTCCAGATACCTGGCAATAAGCAATAATGCCACAGCCCGCTCCGCTGTCTTGGGATCGCGGCCCAGGTATTCATTAACCAGTTCATCCTGCACCAGATTACGCAACCGGTCTGCTTCGGCATCCGCTAAAACTACCTTTCTGGCAAGCAAGGCATCTTTTTTTACAAAAGCGTCAATAGCATCCCGGACCATATTCTGGGAAACCTGGGAAAGCTTAGGTATATCAACTAATGGTTTAAGCAACGGTTTTTCCATAAGTTCCAGGGACCTTTGTGAAATATCAACGGCTATATCGGCAATACGCTCAAGCTCCGCGTTAATCTTCATGCCAGTAGTAATATACCTCAAATCCCCGGCCATCGGCTGATAAAGGGCAATCAGATCAATACATTTCTCATCTATTATCAGCTCTAGCTCATCAATCTTGCTGTCAATATTAATAACATCCTGGGCCAGGTATTTATCGCGATTCTTCAGCGACTCAATAGACTTAAAAATTGACTCCTGGGCAAATACAGCCATTCTTAAAATATCCCTGTGCAGCTCTTTCAATTCTTCATCTAAATGCCTTAACATCACAACCTCCTTTTTAATAGGGACAGCAACCTATTTACCAATTAACGACTCTACTTTCTCTTTGATTAAATCCCGTGTTTTTCTGAAAAATTCTTCGCCTTTTCCTTTTGGGTCTTCAATCTGCCAATCAATATGCTCTTTAGCCGGGACAAACGGGCAGATATCCTTGCATCCCATTGTAACAACATAATCAAATTCTTTTACTACCAGATCATTAAACCCTTTTGATTCCGCGCTCGAAATATCTATGCCGATTTCGCGCATAACATTAACCGCGTCAGGATTTACCTTGCCGCCCGGTTTGGAACCGGCGCTATAAGCTTCAAGTTTGACGCCGCCCAACGCTTTTGCAAACCCCTCAGCTATCTGGCTGCGGCATGAATTTTCCACGCAAACAAAAAGTATTTTCTTCATCTTAACCAAACCTCCCTGTAATATAGGCTTCAGTTCTTTTATCCCTCGGGGCAGTAAATATATCCTGTGTTTTACCAAACTCCACTAATTCTCCTAAAAGAAAAAACCCGGTGCAATCGGATACGCGCGCTGCCTGTTGCATATTATGCGTAACAATAACAATGGAGTAATCTTTTTTCAGCTCCAGGATAAGCTCCTCTATTTTAGCGGTTGATACAGGATCAAGGCTGGCACATGGCTCATCAAAAAGTATTACCTCTGTTTCTACTGCCAAGCACCGGGCAATACATAAACGCTGCTGCTGGCCCCCGGATAATTTCAAAGCGCTGTCATTAAGCCTGCATTTCACCTCATCCCAGATAACCGCCTTTTTTAATGAATCTTCAACCCTCTGCTCAATATATGCCCTATCCTTAATCCCATTCACCCTCAGACCATAGCTGATATTCTCAAATATACTCTTAGGGAAGGGGTTGGGTTTTTGAAAAACCATCCCCACCCTCCTCCTGATATCCACCGGATCAACCAATGGGCTGTTAATTTCCAAATCATCAAGGAATATCTTACCACAAAGAGTGGTGTGCGGCAGGAGTTCATTCATCCGGTTGAATAAACGGATAAAGGTAGACTTACCGCAACCTGATGGCCCGATCATTGCCGTAACCTGGTTAGCATAAACATCAAGACTGACATTCTTTAGCGCCTGGTTCTTGCCATAAAAGAAATCCACGTTTTTTGCCTGCATCTTTATCTTATTATCCATAGGAGCTCCTCTGTCTTTGCCGCAAAATGATAGCAAATCCTGAAATAAATAATACTAAAAATAAAAGCACTAAACTGCATCCATAAGCAATCGCCCTTTGCTTATCCGGATGCGCGCCTTCAGTCATAAGCGCGTATATATGGTAAGGCAAGGCCATTACCTCGTTAAAGACACTCTTCGGGTAGCCTCGCTTGTAAAAAGCAGCGGCAGTAAATAAAATGGGAGCGGTTTCTCCGGCCACTCTTCCTACGCTTAATATAACCCCTGTAAGTATGCCCGGTAAAGCGGTTGGCAGAACAATTCTTTTGATAGTATCCCAATGGCTTGCTCCCAAAGAAAGCGAGGCCTCGCGTATTGAATGCGGGACCGCCATCAGGGCCTCCTGAGAAGATGAAATAATTAAAGGGAGGGCAAGTATCCCCAGGGTAAGGCTCCCGGAAAGTATGGAAACTCCGAAACCTAAGAAATTAACGAATACCGCCAAACCAAAAAGCCCGAATACAACTGATGGAACTCCTGCCAGGTTATTAATACTAATCCGGATAATATTAACCACAAAACTCTTGGGAGAATACTCGCATATATATATCGCGCAAGCAAGGCCCAGGGGAACAGAAAATATCATCGCGCCTAAAGTCAGGTAAATTGTCCCTATAATAATAGGCGCGACTCCCCCTTCGGTCATCGCGTTAGCTGGCGCTTTAGTCAAAAAATCCCATGAAATTATTGGCGCACCTTTTATAAGAATAAAATAAATAATGGTACCTAGAAAAAATATAGTTAGCATGATGCAAAGAAAGATAATGAAAAAACCTAATTCTTGGACAATGTAGTTTTTCATCCGCTTAACCCGAGCTTTACCCTAAAACGTCGGGATATGATCTCGGCAATAATGTTAAAAACAAAGGTAATGATAAATAGAATAAGGGCGATTGCAAACAGCGCGTGATAATGGCTTCCCCCCATCGGCGCCTCCCCCATTTCCGCGGCAATTGCTGAAGTCATCGGCCTAACCGGCTCTAAAAAACTCCCGGGAATGACTGCGGCTCCTCCTGCTACCATCAAAACAGTCATTGTCTCTCCTATTGCCCGGCTTAACCCTAAAATTATCCCGGTAGATATTCCTGAACCTGCGGCAGGGATAACTACCTGGGTTAAAGTCTGCCAACGGTTTGCGCCTACTGCGAAAGATGCTTCCCTGAAAGAACGCGGAACATAACTTAAGGCGTCTTCGGCGATACTGCATACGGTAGGAGTTGCCATGAATCCAAGTATTAAACTTGCGTTTAAGGCGGTCATGCCTGTGGGGAGATTAAATGTTTTCTGCAGGAAAGGCGTTACTACCACTAACCCGAAAAAACCATATACAACCGAAGGAATACTTGCCAATAATTCAATGACCGGCTTTAAAAACTGCCTCTGTTTAAAACCCGCGATCTCATGCAGATAAAGGGCGCTTCCTACGCCCAAAGGTATACATACTAAACTTGCGCCAACAGTTACCCATAAAGAACCTAATATAAGCGGCAGTATTCCAAAATCCGCAGGATCGTAGGTAGGATACCATTTTCTTCCGAATATAAATTTCAGGAAACCAACTTCTTTAAATATGGGAGTTCCTTCTTTAAACAAAACAATTACTATCCCGACAAGAAAAAATAAAGAAGCAAAAGCCAGGATAGTAAATACCCACTTATATATTCTCTCTTTTATGCGCATATATGCCATACTATTATATAATGGAGGCGCGGCAGGCAAATTATGCCTGCCGCGTTGTCAGGTAATGAGTAAACGCTTTTATTTTAACCCGACATACCCTTGAGTCTCCACTAACTCCTGTCCTTTCTTACTTTTCACAAAATCAAGGTACTCTTTTGTAATCCCTTGAGGCTTACCATTGGAATACATAAAGAGCGGACGGGTTACAGGATATTCACCTGAAAGAATCGTCTCTCTTGAAGGCATAACCCCGTCAATTTCAACAGGCTTAAGCTCTCCTGACATAAAACCTAACCCCACATAACCTATTGCCTGCGGAGTCTGGGCTATAATTTGAGCAACAGCCTGGTTTGAAGCCTGCATCAACGCTCCAGGCATGACCTTCTCGCCTTTCATGACTAATTCCCCAAAAGCCTCAAAAGTTCCGCTGGAAGTATCGCGGGAAACAACTACTATCTTGCCGGGGCTGCCCCCTAATTGCGACCAATCAGATATTTTCCCGGTAAAAATATCCCGGGCCTGCTTCTTAAAAAGCTTGGATATGGGATTAGACTTATTTACCACTACCGCAATCCCGTCCATAGCTACGATATGGGCAACAGGATCCCTTCCATTTGCGGCGGCTTTTTGTATTTCAGTATCTTTTATCGGCCGGGACGCGTCGGCTATATCACAAGTACCGTCAATAAGCGCGGCAATGCCTACGCTTGATCCGCCTCCACGCACGGATATGTCCGCTTTTGGATTTTCATCCATAAAAACTTCCGCTGTCTTCTGCGCGATAGGAAGCACGGTCGTAGAGCCAGCTAAAACAACCTTTCCCGCATAACATGGAATAGCTAGGCCTAAACCTAATACTCCTATCAACGCCAACATTCCTAATCTTCTCATTTTATCTCTCCTCTTTAGCTTATTATTGCGTTAGTTATTCATCAGAACTTCATATTCCAATCAAGCTGGACTAAAGTTTCAGGGGCCTCTGCGCCATACGTCCTCCAGGAACGATATACATCAAGCCCGAGGTATGTATTTTTAGCCAGGCCGAATTGAAACTCTACTTCATGGCTTCTTATGCCGGTCTTACCGCCATAACGATCAGAATCAGGCAACACATCGAGCACGGCATCCCTTCCAAGCATGGCATAAATATATTTGACCTGCCAATCTCCCCACTTTTCAATTTTGCTATTGCCTAGCTTGAACCCGCAAGAAAATCCGCTTGCTCCATCAGAAACATCAAGGTTGTTCACATATTCACCGAGTAATTTCAAGGATTCCACATTGAAGCCGATTGCCTTAAAAGGCTCTTTGATGGAAAACTCCACAGCAGGGTTAATCATCTGGTAATTATAGGTATATGTTGATGACCCAGCCGTAGTATTGCCGGTATTACTTGCGCCTGAATAGCTGCTGCTTGTATGCCCCTTAATGTTGCTAAAGCCCTGAAGGGAAAAAGCGCCCTTTAACGACAGGTTATCATTGAATTTATAATTCAACCCCGGCTGAATAATATAAGCCGTCGGAGCATCGTTATCCGAAGATGTATCCGCGTCAACAATCAATGCTCCTGTATTAAAAAAGAGGCTTGCGTTTGATCCCAGATTCTTATTAAACTGCAATATAGCTCCTTCCGGAGTAATATCCGAATCCCAAATCAAATCAGTCGGCATCCAGAGAGTATCAGCTAATTGCATCTTACCGCCAACAAGAGTTAACCATGTGAATGGACTGTATTTTGCATAACCATAATCAAGCACAATGCTCTTTTTAGTGTTATAGCTGCCAAAAGTAATATTGGTAGAGCGCGGGTCACCGGAACCGGTAGCTATGCCTATTCCTGCCGTAAGCTTTTCATTTATCTTAGCCTCAAGGCCCAGGCGCGCCCGGATACGGCCTATATTTGTATCTTTCTTGTAATCACTGGTTGCCTTGTCATGCTTATACTGGTACCTCAAACGCAAATCTCCCTTAAGTTTTATATTCTGCACCCACACCGGCAAAGAGGCGGATTTACCCGTAGCTACATCTTTTTTCACCTGCTCCTGTGTTTCAATCTTCACCTGCTGCGCCTCCGCTCCGGTCAAAACCCCTTTTTCCACCAATTTTTGTAACAATAAATCAATTTCTCCTGCGTATGAAGCCTGAACGCCTGCGCCCATCAAGCAAAAACTCAAGATCAATACTGCGATAAACAACCTCTTCATTTTTCTCTCCTCCTTGCCCATAAGGGCACACCCGCGCAATCGCCGCAGGAAGCGGCGTACCCGCCATTCTTTTTTGGCGGGGTATCTTAAAGCGGGGTGTTATTTTGTTAATTATCCATACACAGCTTGCGTATCTGGCGCAAATTCAACTCCACTTCTTTCAATGAATCACTGGCGCAACCACCATCAACCAGCCTCTCTTCCTCTATATTGTTTAAAATACGGCTCAACCTGCCTAACTGACTTCTAAGATTGCTGGCTAGAAAATCCTTACGGATAGGCGACATAGTATTCATTTCCTTAACCTCCTTTCTATGCATCACTGTTAATATTACATTTTTCATATTGATTCTAAATTAAGGAAAGGTAAAATCTAAGTAAAGTTTACCGGGCCATTTTCACCAGATATTCCCTGTCCAAAGATGAGCTGGCTTCTTTTACCATACTCAATAAGCTCCCCAGGCTAAAAGGTTTGGTTAAATAACAATCCGCCCCAAGCAAATGGGCATACAATTTATCCTGCTCATGGCATTTCGCGCTTACTACAATAATAAAAGTCCGGAAATTTCCGAGGTCCTCTTTTATCTGCCTGCATATATCAAATCCGCCTATTCCCGGGAGCATGATATCAAGGATAACAATATTAAAACCCCCGCTTTTAAGGCGACCCTCTGCGCTCAGGCCGTCAAAAGCCTGCTCTGCGATAAAACCTTCCTTGCGCAAATTGTATGCGATAAGGTCATTTATATCCCTATCATCTTCAATAATTATTATCTTCTTATCACTGGGCATAAAGCATCCCCCTATTATTCATATTGGGCATAAAACCTATCCAGGCTTTCAGATTCTTCTCTAATAATCCTGCGTAACAATGCCATCGCAGATTCTATTATTTCTGTTATTTTATTAATCATGACTAAAGTATAAAACTGGGAGGTTAAATCTGCTTCAAGGAAAAGTAAAATGTAGGTAAAGAAAAACGCCACGTATAAGAGGCGTTTTTCTTTAGTTTAATAAATGCTTTTGATTATTACTTAGGGAGAATAAACCAGAATTTGGAACCAAGCTCTTCGGTGCTCTCAACACCGACAGAACCTGAATGAAGCTCTATGATATGCTTAGCAATGGAAAGCCCGAGTCCGGTGCCTCCGAGCTGGCGCGAGCGCGCCTTGTCTACACGGTAAAAGCGTTCAAAAATACGCGGGATATCTTTTATCGGGATGCCTGAGCCTGAATCTTCCACGACGACCTTTAGTTTATCCGCAAGCTGTTCAGAATAAATCCGTACAAAACCGTTTTCTTTATTATATTTAATAGCGTTATTAATAAGATTGACCAGGACCTGCTCAATCTTACTGTTATCAGCTAAAATCTCCAGACCGGCCGCTAAATCAGATTTAATCTCTACCCCCTTCTTTTTTGCATGGGATTTAAATCCCAACACAACTTCATTAACCAGGCTGCTTAAATCAAACCTCTCCTTTAAAAGCTCAATTTCTTTTGATTCAATATATGAGAGCTCAAGCAGGTCATTAATTAAATTATTCAACCTGTCCACATGATTGTTAATTATCTGCAGAAAATTAACCCTGTTTTCCTTATCTTCCATTGCCCCTTCAAGCAAAGTCTCTACAAAACCCTTTATGGAAGTAAGCGGGGTTTTCAATTCATGCGAAACATTAGCCACAAAATCCCGGCGCATAGTCTCAAGCCGGCGTATGCCGGTAATATCATGAATTACTATAACAGAGCCGGTAACTTTATCCTGCTGGAAAACCGGGGAAACATTCACCTGGACTACTCTTTGCGCCGGCATAATTAGGGTTACTTCTTGAGAGATGAACTTGCCCAAGTTCATTGCGTTATTTATAAGCTCGGATATTTCACTATTATGAATTCCTTCCAGAAAGAACCTTCCTTCTATCGCGGCGGACTTAGCATCAAACAACGCCTCAATAGCATGATTTATGGAAATTACCCTGGAGCTTGCATCCGTAACAATGACCCCCTCAATCATACTGTTAAAAATAGCCTCCAGGTGCTTATTTTTGGTTGCGACCTCGCGGATTTTCTCTTCAATATCCTGCGCCATTTTATTTAAGGTTGCGGCAAGCCTGCCAATCTCATCATTGGAACTTTGAAAGATCCTGCGCGAAAAATCTCCCTGAGCGAATTTTGAAGAAATATGGATTATCCGGTTAATCGGCCTGGTTAATGCTTTGGCTAAGACCGAAGCCAAAACAAAAGCCAGGCCTAATGTAAAAAATAACCCTACGATAATCGTCTTTCTAACGGCAAATAAAACCTTTTGCACGCTAGTCAAGGGCAGGGCCAGCCTGAGTATTCCGGAATTAACGCCATTTTCCTTAATCGGAATAGCCAAATAAAGCATATCTATTCTTAAGGTAGAAGAATAGCGGATCTCTTCTCCGTCCTGGCCTTTTAATGCCTCAATTATCTCCGGCCGGTTAATGTGGTTTTCTAAGGCAACTGCCTGCTGCAAAGAAACTTCTGAATCGGCTAACACCTTACCTTCAATATTGAGTATGGTGATCCGCGATTTGATTTTCGCGCCCAAATCTTTGCTTAATTTATCCAGATATGCCGGATTGTTTAAAACTGAAGGGTTATTGGAAATAACACTTTCTATAAGGCGGGCTTCATTGGCTAAGGATATTTTTATTTCCTGAAGCGATTTTTCTTCCAGGTTTTTATCAAGAAAAAAGGCGACAAAACCCAGGGATATAAAGATAAGAAAAAAATAGGATAAAATGAGTTTAAGCTTGAAGCTAATTCTCATATTTATTTTGACTTTATCGCCAAGACCTTGATAAAATCAGCGCAATCCTCTATTTTATCAGTTACCCCTTCCAGGTATTCCGCCAACTGATAAGTCAACAGCAGGCTGACCGGCTCCAACTTAGCGTGGATAATCGCTTCAATCATAGATTTCTTCTGGTCATCTGCCTGGTGCTCTAACTGATCAATTTCGGCGCTCAGGGTTATGGCGTTTTTCAATTCATTCTTAGACAACGCCACTATCGCCTCCCGCAGCTTGGCGATAGAACTTACAATCAAATCCGTTCCTAAAGAAATGTTTTTTAACACACTCTCGGGAATCTTTCCTTCAATAAAACCCAGGAGCCTGGCTGCCCCATTGGTCCAGTCAGCTATTTTATCCAGGGTCTTAACAAAATGCATCATATCCTCCCTGTCAGGAGGAAGAAGCATCCCTTCGGAAAGCTGATCAACCATTTTAGAGCGCAAAACATCTGCCTGGTGCTCGCTCTGCCTGACGCTCTCGATAGAGCGCATCTTAGCTTCAAGGTCGCCATTAATAAAAAACTTTACCGCCTCGGCAAAGAAAGTGACTGTTTTATAAGTCTCTTCCACATGTTTCTTGGCATCCTGAAGTATTGACTGCTCTTCTGCCATGCCTAACCAACCTAAAATATTCCTTATTTCTTTCATTTTTACCTCCCAGTTAAATTTTCACAAACAGCCTGATTATCTGCAATACTGTGTAACTTATCAATCCGGAAATAAAAGGAGTGGCCATCCAACAAAGAACCATGTCCTTCATTATCCGGAAATTAAGCACCCTGATCCCTCTGACCAATCCCACTCCGCAAATCGCGCCGACTATGGAATGACTGGTAGAAACTGGTATACCAAAAATAGTATATAGATGCACATTAACCGCGCTGGCCAACTGCGCGGAAAGCGCCATAATCGGAAGCAGGCGGGTAATTTCAGAACCGACAGTCTCAATAACCTTATACCCCCAGGTCATTATTCCTATAACTATAGCGAAACCTCCAAAAATAACGCTCGCCTTTTGGGTAAGCACGCCAACCCCGGAAATAACCCCGACTGAATTAGCCACATCATTTGCCCCCCAGGTATATGCTACATAACAACCGCTGGCAATAACCAGAAAGAATACAATTGGTTTTATTAATTTACGCGGAAGAAAACGATAGAATAAATTCTGCAGTATTCTAAAAAAAATATAACCTAGGATTGCTGCGCCAATAGGAGTAAAAATCCAACAAATAAATATATCCAGCAACATTTTCCATTTAACCGGGGCGCCAATCGCAAGGCCTGAACCGGCAACTGCCCCCACAATAGAATGGCTGGTAGAAATAGGCATCTTCCAATAAGTAGCCAGGACCACCCATACACAGGCAGCAAACGTGGCTATTAGGGCCACATACATAGCAGCCTGCTTATCCAATTGGTCCAAAGGAACAATCCCCCGGCCAATGGTCTTAGTAACATAGGCGCCCTGCAGGTATGCCCCCAGGAAACCAAAAACTACAATCAGAATAATTGCCTGACGGAGGGTTAATACTTTTGAACCAACGGCTGTGCCTAAAGAATTGGCCGCGTCATTAGCGCCGATTGACCAGCCAACCGCCAACCCCATAAGCAAGATTAAAATAACAAGCAA
>CAZQGT010000022.1:11125-19854 GCA_964593005.1 uncultured Planctomycetales bacterium
CATACATCCAATCCGTCTATCCCGGGGAGCATTAAATCCAGCAGGATAAGATCGGGATACTCGCGTACAGCCAAATCCAAGGCATCTTCCCCATCACGGGCGTCAATAACCTTAAAACCTTCTTTTTTAAGGTTATACTCCAGCATCTTGATGATGTCTTTCTCGTCTTCAACAATCAGGATTTTCTCTTTCACCGCGCGCCTTCTTTTTTGCCCTTACACACATTAACGCAAATACCGCAAACATAAGAATCAACCTGGCGCTGCTTCTGAAATTCCCGCAGCTTCTCAAAACACTTACTATGCTCAAAATTAGCCGGTTCATCTTTAATCGCCTGCGCCGGACATATTTTAACACAAAGCCGGCATAAACCACAATCTTCTTTTACCGGCTGATCCGGCTCAAGCGGCATATCAGTTAATATGGTTACCAGGCGGAACTGGCTGCCCAATTCTTTATTTACCAGAAGGTTATTCCTGCCGATCCAGCCTAACCCCGCTAAAACCCCTAACTTTCTATGTGACGCGTGCGCGCTCATCTTTTCCCAGTCAATAATCTGAGAGGTCGGAATTCCTAAGCTAAGATATCCTTTTTTTTGTATATGATTTCCCACCCTCAAAGCCACCTGGTCCAAAAACATATTCACCATCCGGTAATGATGAAAATACATCCTCGTAGGCACCTGCTCTATCTCAGCCAGGGCCGCCTGAGAGATACGCAACCCCAAGCATACCGCCCGGTCCAGCTTGGCTAAAACTTTAGGCGCGATTAGAAATTCATTTTTTATATTTTTTATATCAGCTACGCCAAAGAGGTCAACCTCTAAAGAAAGGCAGTAATTCTTAAGCTCAAGTTTATTGTTTTCCATTGATCTTCCTCAGGTAAACCATAAGCAGTGAGATTGCAGCAGGAGTTACTCCGGAAATCCTTGAGGCCTGACCCAAGTTAAGCGGCTTAAACCTGGACAGCTTTTCCCTTATCTCGCGGGATATCCCGCTTAAATTGCTGTAATCAAAATCAATAGGCATCCTGATTTTTTCCAGATGTTTGAAACGTTCCACGTCTTTCAGCTGCCTTTGGATAAAACCAGAATATTTTACCTCTATTTCAACTTGCTGCCAAGCGGATTCCGGTATTCCGCTTTTTAACCTGTGTATTGTTTTTAAGCCTTTAATGCTTACCTGCGGCCGTTTTAATAATTCTTCTAAACTAACCATCCGCGTAATTGCGGCACAGCCAATCCGGGTTAATTTATCATTAATCTTCTTATCAGGCCGGATGCGCGTTTTTCTTAAGAAAGCCAATCCATCGTTTATCCCTTTATTCTTATTCTCAACCTTGCGATAAGTTGCCGAATTCAACAGGCCTAAATTAAAACCCATTTTGCTTAAACGCAAATCCGCGTTATCCTCGCGCAGGATAAGCCGGTATTCCACCCTGGAGGTAAACATACGATACGGCTCGAATGTCCCCTTGGTAGTTAAATCATCGATCAAGACCCCGGTATAACTGCTGGCGCGGTCTAATATAAACGGCTCCTTATTCTGAATACGCAAGACGGCGTTAATCCCTGTGACTAACCCCTGAGCCGCGGCCTCCTCATAACCCGTAGTGCCGTTAATTTGGCCGGCCAGAAAAAGATTTTTAATCAGTTTTGTTTCAAGACTTGGGTAAAGCTGCGTGGGCTCAACTACGATGTGCTCAATGCCATAACCAAAACGGATAACCCTGGAATTTTGCAGACCAGCAATAGAGCCCAGGATCTTAACCTGCACGTCTTCAGGCAGGCTGGTTGAGACCCCGTTTAAATAAACCTCAGGCACTCTTAAACCTTCAGGCTCCAAGAAAACCTGGTGCCTTTCTTTATCGCTGAATTTGACGATCTTATCTTCTATTGACGGGCAATACCTGACCCCGGTAGCCGTGATTTTGCCGGAATAAAGCGGAGAATGGTTAAGGTTAGCCC
Organism: uncultured Planctomycetales bacterium; assembly: GCA_964593005.1. GTDB lineage: Bacteria > Omnitrophota > Gorgyraeia > Gygaellales > Profunditerraquicolaceae > UBA6249. Next base: position 13,092 of record CAZQGT010000022.1, read on the forward strand.
GGATAATCTCATGCGTTTTTTTATTAGTATAGGTTATATAACAGGGAACTTGTTTTTGTTTAAGTTTGGTAGTAGAAAATGAAAAAGGCCGGGGCAGTTTATCGCCGTCCTGCCTGATAAGGCCGGAGAAATCTATTGATTTCTTATCCAGGCGCGGGCAGGTCCCGGTTTTAAAACGCAACAGGTTAAAACCTAACTCTTTCAGGTTATCCGCCAGGCCGATACTTGCACGCTCATTTATCCTGCCTGCGCTAAAATGCCTTAGACCTATATGAATCAAACCATCTAAAAATGTCCCCGGGCAGATAACCACACATTTAGCATAGATCTCCTGCTTATCCGTTACCACGCCTAGAACCTTGCCGTCTTTAACAATCAGTTTTTTTGCCTCTGCCTCTTTTATTGCAAGGTTCTTCTGAGCACCAAGCAACTTGCGCATATAACGGCTGTATTTATACATATCAATCTGCGCCCGTGAAGACTGGACAGCCGCGCCCTTAGAAGAATTGAGAATACGGAATTGTATGGCGCAGGCATCCGCTGCTTTTCCCATAGCCCCGCCTAAAGCATCAATCTCTTTTACCAGCTGGCCTTTACCTACTCCGCCGATAGCCGGGTTGCAGCTCATTCTACCGATAGAATTGATATCCAGGGTAAGCATAAGGGTTTTTACACCCAGGCGAGCACAAGCAAAAGATGCCTCGATGCCGGCATGGCCGGCACCGATCACAATCACATCAAAATTGTTCATTCTTCTCCAGGGACGGTTCTCAAAACAAAGGAAAAGTGTCCCTATTTTTAAGGTTAGAAAACAACATTTTACTCGTCTATTATATTAAAAGGAGGAAAATATGCCAAGATCAGCTAGGATAACTATTGAAAAAGCTTGTTACCATATTATCACAAGGGGCAACCAAAAACAAACCGTTTTTAAAGACCCCTCGGATTACCAGAAATACCTCTTGCTTCTAACTCGATATAAAAACAAGTACAAGTTTATGTTGTACTGTTTCTGCCTAATGCCAAACCATGTTCACTTGATTATTGAAGTAGATAAAGCGGAACAGCTAAATAGAATTATGCGCGGATTAAACTTGAGCTATACGTTATATTTTAATTTTAAATATGAAAAAGTAGGACATCTTTGGCAAGATAGATTCAAGAGTAAAATTATTGAAAAGGACGCCTATTTATTGGAATGTATAAGATATATTGAAGGTAATCCTGTAAGGGCATCTTTAGTTTCTTCCATTCACGACTACCTGTGGAGCAGCCATAATCTCAAAGAAAGCACAATCCTAGATAATCTGTGTAGCTTTTAGGGGACAGTTTTGCTTTAAGTTGAGAACCGTCCCTAGGCTAACACTTTGAGTAACCACAGGCATGGCATTTAACACAGCCTTCCTCATGGCGCAGGGCGCCTCCGCAATCAGGGCAAACCCCGACAATATTGACCTGTTCGTTCAAATCCGAGGCTTGCAGTTGATCGTCATGCGAATGCTTCATTGGAATAGTCATTGATTCCGCCGCAGCCAAGACAGGCGCCTGCGTATTAACCAGGCGGCGTTCTACAACACGTGCGATAGCATCAGCGCAAGAGAATATCCTCTGACCCTTTTCCCAGGAAGGAGACGGACAGCGGATATTGCGCAGTTGCTCAATAATGGACTTAACTTCAATGCCGGCGCGAAAAGCCAAAGAAACTAGACGACCGGTTGCTTCAAGCTGGCTGGCAGCGCAACCGCCGGCCTTACCCATCTGGGTAAATAATTCAAACGGCTTGCCGTCTTCATCAACGTTTATAGTTACATAAAGGTTTCCGCAACCCGTGGATACCTTAGTTGTTGTCCCGATAATTACTTCCGGACGCGGCCGGGGGGCGATCTCTTTTTTCGCCTCCTGCATAAGTTTTACTTCCTGTTTTTCTTTTGGCTTGCCGACATTGAGAACCTGTTCTTCACGGCTATTATCGCGATAAATAGTGGTACCTTTGCAATTTAAATCAAACGCCAGGATATAAGCCTTGCGCACATCTTCAATAGTCGCCTCGTTAGGAAAGTTAATCGTCTTGCTTGTCGCGTTGTGCACATACTTCTGGAAGGCCGCCTGCATACGTATATGCCACTCCGGAGAAATATCATGCGAAGTAACAAATACCCGGCGTACATCCTCGGGAATCTCTTTAATGTCCCTGATTGACGCGCTCTCGGCGATCTTTTCCATCAGCTTAAGGCTATAGAACCCTCTTTCACGGGCAACCTGCTCAAACAATGGCTCAACCTCAACCAGTTTATCGTTATCCATAACCTTGCGGTAATAAGATATCGCGAATAACGGCTCAATCCCTGATGAACAAGGCCCGGCAATTATGCTTATTGTCCCTGTAGGGGCAATAGTTGTCAGCGTAGCGTTACGCATCCTGGTAGAGCCGTCTTTTTTATCATAGATACTTCCTTTAAAAGCCGGAAATACCCCTTTGGCTTTACCCAGCTCAAGAGATTTTCTATTCGCTTCATCCAGTATAAAAGCCATTACCTTCTCCGCCAAAGCCACGGCTTCAGCGCTATTGTAAGGTATATTCAGGCGGATCAATAAGCTTGCCCAGCCCATAACCCCCAGGCCTATCTTACGGGTGGCTTTAGTCGCCTTCTCTATTTCAGGCAAAGGAAACCTGTTTACATCAATCAGGTTATCCAGAAAATGCACTGCCAGGCTGGTTACCTCCTTAAGCCTCTCCCAGTCTATTTCGCAACGCGAGCCATTTTTCTTGCACATCTGGTCAAGGTTGATTGAACCTAAATCACAAGACTCATAAGGTAACAATGGCTGCTCGCCGCAAGGGTTAGTGCTTTCAACTTTTCCTAATTTCGGAGTAGGATTATACTGGTTAATCCGGTCAATGAAAATAATTCCCGGCTCGCCATTCTTATGCGCCTGTTTGACAATTAAATCAAATACCTCCTTGGCGTTAATCTTCTGCACCGGCTTATGCGTATGCGGATCAATCAAATCATACTCCTCGCCGCGGGAAAGCCTGAACATAAACTCGTCGGTAATAGCGACGGAAATATTAAAATTATTAATCTGGTTATTATTTTCCTTGCAGGTGATAAACTCCATAATATCCGGATGGTCAACGCGCAGAATGCCCATATTGGCGCCGCGGCGGGTGCCCCCCTGCTTGACCGCTTCGGTTGCCGCGTCATAAACACGCATAAATGAAATCGGCCCGCTGGCAACGCCTCCGGTAGTCTTAACTACGGCATTTTTTGGGCGCAGGCGGGAAAAATTAAAACCTGTTCCGCCGCCGGACTTATGTATTAGACTGGTAATCTTTAAGGTCTCAAAAATTGACTCCATTGAATCTTCGATAGGAAGGGTAAAACAGGCGGAGAGCTGTCCGAGTTCTTTTCCCGCGTTCATCAGGCAAGGGGAATTCGGCAGAAATTCTAAATTGGTCATAATCTTAAAAAATGAGTCCTGGAGTTTCTTTACTTCTTGCTCAGTTTTGCCGTATTGTTTATCCGCGATAGCAATAGCGCCGGCAACCCGGATAAACATTTGTTCAGGTGTTTCAATAAGCTTGCCCTCTTCGTCCTTACGCAAGTACCTGCGTTCAAGGACTTTGACGGCGTTGGGAGATAACTTTAAATCCATGTTTCACCTCGGGTTAAAATAAGGAAGGTTAATAACAAACCACTTGAGCAATATAACAAAAGGAGCCCGTATTGTCAACAAAAAAAATTACAATATATAGTATAAACGTATATTGTAATATACAATGGATTGTATCAAGAGCTTATCCGCCGGAAAATGGCTTACAGGACTCCCGGATAACTAATTCTGCCGGGAGGAGAATCTTTTTTGGCGCATTTTTCTTTAAAGCAATCAGGCGGTTTAATTCTTTAACGCTCTCTTCGGCCATGCGGATCAACGGCTGACGGACTGTAGTCAGGGCAACCGGCCCGTAAAGCCCGGAAGGATTATCATCAAAGCCCACAATCGACAAATCCCCGGGGATGTCCTTACCCAGTTCGCGCGCGACTGCCATCACTTCAAGAGCCATAGAATCAGAAGCAACAAAAACAGCGGTTGCCGGGTCTGCGGATTTAATCAAACTCTCCGCCGCGCTCCTGGCCTGGCCGCGGGAATAATCAGTCTGAAATATATAATCCTCTCTTAATTTAATGCTGTTTTTCTCCAGCGCCCGCTTATATCCTTCCAGCCTCTTTGCTGCTGCCTGAGTCAACACATCGCCGGTGATATGGGCTATTTTCTTATGCCCTAATTCAATCAGGTAATTAACCGCGTTTTCCGCGCCGCCGCAATTATCCACAGCAATACAAGAGACATCCAAATCTTCTACATAATAATTAATAACTACGGTGGGAATGCCTTTTTCCAAGCAGTCTTCCAGCTGCGCCCGGTTTCCGATAATGTCAGAAAAGATCATCCCTCCTACGCCGCGCAAAGACAGCGCGGTGCGCGCATCAGTCAGGTGCAGAAGCAAATCCAGTTTTAATGCCTCGCACATTGTGCCGACGCCGCGGATAATTTCCAGCGCGTAGAAAGAGTAAAAAACACCTTCGTAACGGGGAATGACTAAAGCCACGACATTGCTTTTTCCCGTGGCCAGGCGCTGAGCAAAAATAGAGGGCTGGAATTTCAGCTCCTTGACCGCGTTCATTACTCTGATACGATTCTTTTCTTTAACTGAACCTACTTTATTGATTACTCTTGAGACGGTAGTTATGGATACCCCGCTTTGGCGGGCAACATCCAAAATAGAGATATTCTTAGAAGGAAATTTCTTAGTGCGTGTCATTATATATGAAAGGAAACTACTTAACGCTGTCTCCGATTATAAAAGCCGTACTCTTTTTCTTGATATCACAGGCGGAGATATTCCCCCTTACCTGGATAACCTCAACCGAACCTATGGACTTGCCGGAACGATAGACATTGAACGAATCCCCGGTTTTAACTCCGGCGGAAGATCCCATATCTATAACCACAAAATTACTATCGGGGTTTACAGCCAGGATTTTTCCGGAAGAGGAAACCGGCTCATTTTTCCCTTTGCCGCTTTCTGAAGAAGGCAAAGAACGCACAACTATCTCCGGCAACTCAACTGATTTCTTAGACTTATCATCCGCCGGAGCGGGAACAGCCTTGCCGCTTCTTACCATATCCAACCCATCTTTAAGAGAATCGATTTGAGAGACCCTGTCAGCCAGCATCGCCTCCATCTCATTCAAGCGCTTTTCAACAGTAGACTTTCCCTCTTGAAGCTCATAAATCTTTTTCTCTAATGTTGCTTTACGGCTATTCAAACTCTTCAGCTGCCTGATAAGGACTAAATTCTCATTTTTGATTATTTTAAGGTTATCCTGAATCTTAGATTTATCATTTTTCTCCCGGACAACATCCTGGGCCATACTGTCCAAAAGTTTCTGATTATAATCAATCTGCCTCAAAAGATCCTTCTTTTCATTATTCAGGCTATTTATGTCTATGACTAAAGCGCTCTTATCCCTTTGCAATGCCTCATTGTTAATCTGCAGGCTTTTTAACTCCCCGCGCACATTTGATAACTGCATCTCTAAATCTGCCTTTGCTTTAAGTACGCTTGCCCAATAGGCATCAGAAGTAACATTAACCGGAGCAACCGGCTCCTGCTGCCTGGCGGTATATGTACTTTCTTCCTGACGTTTAGCTTTACTCTGCTGCTCTAATTTAAACGCCAGATCATCTTTTTCACGGACGGCCTGCTCAAATTTCTGCTGTATATCAATAAGCTCCTGGGCTGCTTTGTCCCTATCGCTTTTAAGGGATCCCAGCTTCCTCTGGTTATCTTTTAAATCGCCCTCAAGCTGGTTTACTTTACCGCTAAGCGCCGCGTTCTCGTTCTTCAAATCATTGCGCTCCCGGATAAGCATCTGCTGGGAGCTGGTTGCCTGAATAAAGAGAAAAAGGCAAACTAAACAAAAACCTGCCAGGCCAATGATGATGAATTTTATTTTATGCTCCATAATCCCCCCTGTTATGGCTTCCTTTGCTTATAATTGGGCGAATACTCTTTCTAAGACCAAACTCGCCGCGCCCATGGCTACGGCATTCTCTCTTAACTGAGAATAAACAATCTTTAAGTCGTTGGTTGCTTCTCGAAAAGCCCAATCCATAACTGTAGACCTGACCTTATTTAGGAAAGCTTCTCCTGATTCTTCAAACCCTCCCCCGATAACCACTACTTGCGGATTGAGAAGGTTGACTAAATAAGCAATCTTAATACCCAATCTCTTGGCTGCCTTATCCAAAGCTAGCACAGCTATTTCATTCTTTGCCCGGGCAGCGATAAAAACACTTTTTAAATCAATATCTTCTAATTTAATTGAAGTCGCCCGGAAAAATTCATCAGCTTGTTCTTTAGAGTTAAGCAAACTTGCCCTTACATCATTGACAATCCCTAAATCCATATCCCAGCGCTTAACCAGGCATGGCTGATTATCTGAACAAGCAAACGAGTCCTGCTCTTTATAATTATATACGGAGACCTCTCCGGCATACCCCTGGGAACCGCGGTAAAGTTCGCCGTTGATCATCATCCCGCAGCCAACTCCGGAAAACATATAAAGGACATTCTTGTATCCTTCTTCCAAATCCAGCCAATGCTCGCCGAAACAGGCGCTGGTGGCGTCGTTTTCTATTAAGGTCGGCAGGTTAAATTCTTTTTCCATTAAACCTTTTAAGGGAAGGTCTACCG
>CAZQGT010000023.1:0-19698 GCA_964593005.1 uncultured Planctomycetales bacterium
TATCTGCCTGGCCTTAGCGCTTTCTACGCCTAATATAATCCGGTCAGGATGAGTAAAATCATTTATTGCTGAACCTTCTCTTAAGAATTCCGGATTAGAAACTACATCAAACTTATGCCCTTTCTTGATATAAGTTGAAATTGTCTTCTTTACCCAGGCACAGGTCTCAACCGGGACAGTGGATTTTTCAACAATTAAACGGTACCCATCCATATTCTGAGCAATAGCCCGGGCAACGTTTTCAATCCCGGTTAAATCCGCCTCACCGTTTTCAAGCGGAGGAGTACCAACAGCGATAAAAATCACTTCACTTGACTTAACCGCGGATTTTATGCTTGAGGTAAACTTAAGCCTGTTGTTCTTAAGATTAAGCTTAATCATCTCTTCCAGGCCCGGCTCATAAATGGGGACAATTCCTTTCTTAAGGTAAGCGACCTTCTTAACATCATTATCAGCGCAAACAACTTTGTTTCCTAGCTCAGCAAAACAAGCGCCGGTAACCAAACCTACATAACCAGAACCGATTATTGATATATTCATTTATCCGCCTCTATGTATTTTTTAAGGATTTTACTGCGCGCCGGACTTCTCTTCGCTCACCGACTGGTCAAACCCGAATTCATTTTCCGGAAAAGCCTTGAGCCTGAAGGTAAAAAATATGGTAGTCCCTGTATCTTCTTTTTTATTCAAGGTAAAATCAAGCTCCCAACAGTGCAGGTCGCGGGTAAAGGTATACTCTTGCTCCTGTGAGCCGCGTTCAAGAATGACCGCGCCGGTTGTAGCATCATTTATCTGTTTAAAGTTATACCGCTGATACATCTTGAATCTCCACTTGGGGTTTAAGCGCCAGTCAAAACCAAGGGTAACTTCATTCTTGCCTTTTCTTTCATAGCGCTGGCCAATACTGAAAGATCGGCCTTTAGCCATATCAAAAGTCATGCTATAGCTGGCTAATGAGAATTTATTGTAATTGACGTTCGTATGATCTGAATGCTCAAAAGTTACATCAGATTCAAAACGCATCCAGGAATACGGCAATACCTTGAGTTTAAAAAGAATATCCGAAAAATTATCTTTCAGGTTTTCTCCAGCACGAGGAGTAAGTATAGCGTTATCCCCTGTTTTCGGGTCAAGCACGTAATCTGTAGTTATTAAAAAGTCCACTAAATCCACGCTTGAGCCATCGCGCTTGGTTTGTAATTTATTGGATAAGCTTAAAGTAGCGGTGTTTCCGCGGTGTATCTCATCAACACTATCAATCTGTTTTATATTGCTTATCGGGATAGTCGGCACATGCGTATACAGATACCCTATACTGGGGGTAATAATATGGCGCAAATCATTTATATCTAATTTAAGAAAATTGGTTTTGGCATTATAAATACGGTAAAATTTAGTGCTCAAATCCGCTCCGCTGTAAAAAACAGTCCTGACTATCCCATGCTGGCCGTTTTCCCCTTTATCATACATAGTCTGACGGCTGGAAAGATATGGTCTAAATTGAATAAAACTGATCTTAGTAGGATAAGAAAGTGTATTTTGAGTATCAAGCCTGCTTACCGCTTCGTCATCAGCAGTAACTGGGGCAGTAGTAGCCTTTTTATTATAAGAACCCACTTGGGTTGAATCCTCAAAATAAAACCGGCTATCACCTAATTGCAAACTCGGCAGGTTATAGTTTATCTCCGGCATTTTATCCAGCTGGTCAAACCAGTGGTTAGTCCTCTTCTGCAAGAGGATATCCAGGCTGGAGTAATCAAAAGCATGGTGAAAAAGTGCGTAGCTTAAGGGCTCGGAATCTTTTTCGTATTCGCGGAAGAAATAATCCTTCAGGATATTCCGCTCTAAATCATATTTTCTTCTTTCATCGGTAATCTTGTAGAATTCCGCGGTAAAATTAGTCCGCTCATCAATATCCCACTTATGCCGCCAGCGCAGGAAATAACGCTGGAATTCAGTAGGCGCATCAGTAGGCATATTATCCGGCTTCTCATCCGTATAGTAAAATTTAAAATCGCCCTTACCAACCAATGTCTTGAAATAATTCAGCTCAAAACCCTCGCCCCAGCCTAATTTACTGCGGTAATCAAGAAAAACCCTGGCATTCAGCTTCTCCGTAAGATTATAGCGCCACGCGCTTAAAAGATACGGACCCCAGTCTTTACGCTTGCCTGGCTCAACCTGGACATGCATAATCGGCTCTTTCATTGAGTAATTAAACTGCGGCAGGTAGAGAAGCGGCACCGCGCCCAAATAAAGGGTAGTTTGTTTAGACTGGACTTTGTCCCCGGGAATCATTCTTATTTTCTTTGAGGCTAAGCGGTAATGCGGATGATCCATACTGCAGGTGGTAAAATAACCGCCCTTGGATACAAACTCGCTGTCGCTTACCTTCTCAAATTTCCTGGATTTACCGAAATAGGGATTGGCGCGAAAATCAGCGTTATAAATTACACCGGTCTTATTCGCAAAATCATAAACTATTCTTTCTCCGGTAACCACGCCTTTTTCATCCTCAAGCCGGGCATTACCTTCTGCCAGGCCTTCTTTTGAGAGCATATTTACCTTCAGCTTATTACAGGTTAATTTTGAGCCTTTATAAATAACCTCAATATTGCCGGTGGCAATAACTTCTTTATTATCAGCGGAATACTCCACATTATCCCCATTAATAATTATAGGGGATTCCTTGCTGTCGGCAGCGTATGACAAATTAAGGCAGACAGCAGAAAGAAGCACCAGTCCGGCGGCAAAAAGGAATATTTTATTGAAATTTGGAAGCCTATTTAACATTATTTACTTGAGGGATTTTTTTATAATCTTCCAAGAACCGGCTTATGCCGATATCCGTCAAAGGATGTTTAATTAACTGCTCTATCACTGAAAAAGGTATTGTGGCTATATCCGCCCCGATTAAAGCGGCATTAACCACGTGCATCGGGTTGCGCACAGAAGCAACGATAATCTGGGTTTTAAATCCGTAATTTTCATAAATCTTTTTTATATCCCTTATCAGGCTAATCCCCTCCTGGGCAATATCATCAAGCCTGCCGATAAAAGGCGAAATATAAGTTGCCCCGGCCTTGGCTGCCAGTAATGCCTGGGTTGGCGAGAAACAAAGCGTAACATTAGTCTTAATTCCTTCGCCGGATAAAATCTTTACCGCCTTTAATCCTTCTTTTGTTAACGGAACTTTAACTACGATATTTCCGGCGAGTTTAACCAATTCCCGGGCCTCACTGATCATCCCCGAAGACTCAAGGCTGATTACCTCCGCGCTAACCGGGCCGCTGACCAACGCGCAAATTTCTCTTAATACCTGTTCCGGATTACGCGCCTCCCTGGCCATAAGCGTAGGGTTAGTGGTTACTCCGTCAATAAGCCCAAGGCTGGAAGCCTCTTTTATCTCTTTAACATTTGCCGTATCAATAAAAATTTTCATCTGTTTAACCTCTCCTTGACTAAATATCCCGCGCCGATTATGCCGGCATCACTGCCTAATTTAGCTTTAAATATTTTTACCCTCTTTGCCTGCACGCTCATCGCGCGCGCAAGAACAGTTTGTTGAACGCTTTCAAATAACGCCTTTCCGGCGCCTGAAACGCCTCCGCCTATTACAATTACATCCAGATTAAGCAGGTTTACGATCCCGCTTAAAGCCAGCCCCAATTTTTTACCAACCTCACCCCAAAATGCTATTGCCTTGCTATTGCCTGCGCTTGCCAAAGAACTTACTTCTTCAAGGGTAATTTTAGGGCCGAACAATTTATGGGCATCCCTGATGATCCTGCTGTTGCCTACATACGCTTCAAGGCAGGCTTGTGAACCGCATCCGCAAACAGGGCCATATTCATTAAGGGGAATATGGCCTATTTCTCCCGCTGAATTATCAAACCCGCGGTAAAGTTGATTGTTGATAACTAATCCTCCGCCCACACCCGTACCCAAGGTCAAGCATAAAGCATTGCTGTAGCCCTTTGCCGAGCCAGCCCTATGCTCCGCTATAGTCATTAATTTAGCGTCATTATCAATAAAAACCAGAAGCCTAGTTTTCTGCTCCAGAATCTTTTTTAACCCTACTTCTCTCCATCCCGGGATATTCGGCAAAAAATGCACTACCCCTTTAAGGGCGTCAACAGGCCCGGGTAAACCAATGCCTACGCCTAATATAGAATCCCTGGAAATGTCTTGCTTTAAAATAAAACTGTTTATGGAATCGGCTATGCCCGTAATAAGCTTATGTTTATTATTAAAACTTTTTGTAATAAATAGGCTTTTAGCTTTAATCTTTAAAGCGCTATCAAGTAAAGCGCACTTCAAATTGGTCCCGCCTAAATCTATAGCAATAATGAAACGTTTAACCATGGGTGGTATTCTATATTAAAAACCAGGATTTTTCAAGGGATAAGTCGCTTATTTAGGCAGGGCAGAAACAAACCTTATTTTTTCCGGTTTCCTTTGCCAGGTACAAAGCCTGATCCGCCATTTCAATCAAATCCCGCATATGATCGGTATTATCCGGGAAGGTTGAAACACCTATGCTTACAGTCACCCTTAATTCTTCATCATAAGCCTTGATTACCGAAGCCTCAATAGCCTGGCGGATACGTTCCGCGGCAAAAGAGGCCTGCTCCTTATCGGTTTCAGCTAAGACTATAGCCAATTCTTCGCCGCCATAACGGCCGATAAAATCAATCTGCCTGACCATATCACCTATGGTCTTGGAAACCTGGCGTAATATTGCATCTCCCACTAAATGGCCATAACGGTCATTGAATTGCTTGAAATTATCCAGGTCAATCATAAGAAAACAAAGGTGTAATTTATTTTTTCTGGAACGCTTGAGTTCTTCGCTGAAACGCTCAAGAAAATACCTGCGGCAATAAACCTGGGTAAGCGCGTCCGTAATAGCCATCTCCTGGACCTTCTGGTATAAGTGCGCCCTCCTGAGCCCGATCAAAAGCTGCTGCACAAGGATGCCGAACTTTTCCTTGTCAGTATCTGAAATCCCGTCTACCGCCAGGTACCCTGCGGCCTGGTTTTCCTCGGTATTTAACGGAAGCACCGTATAATCTTTATACCTGTTTAAACCCGTGCTATCCTTAATATACTGGCACTCTTTAAAACTGATATGTTTCCTTAAATTGTTATGGAATATAGCGAAAATCTTCTCCTCATCAAGTCCTTTACAGATATCTTTGGTCAATTCATAAAGCCCCAGGGTCTCTACAAAAATATTATTAAGCCGCGTATTATCGGAATCTAAGGCCTGCTTGCCTTCTTTCAAACTATTAAGTTCATTAAGCAAAGCGGCGCTTTCAGCCTGCCTGCGGCTGAGGCGGGAGGAAAAAATATCATATAAAATAATAGCCCAGCTGATTGTTAAAATTAAGAAAAGTATTAAATAGAACATACCCGGTTTCTTCCTTTTCGCTTAGCGTCATACATCGCTTTATCCGCTTTCTGGATTAACTCATCATCGTCTTTTGTGTCAAGCGGCAGGCAAGCCAACCCTATAGAAACAGTAACCGACGTGCTTTGACGGCGCAAGAGAACCTTTTCCTTTTCAATACCCTGGCGCAGTTCCTCCGCGACTTCAAGCGCCCTCTTCTTATCTATCTCCGGGAGCATAACCAAAAACTCCTCTCCGCCAAAGCGGCATAATAAAGGGTTTAACAGGCTTAAAGTCTCCTTTAATAAAGAGCTTACTTTTTTTAAAACAATGTCTCCGGCGGTGTGGCCGAATTTATCGTTATATTGTTTAAAGAAATCAATATCAATCATCATTAAAGACAAGCGCTGGTCAAGGCGTTGGCAGCGTTTGGCCTCATCCTTTAACCTGCCGATAAAATACTGCTTAGTATAAAGCCCGGTCAAATCATCATGGATAGCCAGGTCTTGTGTCTTCTGAAAAAGCAAGCTGTTTTCCAGGGCTACCGCGCCCAACCCTGAGACCAGGGAAAGGAAACGTAAATCATCCTGGTTAAAAGAACCCCTTTTATCGCTCTCCAAGCGCAGAAGCCCAAGCAAAGAATGATGGCTGATTAAAGGAGAGCTGATTAATGATAAAACCGGCCGCATCTCTTGAGCGCGCACAGCATCCAGATCAAAACGGAAATCATTCTTTAAATCTTCTATAATAAGTTCGCGGGAATGCCTTAATACCCAGTAGTCAAAGATATCCCCTTCTTTAGACAAAATAACCATCTGGCGGTCTTCTTTAATAGAATGGATAAGGTTTAATCTTTGAGTATGGCTGTCCAGAAGGTAGAAAAGCGCCGTTCCGCAGGAGTTAGAAATCAAAGAATAGACTGTAGAACTTAATACATTAACAACAACATCCAGTCTTAATGACCGGTTTAATTCCTCAATAACTTTTTTTAAATTATCATAACGAGTAATCCTGAATTTAAGCGCGGAGCCAAACTCCCTGGCTTTAACATTCTCCGAATTGATGATATTAATCTGCTCTTTAATATTCTCAACCTGGGATTCAATTAGCGAATTCTTATCGGAGAAAAACCTCAGCAGATAAAAAAGGATGGAGATGTTGGCAAGTATGAAGAAAACAAAAATAACCAAGTTAACTCTTTGATGAAAAACAAACAGGTTAACGCATAAGGAAATAAAAGCGGCGAGCGATAAAAATAGACTTATCTTCTTCCGAGAGATTTTTTGCAGCATAAAAGCCTTCTAACTAAGCCAGGGCCTTAAAACCTTAAACGATAGTCTCTTCGGTGTTTTTATCGAAGAAGTGAACCTTGCTCATATCAAAGACTACGTCCATCTCCTGGTTTACCTTCGGCCGGTCGTGCGCGCCGACACGGGCAATAAAGGTATGCCTGCCCGTATTTAGATAAAGATAGACCTCTGAGCCCATTGGTTCAAATACTTCACAGTTTACCCTGACTATATTCTCCGGAGGGGCCTCGGAAACAAATAATTTATCATAAACATCTTCGGAACGGATCCCGAAAAGCACTTCGCTGCCGACATAGCTGGCCATTCTCTTGTACATATCCTCAACCAGCTTAACTTGTATTTTACCTTCGTCAAAATACAGCCTTCCTTCTTTCTTGATAATCCTGCCCTGCATAATATTCATCGGAGGGCTGCCTATGAAACTGGCCACAAATTTATTCTTTGGATGGTCATAAACATCAATCGGGTCATCCAACTGGTTCAATACCCCATCCTTCATCACCGCGATACGATCGCCCATAGTCATGGCTTCAACCTGGTCATGAGTAACATATATAATCGTGGTTTGCAGCCTGATATGTAATTTATGAATTTCAGTACGCATTTGCACACGCATCTTGGCGTCAAGGTTGCTCAATGGCTCATCAAACAAGAAAACCATAGGCTTGCGCACAATCGCCCTTCCTACTGCTACACGCTGGCGCTCGCCACCGGATAGCTCGCGCGGCTTGCGATTCAGAAGCCGCTTGATCCCTAAAATATCCGCAGCCTCGCTGACCCTTTGGATAATCTCTTGCTTGGGAATATGCCTGAGCCGCAGCCCAAAAGACATATTCTCAAAAACAGTCATATGCGGGTAAAGCGCGTAGTTCTGAAAAACCATGGCAATATCCCGGTCTTTTGCCGGAACGTCATTAACCCGCTTATTGCCTATATAGACATCACCGGAACTTATCTCCTCAAGCCCGGCAATCATCCTTAAGGTAGTAGATTTCCCGCAACCTGACGGGCCAACCAGGACCATAAATTCTTTATTCTCAATACCCAGGTTAATATTATCCACCGCCATTACATTACCTGGAAAAACTTTGCAAACATTCTTTAAGCTTACCTGGGCCATTTAACTAATCTCCTTATGTTTTTATCCAGTGAAATCCTTTTAAAACCTTAATTATTATACAGATTTAAGCGAAATAATCAAGCAGTTGACTAAGATTATTTTTCATATTCTTGCGGTGCACAATCATATCAATAAGCCCATGGTCTAATAAAAATTCCGAACGCTGGAAACCAATGGGCAATTTCTGCCTGATGGTCTGTTCAATTACCCGCGGGCCGGTAAAACCGATCAAGGCGTTTGGCTCAGCCATAATTATATCTCCTACCCCGGCGAATGAGGCCATAATCCCGGCCATAGTCGGGTTAGTAAGCACAGAAACATAGAGCAGCCTTGCTTTACGGTGGTATGCTAAAGCTGCGCAGGTTTTAGCCATCTGCATCAGGCTGTACATCCCTTCATACATACGCGCCCCGCCTCCTGAACCAGAAACAATAATAATAGGCAGCTTGTTCTTAGTGGCAAATTCAATGGCCCGGGTGATTTTTTCCCCTACTACAGAACCCATAGACCCCATAATAAAACGGGAATCGGTTACAGCGATAACCGCGCTCTTTGCGTTAATTTTACCTTCTCCGGAAATGACCGCATCTTTAAGCCCGGTTAAATCCTGATCCTGTTTTAGTTTTTCTTTGTAAGTCTTTGGCCCCTTAAAATCAAGCGGGTCGACAGAAAGCATATCTTTATCAAATTCGGAAAATGTATCTTTATCAAATAAGGTGCTTATCCTTTCATAAGCAGTCAGGCTAAAATGATAGTTGCATTTCGGGCAAACCTTGAGGTTTTCTTCTAAGGTTTTATTATAAAGAGTTTCCAGACATCCTTCGCACTTCGTCCATAGGCCATCCGGCATCTCTTTCTTTTTTACCCGCACTATAGTATATTTTGGTTTACCGAATAAGGCCATATAGTTTAGTAAGCGTTACCCCTTACCCTCTTCTAGTTTATTCACAACTAACCCTGAAAGCACTTTAGGATAAAAATAAGTGGACTTCGGAGGCATCTTGTTGCCGCCTAAGGCAACATTAATAATCTGTCCGATCTTAACCGGATTCAGGAAAAAAGCAATCTTCAGAGAGTCGCCATCCACCTCATTGATAAACTCTTCAGAATCAGGATTATACCTTACGCTAGGCAGGTTATTTAAATCAAAATTTAAAATATTCTTTAATACAAGGAAATTAAGGATAGCCACATCCAGCGTTCTGTACTCTTTAGGCTTATCGACAATTAATTTATCCAGGATTTTTATATTTTTCAGGCGTAAAAGAAAATATTTCTTATCTTTATATACCCCTAAAAGGTGCTCAGTGCAACCCGCTTTCTCCATAAGAAAAAAGAACCTGACCTTATCTTTAACCTGGTCAACATCAAAGTATTCTTTGGCCCTTAAGATAAAATCCTGCAAATCTAACTGATTATCTAGCGTAAATAAACGATGGATAGGGGAAATAGACAGTCCGCGGGGATCCGTATTGGTAAAATATGACAGGTAGTAATTAAAATCTTCCTCTCCCGTAAACTGCGCTCCCAATTTTTCACGCATAAGATCACGGTAAGCACAGGCAACTTCATAGCGATGATGTCCGTCGGCGATAAACATATTCTCATTATCCATACTATCTTCAACCATCTTCAGGAGCAGCGGGTCATCCAGCCGCCACAATTTATGCAAAGTTTTTTCGTCATCAACAACTTCAATAAAAGCCTCTTTAGAACAAATATACTTTTGGAATATGCGCTGGATAATCCGTTTCTTATCCAGAAAAATAACAAAAATAGGGCTTAGGTTTGCTTTTACCTGTTTAAGCAGCTTAAAACGGTCTTCCTTAGCCTCCATATGCGTATTTTCATGCCCAAAGACAGCAGAGCTATTTTCGTCTCCTAGCCTGAGCAGGGAAATAAACCCCAGGCGGGTTTTCTTCTCCCCCCGGATAATATACTGCTGGCTGTAAAAATAAATGGCTGGCCGCTCATCCTGGATAAGTATTTTCTCCTTAAGCCAATCGCGGAATATGGCTGCAGAACGGCGGTATTTATCGTCACCGGCCGCGTCCTTAGGAAGATCCATATGAATAAAGTTATATTCACTGCGTTCATGGTAAGTTTGCTGAGCAGACGGGGATATTACATCATACGGAGGGCAGACAACCTGATTAAAATCTTTGATCTTCTCCGGATTATAAACTACCGCTTTAAAAGGTTTTATCTTGGTCATTAAATATAGGATAGCAAAATGAGTAACTTAATTACGTAGGAATAATTTTACCACATATAATAATAAAAACAATAATTTTAAAGGTTTTTATGCAGATTAGTGGCCGGAGCAACCAGAACAACCCTGTTGAGCTTTAGGGCATGTTTTCTTGTAATCTGTGGCATAAAAGCCAGGTCCCTTAAAAATAAAACCTCCCGCGCTGCTGATTAACTTCTTGACCTTTTTTGAACATTTAGGGCATTTAGTTATCGGTTTGGCTTTTATGCTCTGCAAAACTTCAAATTTATGTTTACAGGACAGGCATTCGTACTCATATGTAGGCATATCTTCCCTCTTTTATCTAAATGTTTTCTTAAACTTATCGGTAAAACTCTCCCTGCTCCTAAGATCCTCTCCGCTCAGACTGGCAAACTCCTCAATTAACTGCCTCTGCCGGCTTGACAGCTTTACCGGAATTTCTATATCCACCCTCACCAATTCATCTCCTATATCATGGGAATGCAGATCCGGCAGCCCTTTTCCTTTAAGCCGAAAGGTCTTGCCGCATTGAGTACCCGGAGGTATCTTCATAGTCAGCCTTCCCTCTAGGGCAGGCACATCTACTTCTCCGCCTAAAACAGCCTTGGCCATACTTATACTAACCGATGTGCCGATATCATTATGATGCCTTTCAAAAATACTATGTGGCCTTACTTCAATAACAACATAGAGGTCTCCGCGGCTGTTTACGCCGGCTTCCCCTTCCTGGCGCACGCGTAACTGAGAACCGGTATCCACTCCTGCGGGAATCTTAACTTTAATCTTTTTAGTGACCTTAACCCTGCCTTCTCCCCGGCAATCCGGGCAGGGAGACTGAATAACTGAACCCTCCCCTCCGCAACGGGAGCAAGTCTGGGCCAATTGAAAAAAACCGTTTGAAACAACTGTCCTGCCTGAACCTTTGCATTGAGGACAAGTATTTCTTTTTGTCCCTGCCTTCGCCCCGCTGCCGCCACAGCTGGCACAGGTTTCATAACGCGGAACAGTAATTATCTTTTCAACTCCCTGGGCAGCTTCCTCAAGCGAAATATCCATCGCAATTTGCAGGTCCCTGCCGCGGCGCCTGGCAGACTGGCCTCTTGTTTGCCTGCCGCCGCCAATATCAAATCCCAAATCTCCAAATATCTCCTCAAATATACTGCCCCCGGAGCTGAATCCTCCCCCCATATCCCTAAAAATACTGCTGAAATCAGCGCCTTTAAAGATATCCTCCTGGGCATATTTTTGATCAATACCGGAATGTCCGTATTTATCATAAAGGTCCCGCTTAGCGGAATCTGAAAGTACGGCATAAGCTTCGGAAACTTCTTTAAATTTCTCCTCGGCTTCTTTTTTTTGTTCCGCGGGCACACGGTCAGGGTGAAATTTAAGGGCCATCTCACGGTAAGACTTTCTTACATCTTCCGCGGAAGCGCTCTTAGCAACCCCAAGAATCTCGTAATAATCACGTTTAGTAGACATATTTATTTTAAAAATCCGGGGACGGTTCTATTTATCCTTGGTTAACTTTGGAATAAATAGAACCGTCCCCTAATCTCCCTAATTTTATTTCTTATCGTCCTCTTCCTTGTATTCAGCGTCAATAATATCCTCAGCGCCTGGTTGAGCAGGAGATTCCTGTTGAGCTTGGGCCTGTTCCTGCTGCGCGGCAGCATCAGAAGATTGCTTAGCGCCTGCCTGCTGTTTAGCAGCAGCCTGTTTGTAAATCTCCTCAGCAAGTTTATGGGAAACCTTAGTCAACTCATCCATGCCTTTCTTAACCCGTTCAATATTTTTATCTTTTATCGCGCCTTTTAAATCATTGGTTTTAGCCTCAATATCCGCACGTTCAGTCTGGCTCACCTTATCCCCATAATCCTTCAGGGATTTTTCAGTAGCATATATAAGGTTATCCGCCTGATTTATTGTCTCAACCTCTTCTTTTTTCTTGGAATTATCAGCCGCATACTTTTCGGCATCGCGGACCATTTTGTCGATCTCTTCTTTAGAGAGCTTCTTGGGTGCGGTGATTTTTATAGACTGTTCTTTTCCCGTACCCAGGTCTTTAGCTGAAACGTGCACGATACCATTAGCGTCAATATCAAAAGCAACTTCTACTTGCGGCACGCCTCGCGGAGCCGCAGGTATACCTACCAGATCAAACCTGCCCAGCTCAACATTGCCTTCGGCATCGGCAATCGAGCGCTCACCCTGGATAACCCTGATAGTTACTGCTGTCTGATTATCCGCGGCAGTAGAAAATACTTGAGACTTGCGCGTAGGGATCGTGGTGTTTCTCTCGATCAACTTAGTATTCACTCCGCCTAAAGTTTCAATACCTAATGACAGAGGTGTGACATCAAGCAACAAAACATCTTTAACTTCACCTTTGATAATTGCCGCCTGTACCGCCGCGCCTAAAGCCACGCATTCCATTGGATCAACCCCGCGTTCTATTTTTCTTCCCGTATAATCTTCAACAAATTTCTGTACAATAGGCATACGCGTAGGACCGCCAACCATAATAATCTTATCTACACCTTTGTCGGCAAAACTAATCCCTTCTTTTTCAAAGGCATCCTTGGCATCCTTTAAAGCATGTTCCAAAGGCCCGCGGCAGCGCTCAATAATCGGACCAACCAACTCTTCAAGTTTCGCACGGTTAATAGACATAGTTAAATGCTTGGGGCCGGTAGAATCAGCAGTAATAAAAGGAAGGTTAATATCCGTAGTAAGCGTACTGGATAACTCAACCTTGGCTTTTTCCGCGGCTTCACGCAACCTCTGCATAGCCATCTTATCGCCTTTTAAATCAATCCCTGTATCGCGCTTAAACTCCTTGGCAATATAATCAATCAGGGCATTATCCATATCCGTACCACCCAGCTGTGTATCTCCGCTGGTTGCCATAACCTTAAAACCACCCTCTTTCCACATCTCCATAATCGTAACATCAAGCGTCCCGCCGCCTAAATCAAAAACCAGGATCTTTAATTCTTTGCCGGCTTTCTCCAAACCATAAGCCAGACAAGCAGCAGTAGGCTCATTAATAATTCTTAGTACCTTTAATCCCGCGATTTCTCCGGCATCCTTAGTAGCCGTCCTCTGGTTATCATCAAAATACGCAGGACAGGTAATTACAACCTCTTCCACTTTATCCCCAAGATACGCTTCCGCGTCCTGTTTAACTTTTTGCAGGATAAAAGAAGATATCTGTTGCGGGGTGTAATCCTTTCCGTAAACCTTAAATTTATAGTCTGTACCCATCTTACGCTTAGCAGCCTGGATTGTTCCTTCCGCGTTTATCGCTGCCTGGCGCCTTGCCGGCTCACCCACCAGCCGCTGGCCGTCCTTGGTAAAAGCAACAAAAGAAGGAAACGCCTTTCCTGAAGCAACACCAGCTCCTTCAGCCGAAGGAATAATTACCGGCCTGCCGCCTTCCATAACCGCAGCCGCTGAATTAGATGTACCCAAATCAATACCGATTACTTTTGCCATAGTTAACCTCCTATTTTTTAGAAACTTGCCTACGTAGACAACGCCCGCGCAACACATACTAGCGCGGGGTGCCCTGCCTATTTTTTAGAAACCTTTACCTTAGCGGTCCTAATTACCCGCTCATACATTAAGTATCCTTTTTGCAAAACTTCAACAATGGTATTCTCCGGTAAATCTTTATTTTCTACCTGCATAAGCGCTTCATGGCAGTGGGGGTCAAAAATCTTTCCCTCGCATTCTACGGGTTTTACGCCATGGGCTTTAAGCAACTCATAAAGGTGCGCCAGAATCATCTCAACACCTTTTAAAAAAGCATCGAGCTCCTCATGTTTTTCTTCAGCCAGACTAATTACCCGCTCCAAGTCATCCAGGACATTCAACAACTCCAAAATCATCCCCTCATTGGCATATTTAAGAAAATCCTGTTTCTCACGGTCAAGCCTTTTACGCATATTCTCAAAATCCGCCTGGGTTCGCAAAAGCTTATCCTGGGCATCCTGAAAATCCTGGGCAGCAGACTTAAGCTGATTATATTCGGACTCCTTAAGCTCAACCAGGCCCGGCTCTTTAACACCCTTATTATCTTTATGGTTATTTTTTACATCATTCATTTTTAAATTGTGCTAAGCACATCCGTTAAAACATCAGAGATATACTCTAAAGCAGGGATAATATGCCCGTATTCCATGCGCATCGGCCCTAATACTGCCAACCTTCCGGAAGGCTGATTCTTTAATTTATAAGTAGTGACGATAAGGGAACAATTCTCCATTTCAGGGCACCCTAATTCACTCCCAATATAAATCTTAACCTTCCCGGGAAAATCACGGTTTACAATATTCAACAGCCGGCTTTTATCTTCCATCAACCTGACTAACAGCCTGATCTTATCTACATCCCTGAATTCCGGCTGGTCTAATATACGGCTGATGCCTTTATAGAATATCTTATCCTGCTGCTCAAGAAACGAAACAATTCCCGCGTAATGCGTAATCTCGGAAATCACCTCAGAGGTATTTTCCAGGGCATCATCCAGGCGGCGGATCTTTTTTTTGCACTCTTTAAGAATCCGCTTCTTCTCATCATCAAGCAGGTCAATCTGCTGAATCAGGAAATCCACATAATAGCGGTATCCTTTATCAGTAGGAATCCTGCCTCCGGAAGTATAAGGATGCTTAAGGTAGCCGGATTCATCTAGTTCAGAAAATATATTTCTGATAGTAGCTGAACTTAAATCAAACTCATCAGCAATATCTTCGGAGGCAACAGGAACAGCATCCTTAATATAGCGGTTGATCGCCGAGTTTAAAATTGACTTTCTGCGAGAACCATAATCAACACTACGCACCTTTTGCCTCCACTTGCGGCTTTTAAAGCTTCTATAACTAAGCCGTAATTTTAACACATTTTACCGCTTTGTCAATAAAATTAGCACTTAAATCAGTAGAGTGCTAATCTTTTGGCAAAAAAAATTCATCCCTCCTTTTCCAATATAATTTTTACCCCATGGATATTCACGCGTTTTTTCTCCATCAGGTAATGCACATACTCCAGCCTCTTTAAGTCTCTCAGAGAATACAGTCGGTTTTTCCTACCCGCTCTTTTTGGTGTAACTACGCCCGCTTTATCTAGTTGGCGCAGGGTCCAAACAGGGATATTTACCAGCTTGCAAACTACGCCAATTACATAAACCGGCTCATCAGGGCTTATCTTGAGACTGAACACTGCCATGGCTAAAGCCTCCCTACGGATTAAGCATAACACAACTTAAAACTACTGTCAAGTAAAATAATTATTTTTGTTAGATAATCTAACAGATAACCTTTATATCCTTATCCTTGTTTATTTTACTGAATAATTCTTTGGATATCCTCAGGCTTATGCTGACCCCTTTTTGAGAATAATCAACCTTATCCACCTTCGCCCTGCGGTAAAAGAAATCCACCAGCTCCATACGGCTGTGCGGGATGATTATCTTTAAGCTAATCATAAGCCCGGAAAAATACTCTTGAATCTGTTCAACTAGCCCGTTTATATTCTCGCCCGTCTTAGCCGATATAACAACAGAGTTATCAAATTCATTCTTATGTATTTGAAGCCAACTGCGCTCAGTAACAAGGTCAATTTTATTTAAGGCCACCAGCATTGGTTTCTCCTTTAAACCCAATTCATCTAAAACGCTTTGCACAGCCTGGTTGTGCTGATGAATACGCTGATCAGAAACATCCAGCACATGGATTAATAAATCCGCATCCGCGACTTCCTCCAGCGTAGCTTTAAAAGCCTCAATTAGATGGTGCGGAAGCTCATGCAGAAAGCCTACCGTGTCGGAAATAATAATACTTTGCCCGTTCGGCAGCTGGAGGCTTTTTGAAAGAGGATCTAATGTAGTGAATAATTTTCCTGAAGTTACTTGAGCGGCATCAGTAAGCCGGTTAAGTAATGTGGATTTCCCGGCGCTGGTATACCCCACCAAGGCAACCAGCGGCAAGTTATTGCCCCTGCGCTTCTTATGCGTAGTCAAACGATGCGACCTGAAAGCAGCTAAATCTTCTTTTAACTTATCGATCCTCCTCCTAATCTGGCGGCGGTCAGTCTCAAGCTCAGTTTCACCCGGCCCACGGGTGCCGATTCCGCCTCCAAGACGCGAGAGGATTATCCCCTTGCCTATCAAACGAGGAAGAAGATACTGCAACAAGGCCAGCTCAACCTGCATTTTACCTTCAGGGCTTTTAGCCCGCTTGCTAAAGATATCCAGGATTAATTGCGTACGGTCAATCGTTTTCCTGCCAAACGCATGCTCCAGGTTACGCTGCTGGGTCCCGGATAAATCATGGCTGAGAATAACCGTATCCACATTCTCTTCGCTGGCAATAATCCCGATTTCCTCAACCTTGCCTTTGCCAATAAGATAATTTGCTGTCGCTTTATCGCAAATACAAATCACATTCTCAACTACCTCAACCCCGGCTGAAACAGCAAGCTCCTCCAGCTCTGAAGAAATATCTTCAATGCGCCAGTGATTTTTATCTGTCTTGATTTGGATACTGACTAAAAGAGCTTTTTCCATATGCGTTTAGCAACACTCCCGGGGGATTCTTTATCTTTTATATTAATCCAATTTATACGCTTATCTTTTCTAAACCAGGTAAATTGGCGCTTAGCATAGTGCCTGCTATTACGCTGGATTAAACGTTTAGCTTCATCTAAAGTATAGGAACCGTTAAAATAACCTTCCAGCTCACGGATTCCTATGGCGCAAAAAGCGGTTTTGCTCAATTTAAGTTTAAGTAAGCGTTTAACTTCCCTAAGCAAACCGGATTTAAACATTTCATCTACCCGCTGGTCAATCTTATTATAAAGGGCCTGCCTGTTGACGCTCAAAGCAAACACCTTAACCTCATACTCATCTCCTAATCCAACCCTTTTTTTCTGCAAAACAGATATGGGAAGCCCGGTTTTCATATAAACCTCCAGGGCGCGGATAACTCTCCTGGAATCATTCGGATGGATTCTTTTAGCAGACAAAGGATCAACCTTGGACAATCTTTTAAATAAATACCTGCTTCCTTTAAGCGATAGCTCTTTATTCAACCCTGCGCGGATTAACTTATCTTCCGGCCCAGCCGGAAAAAGCCCGTCAATTATTACGGAATAATAAAGACCGCTGCCTCCCACAAAAAGCGGGGTTTTGCCTTTCAAGAACAGTTTGTCGCAAATCGCAATCGATTCTTTGCGGTATCTGGCTACATTATATTCTTTAGCCGGATTAACTACGCCAAGCAAATGATGTTTTATTTTTTTTCTCTGCGCGGATATCGGCTGGGCAGTAACAATATTCATTGAACCGTATACCTGCATAGAATCACAGGAAATAATTTCGGCGTTAATCTTCTTGGCTAAATGGGCTGCTATCGCAGATTTACCTATGGCGGTAGGGCCGAGAAGAAAAATAATTTTCTTTTTAGGCATAAAATACTAAGGGCAGAGCTTGGTTGAAAAACCTTCGGCGGAAAGCTTATTCTCTGTATCCAGGGCCTCCATTTGTGTTTTAAACCTGCCGACTTTAACTCGATAACCTTCAGGAGAGCCCTCAACAAAAGCAGGATAACCCATGGCTGCTATTTTGTTCCTGAAATTAACCGCATTTGAGTTCTTAACAAAAAAACCCACTTGCACAGAAAATTCACCAGGCTCTTTTAAAAGCGCCTCGCTGCGGGGGATCTCCACTCCGGGTCTTAATTCTAAACTCAGCGGAAAATCTCTTTTTAACTTTGATAAATATTCGCTAGATTGCTCCTTGTTGCCTTTCCTGCTTCCCGATTGACTTAAACGGTAGAATATAGCAGCCTTAAGGACAGTATTAGGATTATTTCCAAGCAGCTTACTGTAAATATCTTCTGCTTCCTTAAACTGCCCCTTCATCAAATAAATGTCTGCCGAAGATAAAGAAGCCTGCTCTCTCAGCTTGCTGATTGGATTGTTTAAAACCCTGCGGAAACAATCCTGAGCCTGCTCTGGCTTATTTTCTTTTAAATAACTTAACCCCAGCAGGTAATTCAGCTCATCCGCGCCGTGAATATTAAAGCTCCCGGACTGGGCTTGCGCCTCAAGTATTACCCGGCGGTAATTTCCCTGGAGGAAATCCGCCTTTAAAGCATCCAGGCTGGCCGGCCAGGCGGCTGCCGGAAAAACAAATACAGCCAAAACTATAATATAAATTATGAATCTCTGTTTACGCATTTTCAACTTTCAGTTTATTAGAAATTACCCTTTGCAAATCAAGTATCTTCTTGTGTCGCTTTTCTTTGTCTTCCTTGCTTAACATATCGGCTAACTTCGCCGCTTCTGTATTCGGCCGGGGAGAATACTTAAAAATATAAGCGGAGTTAAATTTTATATCCTTAATCAAATCGCAAGTCTCTTTAAAATCTTTATCGCTCTCCGTGGGAAACCCCACAATAATATCCGTAGTCAAGAGGCCTCCTTTAACAATTTTACGATAAGAATCAACTAAAGCCAAGTATTCTTTTGTTGAATAACCGCGGCTCATAAGTTTAAGGATCCTGTCTGATCCTGACTGCAAAGGCAAATGCAGCGATTTAACCAGTTTATCCAAATCGCAGATAGCTTTAAAGAATTCAACATTGGCATCCTTGGGATGAGAAGTAAAAAAAGCTAACTGCTTCAATCCTTTTAAGGCATCAATTTCTCCTAACAGCTTAGTAAAATTAACTGTTCCATCTTGATAGGCATTAACATTCTGACCTAAAAGAGTAACCCTGCTAATCCCTCTTGCAATAGCCTGCTCTATCTCTATAAGTATATCTTTATGTTTTCGGTGGCGCAAAGGCCCACGCACATAAGGCACCACGCAATAAGAACAGAAATTAGAACACCCTTCGGATATAACTACATAAGTATGGTCCTTTTCCTGTAGAAAACCCGTATGGTAAACCTCCTCCGGCCGAGCCTTGCCGTCGGTCTCCCATATTTTTCTTTCAAAAAGGCTTTTAACTGGCAGCTGAGAGCTGGCGGCTGATAGCCGGCGGATAATTCCCGGTATCTTATCGATGTCCTGCGGCCCAACTACAAAATTAATGTTCGCCTCACGCTGAAACGCGCGTTCTTTATAATTCTGGGCCATACATCCGGCTAATCCGATTATCTTAGAACCCTTGTAACTGCCGATTAGGCTCCAGATCCTGTCCTCGGCATGCTGGCGCACGGAACATGTATTGAATATGACAATATCCGCCTCCTTGTCAGAAAGACAAACTTTATAGCCTGCTTTCTTTAACAGCCCACAGATTACTTCAGAATCCCGTACGTTCATCTGACAACCAAAGGTTCTGATATACAGGACTGGCTTCTTTTTCTCGGAACTATTTGAATTTCCTCGAGTTGGCACTTATCCCACCCTTTCTTCGTTTCTTCTAAATAGCCTTTAAACGGCTCATAAAGTTCGTAATCCACGATCTTAAAATCATCAATCTTTATCCATTTGAATATCAATCTTACCAAATCTTTTTTATCTTGAGTATCCAAGCTACATTTTGTTTCTTTAAAGTTGCTTATCACATCCTGGAGAGATACAAGATAATCCCGGGAACGCTCTTTTTCTATCAATTTTCTTTCTAACAAA
>CAZQGT010000024.1:0-18909 GCA_964593005.1 uncultured Planctomycetales bacterium
TGTAGAGAAGACCAAAAAGGAGATGGATGAAAAGATCCGCGAGGAAGGCGAACGGGCGGCTTTTGAGGCGGGAGTCAACGGGTTGCATCCTGAAATAATCAAACTTCTCGGCCGGCTTAAATACCGCACTAGTTATGGCCAGAATGCCTTACAGCATTCTAAAGAAGTTTCTTTTTTATTAGGTATTATGGCTTCAGAGCTGGGGCTTGATTTTAAATTAGGCCGCAGGATTGGTCTTTTGCACGATATTGGCAAAGCGGTAGATCATCAGGTTGAAGGTACGCATGCAAAATTGGGAGCGGACTTAGCGAAGAAATATAATGAAACAGCTGAGGTAGCGGGGGCGATTGAATCGCACCATGAAGAAGCTGTGCCGCAGAGTTTGTATGCGGTTTTAGCCGTAGCTGCTGATGCAGTTAGTGCTGCCCGCCCCGGAGCAAGACGCGAGACACTTGAGACATATGTCAAGCGTTTGGATAAGCTGGAATCAATCGCCAATCTTTTTAAGGGGGTTGAGAAGTCTTTTGCTATTCAAGCCGGCCGGGAAATCCGAGTGATTGTGCAGCCGGAGAAAATAAACGATAATGATGCTACTGCTATGGCCAGGGATATACGCAAGAAGATTGAAGAGGGGATGGAGTATCCGGGTCAGATCAAGGTTACTGTAATCCGCGAGATGCGCGCCATAGAATACGCCAAGTAGTATTGCCAGCAAGGACTGTCCCCGCAGGGGGACTGTCCCGCGACAAGATAAGCGTTGTTCAGGAGATACGTAAGAATGAAAATACTTTTTATCGGCGATATTGTAGGAAGCCCAGGAAGGGAAGCGATTAAGAAGTTAGTCGCCCCTCTTAAACAGGAATTTTCTATTGATTTTGTGATTGCTAATGCGGAAAATGCCTCGGGCGGTTCAGGGATTACTTCCAAAGTTGCCGCGGAACTTTTTTCCTCCGGGGTAGATGTGCTTACTTCCGGAGACCATATCTGGAAAAAGAGCGAGATTTTTGAATTAATTAACCAAGAAGAAAGGATCCTGCGGCCCCTGAATTTTCCCAGCGGAGCACCCGGCCGCGGAGCAGCGGTATTTAAATCTAAGAAAGGAATTAAAGTCGGCGTAATCAATGTTAACGGCCGGGTTTTTATGGAGGCCCTGGAATGCCCTTTTAAGGCCGCATTAAAAGCTGCCGAGGAATTGGCCAAAGAAACCAGGATTATTATCCTGGATATCCACGCAGAGGCGACTTCTGAAAAGGTAGCATTGGGTTGGTATCTGGATGGTAAGGTTTCCGCTGTCTTGGGCACGCATACCCATATTCAGACCGCCGATGAAAAAATCCTGCCCAGAGGCTCTGCTTATATAACTGATGTGGGCATGACCGGGCCTTATGATTCCGTGATTGGCAGGAGAGTGGAGGATGTACTCACCCGTTTCCTAAGTTCTATTCCGGTGAAATTTGAAGTTGCGGAAGGCAATATCCAATTGCATGGCGCGCTTATAGAGGTAGAAGAATCAACCGGTAAGGCAATTTCAATTGCGAGGGTGCAGAAAAAACTTTAAATGAACAAATGTAAGCCAATTATGCTGCGGCGAGCTTTATTATTTCTAGTTTTATTTATATTTTTCTGGAGCAATCTTTGCTTTGCGCAAACACCAGATGATCTGGAAGTAATTTTGGATCTAAACTCTCTTTCAACCACCCTTCCTAAAATATATAAAGCTAATATTGATTTAAGCGGCAGGGGTGCGCATAGTGATATCAGCTGGCCGCAGACCTTGGCTGCTAAAGACGTCCTTGGAATCTGGCAAAACGATCTGAGTTTTAACGGTTTTTATCGCATTCAGTACAATCTTTGGGAGGTTACCCAGCTGGCTAAAGATGAGCTTAACCAGAAAAAACTTCTTGAAAATTATGAAGATGTGATCAAGAAAATAAGCGATAGCGGAGGAACAGTTATCCTTGATTTATTCGGCACCCCTTTCGGCTTAGGCAGGGTACTGGATAAAAACAGCTCTGTGCATAATTTAGCAGCGTATAAAGAGTTGGTTAAAGACACTATCCGCAAATTAAGCTGTGAGAAGAAATATAATATCTGGTATGAAGTTTGGAATGCCCCGGACCTGGAAGATTTTTTTCTGGGAGAGAAATCGGAATATCTTAACCTATATCGGGTTATTGCTGAAGCAGTAAAAGAGTTGCGCCAGGAAACCAAGATGCATATCCCCTTAGGTGGGCCGTCAACAAGCTCCTGGTTTGCCAATATCGGACCAAATAACAGCATCCTTTTTCCGGAACGCAGCCTGATTTATGAGTTGATAAAATATTGTTCTAATTATAAATTGCCCCTGGATTTCATATCATGGCACGCGTATTCTTCCGACCCTTCACTCGAAAAGCAAGAAACTATTTATAAAAAAACTTTTATTAAATTAATCCGTGAATGGTTAAGTTACTTTAATTTTCCGGATACCCTTCCTTTGATTGTCGATGAGTGGAATTTTGATGCCTCTTCCAACATATCCCCCAAGAGAGGCAAGGATGCCTATATTACTGCCAGTTATATCCCGGCTCGCATAAAGAATATGCAGGAGGCAGGCATAAACTATCAAACATATTTTTGCCTGGAGGATTTTGCGGGCAATAAGGAGAAGGTAACCAGGAATCTCGGAGTTTTTTATTTTGACGCTGAACGTTCGGGTTCCAAAGGGTATGCCAAGGCCAGCTATAATGCGATGCGTATGTTCAGCCTGCTGGGTAATGAATTGCTACCGTTTAAGCTGAAAGATGAATTTGTGGGGCTAATCCCTACAAAATCCCAGGATTA
Source organism: uncultured Planctomycetales bacterium (assembly GCA_964593005.1). Taxonomy (GTDB): domain Bacteria; phylum Omnitrophota; class Gorgyraeia; order Gygaellales; family Profunditerraquicolaceae; genus UBA6249. The sequence continues at coordinate 2,824 of CAZQGT010000024.1, forward strand.
TTTTGCCGTACTCATCTATAATTATATTGATCCTTTGGCAGCGATGAATTATTTATCGGGAAATATTGTTTATTTAAACAGCGCGGAGAAAAAGGCAGTTTTAAATATTGTAAAAAGCGACCGTATTGACAAAATTATTTCCGGCCAGACTGATCTGTCTATTTTACGCCTTACACCAAACGCTAAAGATATGTTTACCCGTGCCATAGAGTTAAATAACTTAAGCAAAAAGTTTTCATCGTCTAAGCGTAAAATAAAACTTTCTTTTAAAGGCGCAAAGGATGTGTATTTGTTGAACCGGTATTTGATTGATAGTGGTTGTAGCGGTGATTGCCCATTCAAGGCCCAAGATGAAAAAGAGGTTGATTTTACCCAGGGTTATATTGAGAATCTGGAGATAAGCCCTTATTCAGTTCAGCTTCTGGTATTTAAAAAGAAACCCTTGCCGGCCCCTGTTGAAGCAAAGCCGGAGGTTAGCGTACCCGAGGAACCTGTAAAAAATGCAGAAAGCAAATAGGCTGGATAACCAAAGCCACAAACATATTTATACTGTTTCTGAAATAACCCAAGCGATAAAGGGGTTGTTGGAAGAAAAGATCGGCGAAGTTTGGCTTGAAGGTGAAATCTCCAATTTTAAGGCTGCCTCCAGCGGGCATTTCTATTTCTCGTTAAAAGACCAGAATGCTTTAATCTGGGCAGCAATGTTTGCTTATGCTAATAAAGGCTTAAAGTTTAAACTTGAAGATGGCCTTAAGGTCATTTGTTTTGGCAAGGTTGATGTTTATGGCCCAAGCGGACAATACAAGATTATTGTTGAAAGGATAGAGCCTAAGGGCATAGGGAGCCAGCAGCTTGCCTTTGAACAACTAAAAAGAAAGTTGGAGCTAGAAGGCCTATTTGATCCGCTGCATAAGAAATCATTGCCGTTGATGCCATTTTCCATCGGTATTGTGACATCGGCTAAGGGAGCAGCTATACGCGATATCCTGCAGATTCTGAAAAAAGGCGCTCCTTGCGTGGATGTGCTAATCCGTTCAGTACGCGTGCAAGGAGAGCATGCAGCCGGTGAAATTGCAGCGGCGATAGAGGAATTAAATACTTTTGGGAAAACAGATTTAATTATTGTCAGCCGCGGAGGCGGCAGCAGCGAAGACCTTTGGTCGTTCAATGAAGAGATTGTCGCCCGCGCGGTCTATAACTCCGGGCTTCCGGTTGTTTCGGCAGTAGGGCATCAGATTAACGTTACCCTTTCAGACTTAGCGGCGGATATCTTTGTAGAAACCCCTTCTGCTGCGGCAAAAATTATTGTAGATAGAAAAAACGCCTTGATTTCCCAGCTGGCTGATTTCAGGCATAAACTGGATTTTTCCATGAACGATGCTGTGGGGGATTTAAGAAACAGGCTTGTCGCTCTTACGCATATGCTTAAAAGCCCGGCGGACCGTTTATTGGAAAAACAACAGTTATTGGATGAGTTATTTTCAGGGTTGAATTATAATATACGGCATTCTTTAGAGCTGGCGAAGGAGCGCAGCAGTTCATTAATCCAAAGACTGGGGGCATTAAGTCCTCTATCAATTTTATCGCGCGGCTATAGTTTAAGCGTGCTTGTGTCTCAGGGGGATATACTCAAAGACTCCTCCCAGCTTAAACCGGGAGATCAGTTAAAGACAATATTACATAAAGGCGCATTTATAAGTTTAGTACAGGAGGTGCTTACAGATGAAAGAAAAACCGGCATTTGAAGATGATTTAAAAAAGCTGCAGAAGATTGTTGAAGACCTCTCCAGCGGTAAGCTCACTCTTGGAGAATCGCTTAAGAAATATGAAGAAGGGGTAAAAATAGCGCAATCTTGTTCAGTAACTTTAACCGATGCCCAGCGTAAGGTGGAGCTGTTGATGAAAAAAGAAGGGAAGTTTTCCCTGGAAAAGTTTGATGATACGGATATAGCAGAAGATAAATAGATATGTTATTAGAAAAGATAAATTTACCGCAGGACTTAAAGAAATTAAACATCGATGAACTTAATGCCCTGGCTGCGGAAATCCGCACAAGGCTAATGGAAGTTGTTTCGCGTACCGGCGGCCATCTTGCCTCGAGCCTGGGGGCGGTGGAATTGATTATTGCCCTGCACTATTGCTTAAATACTCCGAAGGATAAAATTGTTTTTGATGTCGGCCACCAGGCATATGCGCATAAAATATTAACCGGCCGAAATTCCGGATTTTCTACTCTCAGGCAGTATCAGGGCTTGAGCGGTTTTCCTTCTAAAGAAGAGTCAATTTATGACCCCTTTACTACGGGCCATAGCTCTAATGCCGTTTCCCTTGGCCTTGGCCTTGCCTGCGCCAGGGACCTTTTACCTAAAGAAGAACAGTTTAAGGTAGTCTGCATAATCGGCGATGGCTCCTTAAGCGGAGGGCTTTGTTTTGAAGGTTTGAATAATACCGGCCACCTGAAAAAAGATATTTTAGTAGTTTTAAATACCAATGAATTAAGTATTGCCCCGAATGTGGGGGCAATCAGCAATTACTTAAATAAGATTATTTCTTTGCCGGTTTACAACCGTTTCCACGATAATTTGGTTAATTTCCTGACTACCCGCGTTCCCCGCGGAAGCCGTCTGATAAAGCTTATGGCTAAATTTGAAGAAGGCCTAAAGGGGCTTTTTGTTCCCGGAATGCTCTTTGAGGAATTGGGTTTTCGTTATTTTGGCCCTATTGATGGGCATGATTTAGGGGCGTTAACCAATACCTTAAAGAATATCATAAATATTAAGGGCCCGCGGATTTTGCACGTGGTTACCAAAAAAGGCAAAGGTTGTTCTTTTGCTGAAGATGACCCGGTAAGATTCCATGGCGTCAGCTGTTTTGATTTAAATACCGGCGAGGCCATGCCTAAAAAGTCTTCACCCGAATTAAAAAGTTATACGGAGATTTTTCGTGATAAAATAGTGGAGTTGGCGCATAAGGACAGGCGGATTCTGGCGATAACCGCAGCTATGCCGGAAGGAACCGGTCTTAATAAATTCCGTGATAGCTTTCCTGATAGATTCTTTGATGTAGGTATTGCCGAGGCCCATGCGGTTTGTTTTGCGGCAGGGCTTGCCAGGCAGGGGTTTAAACCGGTGGTAGCAGTGTATTCTACATTCTTGCAGCGAGCATATGATCAGATAATCCAGGATGTTTCTCTGCAGGAGCTGCCGGTAATATTTGCCGTTGACCGGGCGGGAATTGTAGGCGAAGATGGGGTTACACATCAGGGCATATTTGATATTGTTTATTTAAAAAGTGTCCCTAATTTGGTAGTTATGGCGCCAAAAGATGGCCGGGAATTTGAGGCGATGCTGGAGTTTGCTTTTTCATTGGGAAAGCCCGTGGCTATCAGATATCCTCGTGCCAATACTTTTCTAAGCGGGCCTCCGCTGCAGAACTTAAGTTTAGGCAAGGCAGAGTTAATAGAAGAAGGCAGGGATTTTACTATAATTGCTTTAGGGAGTATGGTTTCGGCAGCTAAAGAGGCTATTCAACTGTTAAATAAAGAGGGGATAACCGGTAATTTAATTAATGCCCGGTTTGCCGCTCCTTTAGATATAGCATTAATGAAAAGTGTTTGCGCAAAGACAAAATTGATATTTACTATAGAAGAAGGGGTTAAAGATATGGGGTTTGGCAGTGCTGTTGCTCAGGGATTAGGCCTGCGGATTTTACGTATGGGGCTGCCATCTGAATTTATTCCCCACGGGCCAAGGGAATTACTTTTGGAAAAAAACGGGCTTTCCGCGTCGGGGATTGCCGAAAATATCCGCCGGGAGCTAAAGAATAATGGCTAAAATTAAAATCAATCAGGATAAATGCAAGGGTTGTTTTTTATGCATGAGTTTTTGCCCAAAAGGTCTGATTAAGAAAAGTGTAAAGTTAAATAAGCGGGGATTAAATTTTGTGGAGTTTGATTCGGTGGGTGATTGTATTGGTTGTATGCAGTGCGCGCTGATCTGTCCGGACTGTTGTATTGAGGTATATAAATAAATATGGTAAAGAAAAGAATATTGATTTCTGGGAATGAGGCAATTGCCGAAGGCGCAATCCAGGCGGGGTGTAATTTTTATGCCGGCTATCCGATTACCCCGCAAAATGAGCTTATCGCCTATATGGCTAAACATATGCCACTTTCAGGAGGGGTCTTTATCCAGGCAGAGTCAGAGTTGGCCGCGATTAATATGGTTTACGGCGCTTCAGCTGCCGGGGCTCGGGCAATGACCTCTTCTTCCAGCCCGGGGATAAGCTTAAAACAGGAAGGAATATCTTATATTTCCGGTTCCCAGCTTCCGGCGGTAATCGTTAATATTATGCGCGGCGGGCCCGGACTGGGGAATATCGCCCCTGCCCAGTCAGATTATTTTCAGGCTACCCGCGGCGGAGGCCATGGGGATTACCACCTGATAGTTTTGGCTCCTGCAAGCGTGCAGGAGGCATACGATTTAACGCAAACCGGATTTTATCTAGCGGATAAATACCGTATTGCCGTTATGATATTGGGGGATGGGATTTTAGGCCAAATGATGGAACCGCTGAAGCTTTCTACCGGTAAAATCAAAGCCCCGATTTTGAAGCCTTGGGCGCTTACCGGATGCAAGGGGAGAAAACCAAATATTGTTAAATCGTTTTTTTTACGGGAAGGGGATCTGGAGAAGTTTAACCTTAAACTTCAGAAAAATTATGAAATTATCCGGAAAAAAGAAGCGCGCTATGAAGATTTATTACTGGATGACGCTAAGTTAATCCTGGTTGCTTACGGGACAATGGCGCGTATTGCAAAGAGCGCGCTTAATAAATTAAGGCTGGCGGGTAAAAAAGTCGGGTTAATCCGGCCCATCAGCTTATGGCCGTTTCCGGAAAAGGCATTCCAGCCAAGAAATAAGAAGGTAAAATATTTGGCAGTTGAGATGTCTTATGGCCAGATGGTTGAAGACGTAAGATTAGCAGTTAACGGTTACGCGCAGGTAGACTTTCTCGGCCGTTCAGGGGGCGGGATACCCAGCGAAGAGGAAATTATTAAAAGAGTTAATAAGCTTATATAATGGAAAAGATATTTACTCATCCGGAAGCTCTCTATGATCTAACCACGCATTATTGCCCTGGCTGCGGGCACGGCATTGCCCATCGCCTGGTTGCCGAAGTTGTTGATGAATTAGGCATAAGAGAAAAGACCGTTGGGATTGCCCCGGTGGGTTGTGCCGTTGTTGCTTATGACTACTGGAAGTTTGATTGTTCAGAGGCAGCGCATGGAAGGGCTTTGGCAGTTGCTACTGCCATAAAGAGAGTGCGGCCGCAGAATATTGTTTTCACTTATCAGGGTGACGGGGACCTGGCTGCCATAGGCACGAATGAGACAATCCACGCGGCCAACCGCGGAGAAAACCTGACTGTAATTTTCATCAACAACGCGGTTTATGGGATGACCGGAGGCCAGATGGCCCCTACTACGCTGTTAGGCCAAAAGACATCCACAACCATTAACGGAAGGCAGCGGGAAAAACACGGTTATCCCTTGAAGATTTCTGAAATTTTAGCGTTATTGCCTGGCGTATGCTATGTTGAGAGGGTTTCTTTTCATAACCCGCAAGGAGTATTAAGGGCCAAGCAGGCGATAAAACAGGGTTTTAAAAACCAGATGGATAATTTAGGGTTTTCTTTGATTGAGGTGCTTTCCCCCTGTCCGACTTATTGGGGGTTGAGCCCTAAAGGTTCGCTGGATTGGATTAAGGATGTAATGCAAAAAGAGTTTCCTCTAGGAAGGATCAAATGATTGAAAGCGTAATCATTGCCGGAAGCGGAGGCCAGGGGGTAATGCTATTAGGTAAAGTTCTGGCTGAGGCTGTAATGCGGCAAGGCCTGCAGGTTAGCTGGTTTCCTGCTTATGGTCCGGAAGTCCGCGGAGGGACCAGCCACTGTATGGTTACCATTTCAGACCAGGAAATCGGTTCTCCTTATGTGACCAAAGCCGATACACTTATAATATTGAATAACCCATCATTAGAGAAATTTAAAGATAGACTTAAGGATAAGGGGTTGTTAATTCTTAACTCGTCTTTAGCTCAGGCCTCTGTTTTCCCCCGGATAAAAGTATTGCAATTTCCTTTTACGGATATAGCTATACGATTAGGAAATATTAAGGTGGCTAATATGGTGGCCTTAGGTTGTTACTTAGGGGCTAAGAAAACCATCAAAATTAAAGAGGTCTTGGAAGTATTTAAGTCTATCGCCCCTGCCGGAAGGGCGGATATTTTAGAGGTTAACCAAAAAGCTTTAGAGGAAGGAGTGAAGTTAACAGATGGTTAGGGTAAGGTTTGCCCCCAGCCCAACGGGGAATTTACATATCGGAGGAGCGCGGACGGCTTTATTTAATTGGCTTTTCTGCCAGTCGCAAAATGGCAAATTTGTTTTGAGGATTGAAGATACCGATAAAGAGCGGTCCAAGAAAGAATTTGTGGATGAGATACTTTTTAGCCTGAAATGGCTGGGTTTTAACTGGGATGAGCTTTATTATCAGAGTGAACGCTTTGACAGGTACCGTGAGTATGCGGATAAGTTGCTTAAATCCGGGTTGGCTTATGTGGAAAAATCCCCGGAGGGAAAGGAAGCGGTAATTTTTAAAGTTTCTGCGCAGAAAATAAAAGTTAATGATCTTATCCGTGGGCAAATTGAATTTGATTCCAGCCTGATTAAAGATCAGGTTTTGATCAAGTCAGATGGTACGCCTACTTATAATTTTGCCTGCGTGGTGGATGACGCGGAAATGCATATTACCCATATAATCCGCGGTGATGACCACATCTCGAATACCCCGAAGCAGGCTCTTTTTTATGAGGCACTGGGCTTTCCTCTGCCTAATTTTGCGCACCTTCCTTTGATTATGGGGATGGATGGTGGCCGGCTTTCTAAAAGGACGGGGGCAACCGCGATTAGCGATTACCGAAAGATGGGGTATTTACCGGATGCGCTGCTAAATTACCTTTTATTATTGAGCTGGGCCCCGGGGGAAAACCGCGAGATAGTCAGTAAAGATGAAGCAATAAAACTATTTGATATAAAAAATGTGAATAAGACAGCGGCCACCTTTGATTTAAAGAAGTTGGATTGGATGAATAACCAGTATTTGAAGAATGCTGACCCGCAAAAACTGCTTGAAGAGCTTCTGCCGCTGCTTATTGAAAGAGGTTATGTTGGGGAAGAGGGATTTGACCGGGGTTACATTCTGGAACTGATCAAATTATTCCAGCCGAGGCTGGCCCGTTTAAATGACTTTGCTGATTGGGCAGACTTCTTTTTTATTGAAGAGATTAAAATTGAACCAGCTGCTCAGGAAAAGTTTTTGTCCAAAGATTTATCCAAAGAATTTCAGCTTTTTATCTCTGAGCTTGAGGGTTTGAGTAGTTTTAGCGTTGAGAATATTGAGAAATGTTTCCGCGGCCTGGTGGCAAAGCTTAATATTGAAGCCAAGGTATTAATCCATCCGTTGAGGGTGGCTTTAACCGGCAAGACTATCGGGCCGGGGCTTTTTGAACTCATATATTTCCTGGGCCTGGAGCGGACGAAAAAAAGGCTTTTAAAATGGGTAAACTGATATAAGGGATTGGGATAAAAATATTTTTTTGCCCCCCTTGAAATTGACAGCGAATTTATGTTATATTCTAGTTGTAAGGCGTAAGGCAAGGGGTAAACTACCAGCGGGCAGGCAATGCCCAGGAGTAAAAGCCAAAAAATTTCCCCTTGCCTTTTCTTTTATCCCGCTTAAGCCGCTTTCAAAAATACCCGCTTCGCGCATAAAAGTATTGACCAGACCCGGCTATCATATAGAATAGTGCTAGTAAGCTTAGCTGTCGCTAACGGATAAGCAAGTATTATAAACAAGGGAGGTGGGAATGTTCGCTACATCCGCATTTTCAGTTTTGATGTTGATTTTAACGCTGGCTTTTGTTTTTGATATATCTTTTAATCTGCGCCGGGTGAATAAGAATATTGCCAAACTCTTAAAGAAATACGAAGATGTCCATGGCGCAATAACGAAATAGGAGATTAACCGGGAGGAGAAAATTTTTATTCTTTCTAATTTTCTAACCGCGACCGCCCATGTTTTAAATGTAGTATTAGGCATATTTTATTGGCTGATACTTATCCGTGCGTTGCTCAGTTGGGTCAGCCCGGATCCCTATAACCCGATAGTCCAGTTTTTAGAAAGGTATACTGAGCCGGTACTGGCCCCCATAAGGAGAGTTCTCCCGCCAAGCTTTAAATTTGGTATTGATATATCTCCGCTAATCGCTTTTCTGGCGATTATGTTTATCAGGTCTTTCTTAGTCAACACCCTCTTGGACTTGGCTGTGAGGTTAAAATAAGCGAAAAACGTGGAATAATTCCCTTGATTTAGTTTTTTATCCACGATATACTTTCTAAATATAAATAGATTAACTGCCCTGTCGTCTAATGGTAGGACACAAGATTCTGGATCTTGTTGTCATGGTTCGAGTCCATGCGGGGCAACTTTAGGCGTTATTTACTCTTGACAACTGGGTAATCTTGTGTTAATCTATTATTGATACATAGATGTAGTAGTAAGACAATTGAGTCTTTCAGGCAGAGTCTGCCTGGAAGATTTTTTGTTTTTACGGACTAAGGCGTCCTTTACCCTAATAGGGGAAGGGCGCCTTTTATTTGTTTCAGGAGCTAAAATATGAGTTTTGAAGAGTTAAATAAAAAGTTATCCCCAACCATAAAAAGGATAGCCTGGCGGTTAAATGGGCGTTACCGTTCGTTTAACCATGACGACCTTTATCAGGAGGCGTCAATCCACCTTTGGAATAATTTCTTAAAAGGCAAGCTGGACGATAAGACAGACAGCTATATCCTGCAGGGTTGTTATTTCCACCTGAGAAACTATATCCGTAAAGTTAATGAACGTCCTAATATTGTTAGTATGGATGCCGCCTTGAATATTGATGAAAATACTACCGTAGGGGATATGCTTGGTGAATATTGGGCTACTGAAGACTGCCGGGAAGAGCTGCATAATAATTTCTTAGCCCAAAGTATTCTGAATAATGGTTTTAAACCCAAAGAAAAAATGCTGTTGAAGTATTTTAGCCAAGGGCTTACTACCAGAGATATAGGTAAGCGTATGGGTGTTTCGCATGTCAGTGTAGTAAAGATGCTGCAGAAGGTCAGGATTAAATCACAAAAGTACCTGGATAAAATTTAGTTACCAGGTTTAAATATTTTTTACTTGTATTAGTGTAAGACACGTTGAGGTGTAAAGTTTAACATAGGCGTTCTATTAATAATAGAGCGCTTTTTTTGTTTCCAAAAGACATAGGCGTCTAAATCGTTTTTAAAAGAACGGGCTAGGCGCCTGCTCTTTTTAAAAGGAGGTAATGATGAAAAGGCTTAAATTAGGATTAGTCTTAGGTTTACTCTTCAGTGTATTGACATGTGGTTCGGCACAGGCAGCAGATGGGGGATTACTGGATGGTATTTTATCAACTTCAGGAATTGAAGTTTCAGGGGATTTAGCTTTTAATTCTATATATATGTGGAGAGGCATAATGCTGGATGGAGATGCTGTGGTACAACCGGGTTTTTATGTGCGCAGCCCGGAATCAAAATTCGGCAGGATAAAAGTAGGCATATGGCTTAATCATGACCTGCAAAACAAGGACAGCTTAAAGTCCAGCGAAACAGATTATATCTTTGATTATACCTATAGCTTTCCCAGCGTGGCTCTTTCTACTGGGTTTACTTATTATGATTTCCCTGATGCCGCTCCTAGCGATGGCGCGCCGAGGGGTTTTAGTCGGGAAGTCTATGGCGGTCTGACTTTTAGCAAACTGTTACTTTCTCCGGCTATCTATTATTATTATGATTTCGGCAAGAAAGAGGATGGCGGCGGGGAGGGCAGTTATACTGTGCTTAATTTATCTCACAGCATCCCTTTTATAGTGAGTAAGTACAAAATGAGCCTGGATTTCTCAGGGCACGTAGGTTACAACAATAAACAATATTACCGCGGTAAAGGCGGGGATGCGGCTTTAGGTGTAGGGGTTACAGTGCCTTTGTTGAAGAATTTAACGTGTAAGCCGAACATTAATTATACTGTTCCCTGGGGAAACCTAAGCGATAAAAATAACGGCAACCAGAAGAACAGGTTATATGGCGGCGTATATTTGAGCTATGTATTTTAGTTTCAGGGAGAGCAATAGTATGTTTTTATCTGGAGGTGTTTTATGAAAATAAAATTAAGGGAATGGTTTGAAGAAAAAAGGAAAATGGTAATAGTTATCATGGCAGGTCTGTTTGTTTCTATGATAGCCCCATTTTCCGCTTTTGCTGCCGATCCCGCAGGAGCCGAAACTTTGGCGCAGAATCCGCAGGCGCCGGTTGATTATGTGTGGGTGTTGGTCTGTGGATTTCTTGTTTTCTTTATGCAGGCTGGATTTGCCATGGTAGAGGCGGGGTTTTGCCGGGCTAAGAACGCAACTAACCTGATGGCTAAGAATACCATTGATTTTGTGGTTGCTTCCTTGGTTTTTATGGCATTTGGGTTTGCTTTAATGATGGGCCAGGACTTTCACGGATTATTCGGAACAACAGGGTGGTTTTTGTATGGGGAGAATTATGATGTAAGTAAATATTTGATGTTTTTCTGGCAGCTGGTTTTCGCAGGCACCGCGGCGACAATTGTTTCAGGGGCGGTTGCGGAAAGGCTGAAATTCAAAGCGTATTTTCTATACAGTCTTGCAGTTACTGCGATAATCTATCCTATATATGGGCATTGGGTATGGGGAGGGGGATGGCTTTCTAAGCTTCCTTTTGGCATTGGTCATGTTGATTTTGCCGGTTCCGGAGTTGTGCATACAATAGGAGGTTTTGTAGGTTTGGCAGGCGCTATTGTGCTTGGGCCCAGGTTCGGGAAATTCAGTAAAGACGGAAAACCAAAAGCTATTCCCGGCCACAGCATAACTCTCGCAGCGCTGGGTACATTCATACTTTGGTTTGGCTGGTTTGGTTTTAATCCCGGTTCAACATTTTCCGCTCATCAATTAAGGATTGCTGTTATTGCCGTGAATACCAACTTGGCCGCGGCAGCGGGAGCGGCAGTCGCCATTCTTTTAGTATTTTTAAAGACCAAGAAATGGGATGTGGGTATGATGTTAAACGGCTGCCTGGCAGGTTTGGTGGCTGTTACAGCGCCTTGCGCTTGGATAGAGGCATGGGCGGCAGTTGTTATTGGTGCTGTAGCCGGTATTTTGGTTGTTTTAAGCGTATATTTTTGGGAAGCAAGAAGAGTGGATGATCCGGTAGGCGCAGTGAGTGTTCATGGGATAAACGGTGTATGGGGACTGCTTAGCGTGGGCCTTTTTGCGGATGGAACATATGGCCTTGGAACTACCGCCGCGCCGTTGGTTAAGGGGTTATTTTACGGAGGCGGTTATGGCCAGTTAATTGCTCAAGGTATCGGAGCGCTGGTTTGCGTTTTCTGGGCTTTTGGCCTTGGGTTTATCGCATTTAAACTAATGGATAAGTATTTCGGCGTTAGGGTTTCTCCTGAGGAAGAAATAAAAGGGTTGGATATCCAGGAGCATGGGACTCCGGCTTATCCGAATTTTTATACCACGAATCAGAATTAACTGAATTAATTTTGCCGCTCTGCCCGTAAGGCGGAGCGGCAGGGAGGATAGAAGGATGAAAAAGATAGAAGCGGTTACTCGTGTGGAGAAACTGGAAGAGGTTACTGAACTTTTAGAGATGCTTGGTTGTCCAGGAATGATGATTACGCATATTGAAGGCCATGGCCGGCAAAAGGGGGTTATTGAGCAATTTCGCGGGAGGGAGTATAAGGTTAATTTCTTGCCCAAAGTTAAGATTGAAATAATTGTTAAAGATAGTGATGTGGATAGGATTGCCAATGCCATAGCTAAAGTCGCCAGGACAGGGGAGATCGGAGACGGAAAGATTTTTATTTCAACTATCGATGAAACCGTGCGTATCCGGACTAATGAACGTGGAGATATCGCCGTATAGATATGTTGGATAACCAGCTGATACAGGAGGTGCTCTGGCTTAAGAAAGAGAGAGGGTATACTTTACATGACCTTTCTAAGAGACTGGATATTCAGGTTACTACTATTGAAAGGTGGTTAAAGACAAGGCGTATTAATAAAGTTTATGCCTTGATGGTAAGAGAGAAGTTGGGGTTAAAGTAATTTTTATTATTTTTTCCACATAGGATTAATCAAAAGAGGATGGATTCATAGTTAAAGGAGGAAGTTTATGGATATGAAGGTAGTTATTGATACAATCTGGGTTTTACTCACCGCAAAACTGGTGTTCTTTATGAACCTGGGTTTTGCTATGGTTGAGTCAGGGTTTGCTCGTTCAAAAAATTGCGTCAACATCCTTTCCAAGAATTTCGTTGTTTTCGCGGTATCTTCTTTGGGGTTTTTACTGTTAGGCTGGGGTTTGATGTTTGGAGATGGCAATCCATTGATTGGTTTAAAGGGGTTATTTTTTGCCGGCGGTTTGGATAATTCTCCGGCAACCGGCGAAGCCTATAAAGGTGTTTATTCAGCGCTCTCCTGGACAGGAGTCCCGATGTGGGCGAAATTCTTCTTTCAGCTGGTTTTCTGTGGTACAGCAGCCACGATTGTTTCAGGGGCTGTGGCCGAACGTATTAAATACAAGTCGTTCATAGTTTTTTCTTTTCTTATGGCTATGTTTATTTATCCTATAGTAGGCCACTGGATTTGGGGAGGCGGTTGGTTGCAATTAAAGGGTATGTTTGATTTTGCCGGTTCCACAGTTGTGCATTCAGTCGGAGGATGGGCGGCTTTGGCCGGAGTTTTGGTATTAGGCCCGCGTTTTGGTAAATATGTAAACGGAAAAGTTAATCCTATTCCCGGACATAATTTATCAATAGCAACATTAGGAACTTTTGTTCTTTGGTTTGGATGGTTTGGTTTTAACCCAGGTTCTACAATGTCAGCTGACCCCATGGCAATCAGCCATGTAGCAATTACTACTAATATGGCAGCAGCAATGGCAACTTTAAGCGCTACTATATTATCGTGGGTATTATTAGGTAAGCCGGATTTAGGTATGACTCTAAATGGTTGCCTTGCCGGACTGGTCGCGATTACCGCGCCTTGCGCATTTGTAAGCGTGCCAAGCTCGCTGATTATTGGTTTAATCGCCGGGATACTGGTGGTTTTAGCAGTAATTATGTTTGATAGGATCAAGATAGATGATCCGGTAGGCGCTCTTTCAGTGCATCTGGTAAATGGTGTTTTCGGCACGCTTTGCGTAGGGTTGTTCGCGCAGGATAAGATAGTCGGTGTAGCTACCGGTAATGGTTTATTCTATGGAGGAGGGACAACATTGCTGATAGCGCAGTTATCCGGAGTCTTGGGGGTAGCGGTGTTTACTTTTGTAATTTCTCTTATTTTCTGGTTTTTTCTGAAATATACCATGGGGATCAGGGTTTCGCTTAAAGAAGAGATTGAGGGTTTGGATATCGGCGAACACGGAAATTCGGCTTATCCTGAATTTTACGGTAAGAAGCCGGCTTATGCATTCCTTGAAGTTAAGAATGAATAACATTTTTTGTTACGGAGGATAAAATGAAAAAAATAGAAGCTATTATCAGGCCGGAAAGCCTTGAGGCAGTGCGTAACGCGCTTAATATCGCAGGAGTAACGGGGTTGATGATTTCCGAGATTGAAGGTCATGGTAAACAAAAAGGAGTTGTCCAGCAATGGCGGGGTGAGAAGTATAAGGTTGAGCTTTTACCGAAAGCTAAAATAGAAATTATTCTTAAAGACCAGGACGTCGTCCGCATATGCAAGGTTATAATTGATAATGCTAAGACCGGCGAGATGGGTGATGGAAAAATATTTATTTATCCCCTTGAGGATGCCATAAGAATACGCACCGGGGAAAAAGGAGAATTGGCTGTATAAGAAATGATTGATAAAGAGCTTATCGTCTAAGAAAATTGATATCCAGGCGGGAACCCTGGAGAGGCGCTTTTTTTGTTTGTTGATTTTATCAATTGCGTAAACATTTGTGCAATTAGTCAAATAAGGGGGGAAAAGGGAAAATGATTAATTCGGGGGATACGGCGTGGGTTTTGGTTTCATCGGCGTTAGTCTTACTGATGACACCGGCATTGGCTTTCTTTTATGGAGGCATGGTCAGGCGTAAAAATGTATTAAGTGTTTTAATGCAATGTTTTGTTATTGTATGTGCTTTAAGTATTCAGTGGGTCTTAATAGGTTATAGCCTGTCATTTGCTCCATCTGAAGGGTTTTGGGGAGGGCTGCAGTGGTTTGGTTTAAATGGAGTAGGTTTAGAACCATACGCGGACTACGCCGGAACAATTCCGCATCAGGCATTTATGATCTTTCAGGCAATGTTTGCGATTATCACCCCTGCTTTAATCATCGGGGCTTTTGCTGAAAGAATGAAGTTTTCTGCCTTTTTGGTTTTTACTTTGCTTTGGGCAACTTTTGTGTATGATCCGCTATGCCATTGGGTTTGGGGTATTGGTGGTTGGCTAAGGGGTATGGGTGCGCTTGATTTTGCCGGTGGCACGGTTGTGCATATTAATGCCGGGATAGCAGCCCTGGTTACAGCTATAATTCTAGGCAGGCGTTCTAACCTGGATAAGAATATTCCAGCTCCACATAATATGCCTTTTGTAGTTTTAGGCACAGCATTATTGTGGTTTGGTTGGTTTGGTTTTAACGCCGGAAGCGCCTTGGCTGCAAACGGCCTGGCAGTTAATGCTTTTGTGGTGACTAATACAGCTGCCGCAGCAGCAGGCTTGAGCTGGGCGCTTATCGAGTGGATTCATAACGGCAAACCGACGATTTTCGGTGTATGCTCCGGGGCTGTTGCGGGTTTAGTCGCAGTTACTCCTGCTGCCGGTTTTATCAGTGTTCTGCCCGCGATTGTCATCGGCCTGCTGGTGAGTCTATTTTGTTTTATTGCTGTGACTATGGTTAAACCGTTATTCGGTTACGATGATTCCCTGGACGCCTTTGGCGTGCATTGCGTAGGCGGGATATGGGGTGCTTTGGCTACTGGCTTATTTGCCTCAAAGCTGGTTAACCCGGCAGGGTCCGACGGGTTATTTTTCGGGAACCCCAAACAATTTCTAATCCAGCTGGCGACAGTAGGAATAACAATTGTTTATACGGCAGTTATTACATTTGTTATCTATAAATTGGTTGATTTGTTTATTGGCATGAGAGTTGATGAGAAGACAGAGGCAATCGGCCTTGATTTGACTCAACATCATGAAAGGGCGTATACGGTCCTTGAATGATCCAGATAGCATATAACAGGCGTATTTAGTAAAACTAAAAAGAGAGGAAAAAATGAAATTAGTTATAGCGATAATCCAGCCGTACAAGCTGGAGGCAGTAAAAGAAGAGCTTTACAAGTCAGAAATTAACCTGATTACTGTAAGTGAAGTCCTTGGGCATGGCCGCCAAAAAGGGGTAACTGAAGTTTACCGCGGGGCAAAAGAAACCGGCAACCTCTTGCGTAAGATTCGCCTAGAGATTGCGGTAAATGACAATTATCTTGAGCCGGCCATAGAAGCGATCATTAAAGGTGCTAAAACCAGGGAGACAGGAGATGGTAAAATCTTTGTTTTAGAGCTTAAGGAGTGCGTGCGCATCAGGACAGAAGAGCGCGGTTCCCTGGCTATTGGTTAAAAATTAGTTACCAGATCAGCGTATTTTTTACTTGTATAGATAGAAGTACTAAAATATAGGCATCTTATGGCTTAGTTTTAAGCAATGATAAGCAGGGAACAGAGGCGTTCTCCTTAGTAAAGTGAGAGCGCCTCTTCTTTTTTAGATAACTTTGTTATAGGCGTAGCTAAGTTAGATTAGGAGGAATAAAATGGGGGTAAGGCAGGAAGTATTATCCATAGTTAAGAATGTTGAGTTAGAGAAGACATATTCTTTTAAAAAAGTCTCCAGCTATTTTGGCGAGAACACCTTTAAGCTCTCCACTATGCAA
>CAZQGT010000025.1:0-18656 GCA_964593005.1 uncultured Planctomycetales bacterium
GCGATATCTCATGTTGAATTGTTAAGGATCGGTACGCGTATTCCGGTAACCTTACCGCAGCGGATTACCGAAAAATTAGTTTTGATGCTTAAAAAATATTCACCGGTCTGGATGAGCATTCATTTTAATCATCCCAAAGAAATTACTAAGCGCTGTAAAAATGCCTGTGATATGCTTTCAGAATCCGGCATACCTTTAGGCAGCCAGTCAGTCCTACTCAAGGGGATTAATGATCGGCCGTATATTATGAAACGGCTGGTGCACGATCTTTTGCAGATACGGGTTAGGCCGTATTATATTTATCAGTGCGACCCGGTCAGGGGTACGCAGCATTTTCGCACTCCTGTTGCCAGCGGTATAAATATTATTGAGAAATTGCGCGGGCATACTTCAGGTTATGCCGTACCTACCTATGTGATTGACGGGCCTGGCGGCGGAGGCAAGATTCCGATAGGTCCGAATTATATCCTTTCCCAGGCGAAGGGTAAATATGTGCTGCGTAATTACAAGGGTAAGATTTATACCTACCTGGAATAGCCATTAGTTAGCTGTGCTTGCTTCTTTTTAAAGGAGCACGATATGGATGCTAAGAATAAAAGAAATTTTATCCTCTTAGGGCATGCCCAGTCAGGCAAGACCACACTCGCCGAAAGCCTACTTTATTTAACTCGCGCTGTAAATCGCAAAGGAAAAATTGAAGACGGTTCTACGGTAAGTGATTACAGCTTTGACGAGATTGAAAGAAAGAATTCCATAAATTTAAGTTTGCTCTTTTGTGATTACGATGGGCACCGTATCCAGTTTATTGATACCCCAGGTTACGCAGATTTCTTTGGTGAAACAATCGCTGGGTTACGTGCGGTAGACAGCGCAATTATCGTTGTGGATGCTACAAGCGGTATACAGGTAGGGGCTGAACGCGCCTGGCAGATGCTGGAAGCAGCCGGACTTCCCTGCATGGTATTTATCAATAAAATTGATAAAGAAGGCGCTGACGCCAATAAGGTCCTGGCGGATTTAAAATCCAATTTTTCCAAGAACTGCGTGATTATCAAATCTTTGGAAGACCCTCTTTTAATGGAGGCAATTGCTGAAAGCGATGACAGCTTGCTGGAGAAATACCTTTCCGTATTAAGGTTATCAATAGACGAAATTAAAAGCGGTTTAGCCGCAGCGGTTTATAAACGTAAGCTTTTTCCGGTAGTTGTGGGTTCCGCGTTGCAGGATAAGGGGATCAAGGATCTTTTGGATGATTTATTGCAATATTTCCCCAGCCCTTTGGACAGGGCTCCTGTGATTGCTGTCGATCCCCTGAAGCCTGGTGAAATAAAAGAACTGGTTTTGAAAGAGGACGCGCCTTTTTCAGCTTTTGTTTTTAAAAATACCTCTGATCCTTATGTGGGACAGCTTTCATTTCTGCGTATTTTTTCCGGCACCCTTGCCTCTAACTCTAGTTTTTTTAATGTGAACAGGAAAACTAAGGAAAGGATCGGTCAGATCAACATTTTGCAGGGTAAGGAGCAAAGAGGGCTGGATAGCGCTTCTTGCGGAGATATTATAGCTATTCCGAAGCTCAAAGAAACGGCTGTTTCTGATTCATTGAGCCAGGAGAAGGATCAATTCTTGTTTGAGGCGCTGGTCTTTCCGGAACCGGCAATTTCCGCTTCGGTAAAGCTTAAATCCCGCGAGGATGAGGAAAAGATAGCTGTGGCTTTACATAAGCTGACTACTGATGACCCCACATTTAAGGTGGACCATAATACTCAAACCAAGGAGCTGATTATTTCCGGTTTGGGGGATTTGCATCTTGATGTGATGGTTGCCAGGATGAAGAAAAGATTTAATGTTGCTGTTGAATTGGGGACCCCCAAGGTTTCATATAAAGAGACGATTACAAAAAGCGCCAGGGTCCAGGGAAAGTTTAAAAGGCAATCCGGCGGCCGCGGTCAATACGGAGACTGCACTATTGAAGTCCAGCCTTTAGAGAGAGGCAAGGGTTTAGAGTTTGTGGATAAAATATTCGGCGGGGCTATTCCGCGTAATTTTATCCCTTCGGTTGAAAAAGGCGTGCGTCAGGCAGCCGGGGAAGGGGCGGTTGCCGGATACCCAATTGAAGATATCAGGGTAACTTTAGTAGATGGTTCATACCATGAAGTTGATTCTTCGGATATGGCTTTTCAGATTGCCGGGGCAATGGCTTTAAGGAAAGCAGTCAGCGAAGCCGCTCCGGCTTTATTGGAACCGATTATGGAAGTGGAGGTGACCATCCCGGAAGAATGTTTGGGCGCAATTACCGGTGATATTAATTCCCGGCGCGGCCGGATTATAGGAATGGAGATTAAGGGTAAAACGCAAATTGTGAAGGCCCAGGTGCCTTTGTCGGAGATGTTTAAATATACCAACGACCTGCGCTCTATAACCGCCGGGCGTGGTTCATATTTGATGCACTTATCCCACTACGAAAACCTGCCGCACAAAATAGCCGCCCCGATTATTAACCAATATCAGGCATCAAAAAAACACGAGGAAGTTAGCCACTAACTTAATGATTATGAAAATCAGCGCATTTGCAGTACCGGAGATTACTTTAGGCAAACACAATATTAAAGATGAAAAACTTGACCAGGCGGATAAGCTGGTTAAGGCCAAGAAGAAAACCTACGCCCAGGTAGAAGTAGCCGGGGAGGATGCTGCCTTAGAGTCAGATGTTATAATTGCGCCAAAGGATTCAAAAACGGATTTAATTTTAAGGGACCTGGATTTTGTGGAAACCCGCCTAAGCAGGCAGCCGGAGGAGAAAGAAAAAGTAGTATTAAATAAAATGAAGGAGGCTCTGGAAAAAGAAGAATTTGTTTCTACCGTTGGTTTGTCCGGCGAGGAAAAAGAGCTTATTTCCGGTTATGGCCTGTTTACTATTAAGCCGGTAGTATTAGTCGCTAAAGATGAATTAGAAGATATAGCCGGACTGCTGGTTAAGGTTTTAGCACAAAGCGGTTTTGTTTGTTTCCTTACTGTGGGGGATAAGGAGAATCGCGCCTGGTTAATTAAGAAGGGAACTACTGCCTGGGAAGCGGCTGGAGCGATCCACTCTGATATTCAGCAGGGTTTTATCCGGGCGGAAATTATAAGCTTTACTGATTTTATCCAGTCGGGGGGAGAGACCCAGGCTAAACAGGCAGGCAAGATGCGGCTTGAGCAGAAAGAATATATTATGCAGGATGGGGATTTAGTTAATTTTCGTTTTAATAAGTAATTTAACAGGTAATTAGTTTCTATTAACAGGGAGAAAGATAATGGTTAAGATAAGGCGGGCGCTCATCAGCCTATCAGATAAGACTGGCATCCTGGATTTGGCCAGGGCTCTGCAGAAATTTGACGTGGAGATTATTTCTACCGGGGGTACGGCAAAACTGCTGCGTGAAAATAATATTCAGGTTAAGGACGTTTCTGCTTATACCGGATTTCCCGAAATGCTTGATGGCAGGGTAAAGACATTGCACCCCAAAATACACGGTGGCCTGCTTGCTTTACGGGAAAACCTTGAGCATATGCGGATACTGGGTGAACATGGTATCGGATTGATTGACTTGGTTGTAATTAACCTCTATCCTTTTGAGAAAACTATTTCTAAGCCCGGAGTAAGCATTGATGAGGTTATTGAAAATATAGATATCGGCGGCCCGGCTATGCTGCGTTCAGCGGCAAAGAACCATCAGTCTGTGGCAGTGGTTTGTAACCCGCAGCGCTACCCTCAGGTAATTGCTGAGTTAGAAAATAATAATGGTTCCCTGCCTGAAGATTTGATGCGCCAGTTAGGTATTGAAACTTACGGGCGCACCAGCGAATATGATGCTGCTATATATAATTATTTGAGCAGCTATTTTAAAATCAATAAAACTAAAACAGTATTCCCTGATGAATTAGAGCTATCCTTTGAGAAGATTCAGGGTTTACGTTATGGCGAAAATCCTCATCAGCAGGCCGCCTTTTACAAAGAAAAAGGCAAAGTAAAAGGCCTGATTAATGCCCGGCAATTGCAGGGCAAGGAGCTTTCGTTCAATAATATCCTGGATTTAAATTCTGCTTTTGAGCTGGTGAAGGAATTTAAGAGTCCGGCGGCGGTTATTCTCAAACACAACAACCCATGCGGGGTTGCTGAAGATATGACTTTGCATAAGGCCTATTTGAACGCCTGGAAATGCGATCAGCTTTCCGCGTTTGGCGGTATTGTGGCGTTAAACAGGCAAATGGATTTATCTACCGCCAAAGTTGTTGCCAAAAGCGGTTTTCTTGAATGTATTATTGCCCCCGGTTATGATAAAGACGCTCTTAGTTTATTTAAGGATAAGAAAAACCTGCGCCTGTTGGAATTAAATGATTTAAGCGTTATTGATGAGCCGGAGTTTAAACGGGTCAGCGGCGGCTTGCTTTTACAGGGGAAAGATTTGCTTACTCTGGATTTAAATAATCTTAAAACAGTTACTAAGAAGAAACCGACTAAGGCCCAGATGGAAAGCCTGATTTTTGCCTGGAAGGTAGCCAAGCATGTTAAATCCAACGCTATTGTTTTTGCTAAAGGGACCAGGACTGTGGGGATCGGCGCAGGGCAGATGTCCCGAGTGGATTCGGTAATGATCGCAAAAAAGAAATCCGCCAACCTTAGCAAAAACTGCTGCCTGGCTTCGGACGCATTTTTCCCAAAAGAAGACGCGATTTCCTGGGCGTATAAGGCAGGCGCTAAAGCGATAATCCAGCCGGGAGGCTCTATAGCCGACCAAAGGATAATTAAGGCCTGCGATAAATATAAAATTGCCATGGTCGTAACAGGCATAAGGCATTTCAGGCATTAATGGATGGTTATCAGTCGGCTGTTAAGTACCTGGAATCTTTTATCAACTACGAAAGAGTAGGCCAATACTCCTATAAAAAATCCTTCAGCCTTAAAAGAATAAAAAGCTTTTTACAATTAATCGGTAATCCCCAAGATAAACTTAAGGTTATTCATATCGCTGGATCTAAAGGCAAGGGCTCTACCTGTGCTTTTGTCGCCTATATTTTAAGGCAGGCGGGTTTTTCCGTGGGGCTGTATACCTCTCCGCATTTATCGGATTTCAGGGAGCGTATCCGCATCCTTAAGCCTGTTAAATCAAACTCCCTTTTTTCTTTTGAGGGAGCTATTCCCAGAAAGAACCTTACCGGCTTGGTTAATTTTCTAAAGCCGGTTATAAAAAGATTCGGAGAACTTTCATTTTTTGAAGTTTACACCGCCCTGGCTTTTTTGTATTTTAAAAATAAAAAAGTTGATTTTGCGGTGATGGAAACCGGTATGGGGGGAAGGCTTGATGCTACTAATGTTGTTAAAAGTTTAGTCTGCGCGATAAGTCCGATAAGTTATGAGCATACTGTATATTTGGGAAAAACCTTGGCCCGTATCGCTAAGGAAAAAGCGGGAATCATTAAACATAACGCGATAGTTATTTCTTCTGTCCAGGGAAAAGAAGCGGAGCAGGTTATCAGGAGTGTCGCCGCCAGGAGAGAGGCAAAGCTCTTTTTTGTAGGCAAAGAGATAAAATATTCTGACCAGGGAGGTTCTTTTTCAATAAAAGGCGCAAGCAATAACTACACTGGTTTACGAATCAGACTTTTAGGAAAACATCAGCTTGCTAATGCCGCGCTTTCCGTGGGTATAGTTGAGGCCCTAGGTGCTTATGGTTATAAAGTCAGTGTTGATTGCGTAAAGAAAGGGCTCTATAATACTCTCTGGCCAGGCCGGCTGGAGGTGTTGCGGCGCAATCCTTATATCGTAGCCGATGGAGCCCAAAACGCCGCATCCGCACTGGTTTTAAAATCCGCAATCAAAAGTATTTTTAAATACAGGAAGCTGGTATTGGTTTTCGGCGTTTCGCAGGATAAAGATATCAGGGGGATAGCCAGGCAGCTCTCCGGGCTGGCGCATAAGGTTATCTTAACGGCCGCTGATAATCCTCGGGCAGCTAAGCCCGGACACCTGAAGAAATATTTTCCTGGTAAAATAAAAGAAGTATACATAACCGCCGGAGTAAAAGAAGCAAGGAAGCTTGCTTTAAGAATTGCCGGCAAAGGGGATTTAATATTAGTTACAGGGTCATTATTTGTTGTGGGTGAATTTAGAGATGCTTATAGATAACCTCGATGACACAATCGCTGCGATTTCCACTGCCGCCGGAGAAGGCGGAGTGGGGATTGTGCGCCTAAGCGGGCCAAGGGCATTGGCTATCGCCGATAGCCTGTTCGCCGGCAAGAATGGGGTAAAACCTTCAGAGTTTAAAACCTATACCATGCATTATGGTAAAATAATCCACGCCGGCCAGATGCTTGATGAGGTAATTCTTAGTATAATGCGCGCCCCTCATTCATATACCAGGGAGGATGTAGTTGAAATAAATTGCCATGGAGGCCTTGTTGCCCTGGGTAAAGTCCTGGACGCAGTATTAGAGAAAGGCTGCCGCCTGGCTTCTCCCGGAGAATTTACCAGGCGGGCATTTTTAAACGGCAGGATTGATCTGGCCCAGGCAGAGGCGGTTATTGATATTATCCGCGCAAAGACTGATTCCAGCCTTAAATTAAGCCTGGAACAATTAAAAGGGGGTTTATCAAAAGAGATTACTAGGGTCCGCCAAGCCTTGTTAAATATCCTGGTAATTTTAGAGGCAAACATTAATTTTCCCGAAGAGGATCTTAAGGATCAGGATATGGCTGAACTGTCTAGCAAGATGACTTCTGTCAGGATGCAGTTAAACAGGCTGCTGGATAGCGCTAAGGCCGGCAGGATATTGCGTGACGGAATACAAGTGGTTATCTGTGGCAAGCCCAATGTGGGCAAGTCTTCTCTTTTAAATGCCCTGCTCAAGAAAGAACGTTCTATAGTTACTCCGGTTGCCGGAACCACTCGTGATTCAATAGAGGAGCTGATTGATATAAAAGGCATACCGGTGAGAATTGTGGATACTGCCGGGATCCTTAAACCGCGCGACCTTGTTGAAAGAAAAGCTGTCAGCCGGGCAAGAACCCATATTTACGCAGCAGACCTGGTGGTTATTTTGTTTGACGCTAGCAGGAAGCTGGAAGAGGGCGACCGGAAACTGATTAAAGAAGTTAAGAACAAGAATACCATCGCGGTAATTAACAAGATAGACTTAAAAGCAAGGCTCCAGAAAGAAGAAATTTCCAAAGTATTTGATAGGGTTGTTGAACTCTCGGCCAAGAAAGGCAAGAATATTAATCTGCTTGAGGATGCGCTTTATGCGTTTGTGTACCAGGGCAAGCTGCCTGGAGGCGAGTTTATGCTGGTGAGTAATTTGAGGCACATCAGCGCGCTTAAAGAAGCGCAGAAACTGCTTAATAATGCCGCTTGTTCATTGGCCGATAGGCTGCCGCTAGAGTTTATTACGCAGGATTTAAAAGATGCCGGTATGTATTTAGATAAAATCCTTGGCAAGGATTTATCGGAGGACCTTCTGGACCGCATCTTTTCTGATTTTTGCATCGGTAAATAAAAATCATTGTACTAAACGGATTATGAAAAACCTATTGCGTAAAGCCGGGTTTCATTAGATAATAGCCCATATAGTTTTATTTATGAATATGAGGGTTTAAGGGAAGATGAATAAAAAGAAGATTGAAAAAGCGGTTCGCCAGATATTAGAAGCCATTGGCGAGAATCCGAAAAGAAAAGATTTGCTGGAGACTCCCCGCCGGGTTGCGGATATGTATGAAGAGATTTTTTCCGGCATAAAGCAGGATCCGGAGAAAGAGCTGGAGGTTATACTTGACCAGAAACACCATGAAATCATACTCTTACGCGGGATTCCTTTATATTCAGTCTGTGAACATCACCTTCTCCCTTTTACCGGCAGGGTAAATATCGCTTACATACCTAAGAACGGCAGGGTCACTGGTTTGAGCAAACTTGCCCGGGTGGTTGATATATTCAGCCGTCGTCCGCAGGTCCAGGAGCGCCTGACTACCCAGATTGCCGAGATCATTATGGGTAAATTAAACCCTTTAGGGGTAATGGTGGTAATTGAGGCAGAACATCTTTGTATGTCTATGCGCGGGGTAAGAAAACCAGGGGTAATGACAGTAACCAGCGCAGTACGGGGAATTTTTAAAGAGAACCAAAAGACCCGTTCTGAGGCTTTGGCTTTAATGAGGCGGGATTAGATAAAAGGAGCAAATAAGTTGAGAAAGATATGGTTATTAGTTGTTGTATCATTGTTGCTATCCGGCTGCGCTACTTATAAATTCCAAAAGGGCGCCGCTCCTTACGATAAAGGGTATGTTGCTTCTTATGATGGAAAGCCTATTCCGGAGTATACGCTTGGCCAGAATAACTCTGTTCCTGATCTGGCCCTGGCAAAAGAACGTTTTAACAGAAGACGTTCTAAGGTGGAGTATTATTATAAAAAGATGGGCAAGATAGAGGCCCGTTTTAAAGAACTTTTCTGGGATCCTCCGGCAATGTGCTTAGATTTCATATGCGGTATTTTCCGCTGGCCATTTGTTGCTGTTGCGGATTATAAGTATAACCGCAATCCTCAATATAAGGAGAAGGTTGACCGGATGGATGAGCAAAAGGATGAGCTAGATAAGGCGAGAATAAATGATCTGAAGGCGAAGCTTAAGGCCTATATAGATGAAGACCTGCTAAAAGAATCCGGGAAAAAAGAGCCGCCTGCTGCGCAGCCACCAATTACCGAACCCCCCGTGGATAAAGTAACTGTCACTCCTCCTGTAGAAGCTGTTAAGAGCGAGCCGGTTAAGCTCGCGGAAACAGCGCAGCCAATTGTTCCTCTTCAAGAGGCAAGCCCGGATATGCCTAAAGAAGATAAAATAGTTTTACCTGCTGCTGAGCCGGTAAAACTTGAGCCGCCTCATGCGGTAATTATCGCTAAGCCGGTAAGCGGACCATCGCCGCTTCAGGTAAATTTTAATGGCGGTAAATCTTATTCCAAGTCCGGTAAAATAGTTTCTTATACCTGGGTTTTTGGTGACGGGGATACATCTACAAAACAGAACCCGGTTAATACTTATTGGAGCACTACTTATGGCAGCCGTATTTTTACTGCCACGCTTACGGTAAAAGACGAAAAAGGCCAGACAGCTAGCGTGAGTAAGGATATTCAGGTCGTAACAAAATAATTCCTCTAGAAAATACGGGCAGTTCTCAGGTTCATTTTTATTCCGCAAAAAGTGGGCAATAATATTCTAAAAAAGAAACAAGTCCATCCTCAAGTTAAAACATCCCTTCGGTTAAAAATCGTTCTTATTTTTCTGGGGTTATCATTGGCCCTGGTTATTACCGAGGCAGGGTTGCGCATAAGCGGTTTTATAATACTATCTTTACAGGAATACAGAAATATCCATTCGTTGAGCCGGCAAGGCAGCTATCGTATTCTCTGTCTTGGGGAGTCAACTACTCAAGGGGAATACCCCCGTTTCCTTGAAGAGATACTTAATCAGCGCGATATCGGGATAAAATTCAGCGTTATAGATAAAGGTAAGGCAGCTACTAATACCACAATTATATTAAATCAGATAGAGCTTTACCTTGATAAATATAAGCCGGATATGGTTGTAGCGATGATGGGAGTAAATGATTCCGGGCCGCATATGATTTACGAAAAACCGTCTTCTTCAAAAGTCTTATTATTCATAAGGTCATTTAAGACATATAAATTAATGCGTTTTCTCTGGCTGCGCATAATAACTAAAATAAAGGAAGCAGGCTTATACAGGCCGCATAACAACCAGCAATCTTCCTGCGAACGAAAATCTTCACTTTTGGACATAGCAGTGCCGGAGGCTTTTGCGCAAGAAGAAAATAATCCGGATAACGATAAAGCATATCTTGAGCTGGGATTATCCTATCGGTCTGGCGGACAGCTTAAAAAGGCAGAGGAGTGCCTGAAGAAGGCCCTGGAATTAAATCCCAATAACGAGAAAGCATATGTTGCGCTTGGGTTATTGTATAAAGACCAGAGTGAGCTTAAAAAGGCAGAGGAGTGCCTGAAGAAGGCCCTGGAATTAAATCCCAATAACGAGCACGCATGTATTGAGCTCAGGTGGTTATGCCAGGGTCCGGGTGCCTTTTCCCAGATAGAGAAATATTTAAATAAGGCCCTGGAATTAAACCCGAGAAACTACGAAGCATATGTTGAACTTGGGTTATTGTATCGTGACCATGGCGATTTTCAACGTTCAGCAGAATGCCTGGGTAAGGCCCTGGAATTAAATCCTAAGCATGAGCGCGCATACCTGGATTTTGGATGGCTTTATTTAATTCAAGGTAAATTACCGCAGGCAGAGGAATACTTCAGGAAGGGGCTGGAAATGTGCCCGCAAAAAACAAAATTATATTCTGCATTAAATATTTTATATGAAGAGATGGGCAAGGCCCCGGCCGGCCGGGATTACTCTTATAGATCCGGAGAATCAAAACCGGGTAATCTTTATGCCGAAACAGCGCAAAATTACCGCAGGCTAAAAGAAATCCTGGACGACAGAAACATAAGATTGGTCTGCGTCCAGTATCCCCTGCGGGACCTGGATCCGTTGAAGAGGGTGTTTGATGATCCCCGGGGGATTATTTTTGTGGATAATCAGCAATCCTTTAAGCAGGCGGTCAGCTCCGGTGGGTATAAACTTTATTTCAGGGATATGTTCGCCGGTGATTTTGGGCATTGCACTAATAAAGGGAACAGGCTTTTAGCCCAAAACATTGCCGATGCCATACTTTCCAGGTTGTTTCATAAAAAATAATAAACACCTATGAACAAGCTTAAGAAAAATATCACAAATTTATCATTATTGATTTTAATGTTAATTGCCGCTTTGTTTTTATTTGAAATTCTCGCAGGCCGGTATATCAAGGCGAATAAAATAGCTGAAAAATTAAGTTACCTGAGAAAAGGAATTTCAAATAAAGCCAGCCAGGGTATAGGTACTTTTGATAAAGATCTTGGGTGGGGTTTTAATCCGGGCTCCCTTGAGCGGCGCAGGAGTAGTGATTTTGATATTAAATATTCAATAAATTCCAAAGGAAACAGAGACAAGGAAACCCAGGAAGAAAAGCCTCAGGAGCTTTTTAGAATAATTGCGCTGGGAGAATCAATGGTATTTGGAGACGGGATTAATTATGGTAAGCGGTTCAGCGAAGTTATTGAAAACTCTCTAGCTGACGTAGAAGTGGTAAATATGGGCGTTTGGGGTTATGGGGCAGATCAATCATTGCTGCAGCTAAAGAGGGATGGTTTTCAATTTCATCCGGATGTTGCGGTGTTGTTCGCTATAAATGATTTTTTTTATAGGTGTAAATATATGTCAAGGACAGGGCAGGCCAAGCCGCGGTTTGTGCTTAACCCGGCTAAAGACGGGATCATATTGCAAGATGTTGAGTCTCTAAAGGAAGAATTAAAGGAAAGCCATTTTTACAACAAGTGGACGGAGAAAAAAGATGTTCAAGGAAGAAAGAAACCCCAGGCTGCTGGCAGTAATCTTAAACTGCTATTGGACTACAGCAGTAAGTTGCTGGGGGTTGATAAGCCGGATAAAGATTCGGATAAGAAGCGCTGGAATAAAGTATGGAAAGATTTGTCTTATGACCAGCAATACGCAAGTGCCTATAGTAAAGAAGATTTCCGTAAGTTGATTTATTTTATACTTAAAGAATATTCTTCTGCATGCAAAGATCGGGGCGTGGATTTTATACTGGTGCATATTGATATCAGCGATGAGTTTAACCTTCAGGATATCTGCCGGCAGTTAAATATCGCATATCTGGATTTATCCCAGGTTTTGTCTCATGCTTCGGAAAAGAAACCTTTAACTTTTGAAATTGACCCTCACTATAATAATTATACCCACAGGGTTATCGGAGAATATCTGAGCGATTACCTGCAAAAGAGGTATGCTTTAGAAAAGTCAGCCCGTTATACTTATAGGTACCTTGGAAAGTTTTAAGCAGTATTTAACATAGCTGCCTATCCAGGCTCCTGTATTGTATTGCCTCAGATATATGCTTTGCCAGGATATCCCCTGATTCATCCAGATCCGCGATAGTCCTTGATACTTTTAAGATTTTATCATAAGCCCTTGCTGAAAGCCCTAATTCCGAGATAGCCATGCGTAGTAATTCCTGCGCCTCTTTATCCAACAGGCAGAACTTTTTAATCATTCTGTTATTCATCCGGGCATTGTAAAATATCCCCATAGATTTAAATCTTTGCTGTTGTATCAGCCTGGCATTTTCTACCCGTTTTCGGATTGCTTCCGATGGCTCCGTTTCTTTTGTCTCCGATAATTCATGGAATTTTACCTGGGGGACTTCAATATGTATATCAATCCTGTCTAAGAGGGGGCCGGATATTTTTCCCAGGTAATTTTTTATCTGCGTAGTATGACAATGGCAGGTTTTTTGCGGGTTGAAATAATTACCGCAGGGGCAGGGGTTAAGCGCGGCAACCAGGATGAAGCATGCGGGGAAGATTATTGTGCGTTTTATACGGCTGATACAAATCAGGTTTTCTTCTAACGGCTGCCTTAGTGCCTCCAGGGCTTTACGGCTGAACTCCGGTAGTTCATCCAGGAATAATACCCCGTAATGCGCCAAGCTTATCTCTCCGGGTTTTGGCAGGCTTCCTCCGCCGATTAAGGCGATATCTGAAATACTGTGATGCGGAGAGCGGAATGGCCTGGTTCCCATAAAAGGTTCTTTATTCAAGAGTGTTCCTGCCACCGAGTGTATTTTGGTTATTTCTAGGGCTTCATCCAGGCTTAACCCGGGCATAATCGTGGGTATTCTTTTGGCGAGCATAGTTTTACCGCTGCCTGGAGGCCCGATCAAGACAATATTGTGCCCTCCTGAAACAGCTACCTCAAGCGCCCTTTTAGCGAAGTATTGGCCTTTGACTTCGGAGAAGTCCAATTCATAATTCGGATTGATTTTCGGAGTTTGTTCAGGGGTTAGTTTAAAAGGCTGTTTAAATACGTGGTCGCTTAGAAACTGTACCGCAGCCTTTAAATTACTTTGTGGCCAGCTGGATAAATTCGGGACTATTGCTGATTCTCCGGCATTTTCTTCCGGGAGAACCAGATTCTTTATATTGGAATTGGCCACAGCCAGGCTTATAGATAAGACGCCGCGCACCGGTTTAATCTGTCCGTCTAATGATAGCTCGCCCAGGAAAACATAATCCTTAAGCAGTTCTGCGTTGATCTGTCCGGTTGAAGCCAGGATGCCCAGGGCAATCGCCAGGTCAAAACAAGCCCCCTCTTTTTTTATGTCGGAAGGAGCCAGGTTTACGGTTATTCTCTGGCTCGGCCACCTGAATCCGGAATTCCTTATTGCTGAACGCACCCTTTCTTTGCTTTCTTTGATAGCGGTATCAGTTAACCCTACCAGGGTTACTGCGGGCAGCCCTTTAGCTGCATCAACTTCAATCTCTACCGGGTAGGCTTCTAAACCAAGTAAGCCAAAGCTGTTAGTTTTTGAGATCATATTCCCTCCTATCTATGGTAATAGACGGATAAAACAGGCTAATCTAACCTGTTTTTAGGAGGGAACGCCTTGCCCTTGTTCGCTTGCGCTCACAAGGACTGCGCTGAAAAGCTATAAAGTGCTTGCTTTTTAGTCGGTAGATTATATAATAAAAGCTTATGAATAAGGGGTATTTAAGAACATATTCATAATTTTACTGCTAAGTACCGCTATTTTTAGTATGTTCAAGCACCTCAGCGAGTTAAAAGCACGATTCGGGCTTTAGGATAGCCTGGTTGAGACTCAGCCAGCCGGTTATGCAGGAAAAAATCAAAATTGAGGCAGTTCCGGATCAAACTAAAGAATAATGAAGGATTTCTTTTTAGAAATATACAGCAATAAAATTTTGATGACCACTGTTTCCGCCTGGTTGATTGCCCAGACGATTAAAGTGGGGATTGGGGTGTTGCGTAAAAAGAAGTTTGACTTTCGCCTGTTTATCGGCAGCGGCGGTATGCCATCAGCGCATGCCGCGGGGGCTTCCTGCCTGGCAACCAGCATAGGCATAGATTGCGGTTTTGACAGTGTTTATTTCGCGTTAGCTTTTGCTTTTGCTATTGTGGTTATGTTTGATGCCCAGGGCGTGCGTCGTTCTACAGGCAAACAGGCGGGCATCTTGAATAAGATTATGGATGATATTTACTGGCAGGGTAAGATTCAGGAGATGCGCCTGCGCGAGCTTATTGGGCATACTCCGGTAGAAGTGATTATGGGGTTGTTCTTAGGGATCGTGATTGCCCTGGTATCCCGCATAGGGTAAAGATAAATTGGAGGCTTAGGTGAATAAGAAGACTTTAGTTATAATTCTGGCGGCAGCCGCGATAGCGGGTATATTTGTTTTTCTGGGTATTAAGAAATCTGTCAGTTTGTTCAGGCCAGCCAATAACCGGGTATCAGTGCATAATCTGCTTAACCAGGCGCGCCAGCTTGAGGCCAAGGGAGAATTGCTTGAGGCAAAACTTATATATCAAAAACTGGTAAATGACTTTGTTGGATCTCCGGATGTTGCTTCCTGGCAAAAGAAGGCGGAGGATATAAACATTAAATTATTATTCTCTCCGGTGATCACCCCGGGGTGCGTAGTCTATCAAATAAAACCAGGGGATACCTTGAATAAGATCGCCCGGGCGCATAAAACTACAGCTGAGCTTATCATGAAGAGCAATAATATCAGTGATTCGCTGATAATTCCCGGCCGCAAGATAAAAATATGGAATGCGCCTTTTAGCATCCTGGTTGATAAATCTCAGAATATTATGCTGCTTAAAAGCGACGAAGAAGTGGTTAAAACCTATATTGTCTCTACAGGAAAAGATAATTGCACCCCCGCAGGCGTATTTAAGGTTGTGAATAAACTTGCCAATCCTACCTGGTTTAAGGCCGGGGCAGTGGTTCCGGCAGGCAGCCCGGAGAATGTCTTGGGCACGCGCTGGATGGGTTTTGATTTAGCCGGCTATGGCATCCACGGTACTACGGAGCCCAAAGAGCTGGGCAAGCAGGTAACTCAAGGATGCGTGCGCCTGAGTAACTCGGATGTTGAAGAGCTTTATGATATTATTCCTACAGGAACAGAAGTCGTGATAGTTGAGTAATCATTATGGCCGGGCTAGATTTTGAAAAACCTATTTTAGAATTAGAAAAGAAAATCCAGGAGCTTAAAACCTTTATCTCCGAGAAAAAGATTGATTTGTCCTCGGAAGTCAAGAAGCTTGAGGAAAGACTGGAGCATTTAAGAAAGGACACCTATAGCAATCTTACTGCCTGGCAAAAGGTGCAGCTTGCCCGGCACCCCTTGAGGCCGTATACCCTTGATTATATTAACCTGATTATGTCGGATTTTATGGAGCTTCATGGCGATCGTCTTTTTAGCGACGATAAGGCAATGATCTGTGGCCTGGCTAAGATTGATAAAAAGAAGGTTGTAGTTATAGGGCATCAAAAAGGCCGTGATACAAAAGAAAACCTGAAGCGTAACTTCGGCTGCGCGCATCCTGAAGGTTACCGCAAGGCCCTGCGTGTTATGCAGCTGGCAGAAGAATTCCAGCTACCGGTCGTAGTTTTTATTGATACTCCGGGAGCTTATCCGGGTATCGGGGCTGAGGAGCGCGGCCAGTCTCACGCAATCGCCACTAACCTGCGCGAGATGATGGGTATTAATGTGCCGATTATGGCAATTGTTATCGGAGAAGGCGGGTCCGGCGGGGCCCTGGGAGTGGGGATAGCTGACCGGGTAGCTGTTTTAGAAAATTCTTATTATTCGGTAATTTCTCCGGAAGGGTGCGCGGCAATACTCTGGAAAGATGGGGCAAAAGCACCCAAGGCAGCCGAGGTCTTAAAACTTACCGGCCAGGATTTATTAAAGATGGGCATAATTGACGAAGTAATTCCTGAGCCGTTGGGTGGGGCGCACAGGGATCCGGCAAAAATAGCCCAGAATATAAAAGAATCAATAGTCAGTAGCCTTAAGGAACTGGAAGGTCTTGATAGGGATGAGTTGCTTAAGTTAAGGTATAAAAAATTCAGAAGCATGGGTGTTACCGGATGATTGAGCAGGAGCTTTTGTTATTAGGTTTATTGCGTCAGAGCCCCAAGCATGGTTATGAAATCAAGGTCAGGATACGCCAAATACTTTCTCTTTTTGCCGGCGTTGATTTAAAGTCCATATATTATCCGTTAAAAGTTTTAGAGAAAAAAGGCCTGCTTGATAAGCATACCGGCAAAGCAGGAAAAAGGCCGGAGAGATTTGTTTACTGTCTTACTAAAAAAGGCAAAGAACGTTTTGACGAGCTGCTGAATAAAAGCCTGCTTAATTTTAAGCGCCCGCAATTCAGCCTGGACTTAAGTTTATATTTTCTGGATTATTTAAAACCGGCATTAAGCCGCAGGCGCCTGGCTGCCAGACTTATGATATTAAGGAAGATTTCCTCAAGCATAGAAGAGACTCTTAAAACCAAAGAACTCAAGAATTCAGTTTCATTATCACGCATATTAAAACATAATCTTTGCCTGCTTCAGGCAGAATCAGATTTCCTGACTATTTTGCTCAAGGAAATCTAACCGCATATTCTTACTTGACAAGCGCTTTATTAGATAATAAAATAGTGCAATAAAATATAGTAAAATTTTACTATATTAGTATTTGTTTTCGGATACAACTTTTTCTTATTGATGAGGTTTACCAATGGTTTGGGAAGCTAAAACTGAAGCAAAATTTAAGGCATTGATATCCAAGATTCCTGTATTTCACCGTAGGATTACTGAATCAGTGGTTATTCAGCAGGCGCAAAATAACGCCCTCTTGCGTAATTCTTCTCAGGTGGAAGAGCAGGATGTGGTTTCCGCTTTTTTCTCCGATGTCCCGTCTCCTTTTTACAGTATGATGGTCCGCCTTTTAGACCAGAGCGGGTTTGATTATAAGAAATACGGTTTCCCCAAGCTCAAGAGTTAACTATGCGTATAGGGGTTATTGGTTCAGGGGCGATTGGCTGCCTTGTAGCAGCTTACCTTAAACTGGAAGGCCAGGATGTATCTTTAGTCGGCCGGCCGGATTCAGTAGAGGCGATTAAGAACAAGGGTTTGCAAATATCCGGGGTGCGCGGGTCCTTCAATGTAGAGATTAAGATCTCCGGGCAGCTTAATTATTTTCCGGAGCTGGTTATCCTGGCTACTAAAACCCAGGATATTGAATACGCCATAAAAGATAACCTTAGCCTTATCCGTAATGCGTTAATCCTGACTATCCAGAACGGGGTTCAGGCAGATAGGATTGTTTCCGGGTTTTTGCCTAAGAAAAACATAATCTCCAGCATTGTTATGTTTGGTTCCACTTATTTGGAACCGGCTAAGCTGGTGCATAATTTCGAGGGGCCCTGGATAATCGGCTGGCCTTTTGAGGAAAAGCACCCGGAGGTATTATCGGATTTAAGCCGCATCTTAAATAAGGCATTTCCCGTTGTGATAGCTGACAATATTACAGGGATGAAATTCTTAAAGATATTCGCTAACGCTAATAATTGCCTGCCGGCGATATTGGGCAAGAGCATGCAGGAGGTTTTTAGCGACCATGATATAAGCCGTATAAGTATCGCTATCTGGAAAGAGGCGCTTGAGGTTGTTAACGGATCAGGCATAAAATTAGTTTCCCTGCCGAATTTTCCGGCGGAAAATATTACTAAATTAACCTCTTTGCCGATTGCCCAGGCTGCGGAAATTTTCTCGCAAACTATGAGGAATTTAAGCAAGGAGCCGCTTTATGGCTCTATACTGCAAAGTATTATGCGCGGCCGCAGCTCGGAAATTGATTATATCAACGGTGAATTTGTGAGGCTTGCTGAGAAAAGGCATGCCGGAGCCCCTTTGAATAAAGTTTTGGTTGAGTTAGTGCACCAGGTTGAGAAAAATAAGAAGTTTTATAGCAAGGCTGAACTGTTTGAAAACATCCAAAAGGTTGTTAAATTAAGATGAGCGAAAATAACCCGGTAAATACTCCCTTCCCTAGATTAAAGCTTACGGTTACCCAGGTTTTTGGGCCGTGTTATCACGGGTATAAGATCGGAGACGAAATTTATTTAGAAGATTTTACCCACGCGCCGAAACATTTTTGTTTAGGCCTGGCCCACGCGCTTTTTCCGGTAATCTACGCCTTAAGCTTCGGGGCGAAATTCGGGTTTCGCGACAACCAGCGTTCGCTTTTGGTTACTTGCCCGGATGGAGGAAAATTAGAATTTAAGGCGGAGATCCTGGACAAAAATGGGAATCTTGATGTTATTCCCCGCGACCCGAACCACAAAGGGCCTAATCCTAAGAAAATGATTATTGAAGTGGTTAAGGCTAATGGAAAATGCAGTTTTGGGTATAAGGTCGGCGACAAATGGGAGACTCAGGGGTTAAAATGCATACCCGGTTTTTGCGGAGCGGCTTTTCACACAGCGTTTCCGGCATTATTCGCCTTGAATTTCGGAGCAAAGTTTTTCTTTATGAATAACCCGGATTCAATTGATACGGTTACTTGCCCTGACGGCGGAAACATTATTTTTAAGGTTAAAAGAGTGGAGGAGAATAAATAATTCATGTCTAAACG
>CAZQGT010000026.1:0-18581 GCA_964593005.1 uncultured Planctomycetales bacterium
GCTTGTTTCTAAGCAGGGCGTTTGCAGGCCGAGCGGGCAAGGTTACCCGGCTATATGCGAAGTAGGTAGAGCGAGGCCGAAACCCGAGCGAAGTTTGCCACGCCGGGGCAAACGAGCGTCCCTGCGGGAAACAAGACAAGGCAGACGCGTATCTTAAAAATATAATGACATTTAAAGAAAAAATACAGGCGGGGAAATTCCTGCTTACTTCAGAAGTCGGCCCGGCCAAAGGCATTCATACGGACCAACTGCTTGCCGAGGCAGAGCTTTACCATTCAAAGTCAGACGCGATAAACGTAACTGACCTGCAGAGCTCAATAATGCGCCTGGGTTCGCTTACTGTCAGCTACCTGCTTAAACAAAAAGGTTTTGAGCCGATTTATCAGCTTACCTGCCGCGACCGTAACCGCCTTGCCCTGCAATCAGATTTATTATCCGCGGCTGCTTTAGGGATAGAGAATATTTCAATTTTAACCGGAGACCATCCCAGCAGGGGAGATCATCCGGAAGCCAAGCCTGTATTTGATTTGGATTCAGTGCAGTTGCTGCAGGTAGCTAAGAAATTAGAAGCCGGACAGGATATGAAAGGCAATCATCTGGAAGGGGCTGCTCCGAAATTCTGCCTCGGAGCGGTAGTTAATCCGGGTGCCGACCCGCTGGAGCCGCAGATTATGAAGATGGAGAAAAAAATCGCTGCCGGGGCCGAATTTTTCCAGACCCAGGCGGTTTTTGATTTAAAGATATTTGAAAATTTTGCGGCCAAGATAAAACATTTAAAAACTCCGGTTATGGCCGGGATTGTTTTATTGAAGTCAGCGAATATGGCCCGCTATATGAATAAGCATGTTGCCGGTGTATTCGTGCCGGATAACCTGATTAAGGAAATGGAAGAAGCTAAAGATAGGGCGGCTGTCTCGGTTGAAATTGCCAGCCGGTTGATTAAGAAAATAAAACCTATGTGTCAGGGCATCCATATTATGCCGATTGGCTGGAATAAAATTGTGCCTCTTGTTTTGGAGGCCTCTGGATTATGAAAAACCATCCCTCGCATAAACATACCAAAAATATTAAAATATTTTTGGTATATGCTCGGGATAAATTCGGCCAAACAACTTATGTTCGCTGTCGCTCCATAAGTTGTGGCCTCATTTAATGGCTAATTTACCGCAGATACCCGGAGCCAGGAAAAAAGGGGTAATTTTCTTAAGCTCCGAGGACGATTTTAAAAAAGTTGATGAGTATCATATTAATGATACTGTTTGTATTGACGGCCCATCCGGATTATCATTCAGCCTGGCTGAATCAATCAATGAAAAATATAAAGTCGGGGTTAAGGTTGTCAGCCCGGATAAACCCCGGAAAGAGCTATCCGCGGATATTGAGGTGATAGCCAGCCCGATCCAGGAGATTGTAGGCGAAGGCAGGGCAGAGGCAGTTAAATTTAAAGACGGAAAGGCAGTCGGCGCATGCCTGGTTATATTTATTGACAGGGCAATGGCTGATAAGGAGCAGGATTTGGATAAGAAGGAAGATAAAACTGATTTACTTGTGCAGCTTGGGGTAAAAGGCACTGAGGCAATATTAAACCTTACCCGCCAGGCTTTAGATAACGCGCTTAGCCAGAAAGGTAAAGACGAAAAAATAGAATTTCCTGAAACAAATTACTATTTGCCTTTGATTAATGCTTTGTTAGGAATTGAGGTAAAAAATTTGGGAGATTGCCAGCTTGCTTTTTCCCAGGCGGAGGCTTTGGCTAGAAATGAGGCCGCCTCCGGCGGTTTGATTATTAATACCCTGGGAGGGATTTTAAATAAAGGAGTCGCTACTTTAATCTGCGAAGAGATCCTGGCGGCTTTAGCAATATTGAATCACGAGCATCCTAAGGGAGGGATAGGTTTTGTCCCGGATAAGGTTTTGCGGTCATTGGGGCTGCAATTAGTTGATGGCAGGATCTCCGGAATTGCCGTAATCCTGGGGCCGGCTAAAGACGAACAGTCTGCCGCGGATTTAATCCGTAATTTCCAATCCCGGAGCATTGTCAGCTTGCTGGCGGGAAATGTTAACGGCGTTACTTTTAAACAGCAGCTTGAGAGCAAGGGTGTTGAACTTGGGCTTGAAAATTATATTGTTGAGCTGGGCGAAGATTATCTGTCGGCGATTTACGCGGTGAATTTTGCCGCCCGCGCTCCTCTTATTTACGGCGGTTTTAAATCCGGACAGTGGGAGGGAGTCGCGGATTATATACGTAACCGCGTGCCGGCATTTGTACTCTTGCTTAGCCATGTTGACGAAGTCCTGGTAGCCACTGGTTTAGGGGTTTTGGCTTTTGGCCTGCCTATAATTACGGATTTAGATGTCCCGCAGTTGCCCAAAATTGATACGACTTTATTTGAGGCCTTAATTACGGAGCAGGATTATCAGAAACTGGCGTCAAAATGTATCTTGACCCGAGGGATAAAAGTAAAAGTCGCTGAAGTGGCTGTGCCTGTGCCGTACGCCGCGGCATTTGAAGGTGAACGCGTGCGCAAGGAACAGTTGGCGGTTGAATTTGGAGGAAAATCCGGCCCGGCCCTGGAATTTTTAAGCATCAAAGATGAGGAGAGCGTTGAAGACGGCAAGGTGGAATTAAAAGGCCCGGATATTGACCAGCTTGCCCCGGGTTCAAAATCATTGCCCCTGGCAATTGTGGTTGATGTTTTTGGCCGTAAAATGCAAAAAGATTTTGAGCCGATTCTGGAACGCCAGATACACCGTTTCATAAATTACGCTATGGGGTTAATGCATATGGCCCAGCGCGATATGGTCTGGATAAGAATATCCAAAGATGCTTTTGATAAAGGTTTCAGGCTTAAGCACCTGGGGGTTATTTTGCACGCTATGCTGCATCAGGAGTACAGCGCCATAGTAGATAAAGTGCAGGTCAGGCTTTATACTAACCAGGATGATGTGGATAGTTTAATCGCCAATGCCCAGAAAGTTTTTAACGAGCGCGATGAAAGGCTGGCTGGGATGACTGATGAAAGCGTAGATACATTTTACTCTTGTTTATTATGCCAGTCCTTTGCTCCGAATCACGTTTGTATTGTTACGCCCGAACGTTTAGGTTTATGCGGGGCATACTCCTGGCTTGACGCTAAAGCATCTTTTGAGATTATTCCTACCGGGCCTAATCAGCCGGTTGAGAAGGGTAATCTTTTAGACGAGCGGCTTGGCCAGTGGGATAATGTTAATCAATTTGTGTATCAAAAATCCAATAAGACCATTGACGCGGTAAGTATGTATTCTTTAATGGATGGGCCGCAGTCGTCCTGCGGATGTTTTGAATGTATTGTGGCGATTGTCCCTGAAGCAAACGGAGTGATGATTGTAAACCGGGATTATTCCGGTCTGACTCCTTCGGGGATGAGCTTTACTACTTTAGCCGGTTCAGTCGGAGGTGGAGTGCAGACTCCCGGATTTTTAGGAGTGGGTAAACTATACATCACAAGCAAGAAATTTATTTCAGCCGAAGGCGGGTTAAAACGGGTAGTCTGGATGCCTAAAGAACTGAAAGAGGTACTGGCGGATAAGTTAAAAAAGCGCTCCGAGGAAATTGGAGAGCCGGACCTGCTGGATAAGATTGCCGATGAAACAGTCGCGGTGAGTTCTGAGGAGCTTCTGGTTTTTTTGCAGAAGGCAGCTCATCCGGCATTAAGTATGGAGCCGATTATTTAAATAGAAAATTCTTGACGTAAGTGTATTAAATGTATATAATTAATGAAACAAAAATGAATATTCACTTCCTGCCTAAATTCATATTTACTACAATCATCACATTATGCGTTTTTTGCTTTGGCGGTTTTCTTTTTGCCCAGAATGACGCGGCTGATACTGCGCCTACAGAAGTTAGCGGGGCATTATCGGATCAGGCCAGGAGATACCGTGAAGAAGGGTTGGAAAATCAGCGCCTGGGCAACATTCCCGCGGCGATGGCTTTGTACCAGAAAGCAATTGCCCTGGATCCGTCTTACGCGGTTGCTTATAATGATTTAGGGGTTATTTATGAAGCTGCAGGTTTTCCCGAGCGGGCAAAAGAAAGTTATTTCAGGGCGATCAAAGTAGACCCTTCTTATTTAAGTTCTTATAGCAATATAGCGCTTTTCTACGAAGAGCAGCGGGATTTGGAGAGGGCTGCTTTTTATTGGGCCAAGAGGGCGGAATTGGGCCCTATTGATGATCCGTGGACTCAGAAGGCAGCTAACCGGTTTAAAGATATCCGCGCGGTTTTATCAAACAGGCCGGTTGCCGATGCGCGGGAAGAAGATGTTTTGGGTTTGATTAAAGATGTCGCAACCTATAAATCCGCATTTACCAA
The DNA here is from genome assembly GCA_964593005.1 of uncultured Planctomycetales bacterium. Classification (GTDB taxonomy): domain Bacteria; phylum Omnitrophota; class Gorgyraeia; order Gygaellales; family Profunditerraquicolaceae; genus UBA6249. Next base: position 4,355 of record CAZQGT010000026.1, read on the forward strand.
GGCGGACAAGGCACAGTCTCAAAACCATTTACGTAAAGCCGAAAAATATTATAAGAAAAGAAAATTGACCGCGGCAATTAAAGAGGCATATGAGGCCAAGGATTTAGACCAGTCAAGTACAGAGGTTAAAGAATTCTTTGAAAAAGTAGATATAGATCCGGAGAGCGCAGCTGCCTATAATGATTTAGGGGCTATTTATGAAGCGGCCGGAGTCCCGGATCGGGCAGAAGAGAGCTATTTAAAGGCGATCAGGTTTGATCCCGCGTTATTAAGCGCTTACGTTAATATAGCCCTTTTCTATGAAAAGAGGCGCGACCTGGAAAAGGCGGAGTTTTACTGGGCAAAGCGGGCGGATTTAGGGTCACCTGAAAATCCCTGGAAACAGAAAGCGGCTAACCGGGTAAAAGATATCCGCGCGGTTTTATCCAGCAGCCCGATTGCCGATGAGCGGGAGACAGAGGTGCTCGGTTTAATTAAAGATGTGGCAAAATATAAATCTACGATCAATAGGAATGACAAGGCCCTTTCCCGCGACCATTTTAATAAAGCCAAGAAAAGTTTTAAAAGCGGAGATTTGGCCACGGCAATCAAGGAGGCCTTAGACGCTCAGTATTTAGACCAGGATAACCCAGAGATTGAAGCATTTATTGAGAAGGCAGAGTTAAGAGCCCTGTCGCGCTAGGATCGCGCACTGCAAAAAATCTTTCCCTATATTGAATTCCTTTTATACATTTAGTTGATGGCTGACAAAAACTTATTCTTGATTGACGCGACTGCATTCTGCTATCGGGCTTTTTATGCCTTAAGCGGATTGAGCACCATTTCAGGGCAGCCTACTAACGCGGTTTACGGGTTTTTAAATATACTGAATAAGATATTAAAAGAGCATAAGCCGGATTATCTGGCCTGCTGTTTTGACATTTCCCGGGATACTTTCCGCCTGCGGAAGTTCGCGCAGTATAAGATGCAAAGGCCGGCAATGCCTGACGGCCTAAGCAGCCAGATACCCATAATTAAGGAAATTATCGCTGCTTACGGCATTCCAATCTTTGAAAAAAAAGGTTTTGAAGCGGATGATATTATCGCCGAGCTTGCCAGAAAAGGCGCTGCCAGGAAAATGCGCGTCACAATTGTAAGCAGCGATAAAGATATAATGCAATTAGTGAGTAGCCGTATTTCGGTGTTTAATCCCTATAAAGATAACGGCGTGCTTTATGATGAAAAGAAAGTAGAAGAGGCCTTTGGGGTCAGCCCCAAGATGACGGCGGATATTATCGCGCTTATGGGTGATGACGCGGATAATATTCCGGGCGTGCCGGGAGTCGGAGAAAAGACCGCGGAAAGGCTTATTTCAGAGTTTGGTTCTCTGGGTAAGCTTCTTAAAAATATTTCCAGGGTAAGCCCCGAAAAGATTAGAGATGCGATTACTGAGAATATTGAACGTATAAAATTAAATAAAGAGCTGATAACCCTGAACGAAAAAGTAGGCATAGGGCTGGATCTGAAGGAAATTAAATTCGGTGTTCCTGATTATAAGCAGTTGAGCAGTATTTTCAAAAGATTGGAGTTTAAAAGCCTGCTTAAGGAGCTTCCCGATACGCAAGAAGAGGCTCCTGAGGTTAAATTAGGCGATTCTAATCCGGAAGAATTGAAAGATTTATTAAAGCATACGCAAGAAATTACGCTTTATGGCGATAAAGCGGATGATTTATTTTTTGCCATAGAGGGTAAGATATTCAGCGCTAAGCCGTGCGAGAAAGAATTGGCGGCGGCGATAGCAAATAGCCGGATAAAGAAATCCGGATATGACCTTAAGAAACTGAAGGTTGCTCTTTTTAGGCAGGGGCAGGTTTTAAACGGCCTGGATTTTGATGTTATGATTGCCGCCTATCTGCTTAATCCCTCGCGCTCAAGCTACGCGCTGGCTGATTTGGCTTTAGAAAATCTTGGCGAATTTCTCCGTGACGACAAACTTGAGGCAAAGAAATCATTAAGCCTGACGCTTGCATTAATTCCGGTGTTGAAAAAGGCCCTGAGGGAAAAAGGCCTGCTGGAGTTATTTACCGATTTGGAGATGCCTTTAGTCAGCGTTCTGGCGGAGATGGAGCAGGCCGGGATAAAACTGGATTTAAAATTACTTAAAGAACTTTCGCGGGATATTGAAAAAAGGCTGATAGAATTAATCGCGGATATTTATGAGTCAAGCGGGACGCAATTTAATATTAATTCTCCCAAACAATTAGGCCAGGTCCTGTTTGAAAAGCTGCATTTGCGGGTAATCAAGAAAACAAAGACCGGCCCGTCTACTGATGAAGAAGTGCTCAGGCGGCTGAGCCAGGAGCATGCGCTTCCGGCCCTCTTGTTAGAGTACCGGCAGCTGAGTAAGTTAAAAAATACTTATGTTGATGCGTTGCCTAAACTGGTAAACCCCGAAACCGGCAAGGTGCATACATCTTTTAACCAAACTGGCACCGAGACAGGCAGGCTTAGTTCAAGCAACCCTAACCTGCAGAATATCCCGATAAAGACAGATATAGGGGCCAAGATCCGCCAGGCGATTATTGCTTCGGGTAAAGACCATTGTTTGCTCTCCTGTGATTATTCGCAGATAGAATTAAGGGTGCTGGCGCATCTTTGCGGGGATAAAACTTTAGTTGAGGCGTTTCATAATAACCAGGATATACACAGCTTGACCGCTTCGTTAATTTATAATATCAGCGAGCCAGAGGTGGTTGATAAAATGCGAGAGGTGGCTAAAAGAGTTAATTTTGGTATTGTCTATGGCCAGAGCGCTTATGGTTTAAGCAAGGACTTAGGAATACCGGTTATCCAGGCGCAGGATTTTATTGACGCCTATTTCTTGCGTTATCCAAAAGTCAGGGAATTTATTGACTCTCAGATAAATAAAGCCAGGAATGAAGGCTTTGTTACAACCCTTATGGGCAGGAGAAGGTATATCCCTGAGATTAACAGCAAAAATATGGGTATCCGCCAGTTTGCCGAGCGGCAGGCGGTAAATACCCCGATCCAGGGGACTGCCAGTGATTTGATTAAGCTGGCAATGGTTAAGATATCCGAGCAGATTAAGATAAACGGATTAAAAAGCGAAATGATCCTGCAGATTCACGATGAACTGGTTTTTGATTTGCCGGTTTGCGAGCTGGATGTTCTGACTAAACTGGTTAAAGAAAGAATGGAACAGGTCAGAAAGCTGGATGTTCCGATAAAAATAGATATGAAAAAAGGAAAAAATTGGCTGGATATGGAGGCTGCTTGATGAAAATAGCGATGATTGCTTCTGAGGTTGTGCCTTTTGCCAAGACCGGAGGGCTTGCCGATGTGGTAGGCGCTCTGCCTTTAGTTTTAGAGGATTGCGGTCAGGAAGTAATTATTATTATGCCTGGGTATAAATGCGTCAAGGATGGCAAAATTAAACTAGCCAGGGTTTCTAAAGATGTCTCAAGCGCGGTCATAGGAAAGGATACCAGGGTTTATTTTATAGAGAACGACTCATATTTTAACCGCGATGGCCTGTATGTGGATAAAAACGGGGATTATAAAGATAACCTGGAGAGGTTTTCTTTCTTCTGCCGCCGGGCAATGGATTTATTGAAAGAAATAGATTTTTGCGCTGATATCCTGCACCTGCATGATTGGCAGGCAAGCCTGGCCGCGGTTTACCTGAAGAATTTATATTCCAAAGATAATTTCTATAGCAGGATGAAGAGTATTTTAACCATTCATAACCTTGGTTATCAGGGTTTATTCCCCGGGGATGAATTTGAGAAATTGGGCTTAGAGAGCGGACTTTTTAGCGTTTCGGGTCTGGAATTTTATGGCAAGCTCAACCTGTTGAAAGGAGGGATAATCTTTTCGGATTTTATCACTACGGTCAGCCCTACTTATGCCGAAGAGATCCAGGGTCCAGAGCTTGGTTTTGGCCTGGACGGGCTTTTAAGGCAGCGCAAGGATGCCTTAAGCGGGATAGTTAACGGCCTGGATTATTATGTTTGGGACCCGAATACGGATAATTTTATTATGCAGAATTTCTCCGCCAAGAATATAGAGGAGAAAAGCTTTAATAAGGAAGACCTTCAGTCCACATGCGGGCTTCCGGTAGATAAAGATATCCCCGTATTGGGGATTGTCTCGCGCTTAGTTGAAGCAAAGGGCCTGGATATTATTGCCCAGGGCCTGGATGATTTATGTAAGATGGATGTACAGTTAGTTATTTTAGGGATAGGGGATTTGAAATATCATCAGTTCCTGGCAGCGGCGCAGAAAAAATACCCAAAGAAGATTTCTTTGAATTTGAAGTTTGACGACCCCCTGGCGCATAAGATTTACGCCGGCAGCGATATTTTTCTGATGCTCTCGGAGTATGAGCCCTGCGGACTTGGCCAGTTAATCAGCTTGCACTATGGGACTATCCCGTTAGTTTTTAAGACCGGAGGCCTTGCGGATACGATAAATAAAAATAACGGTTTCCTGCTTACAAAGCGCAATAAAGAAGAGTTCCTTAAGCTTCTTAAAAAAGCGTTAACTGTTTTTAAAGATAAGAAGAAGTGGATGCGCCTGGTGCATAACGCGATGAAATGTAATTTTTCCTGGGAGGCTTCAGCTAAGAAGTATATTCAGTTATATGCTCAAGCGAAAGAAAGCTAAATTAGTTTTAGGCCTTACCGGTACCATCGGAAGCGGCAAGAGCACGGTGGCCGGAATGTTTAAAACAAAAGATTCCCTGCTCATTGACGCGGATAAGCTGGCGCATGATTCCTTTAGAATCGGCAGCCCTGTTTACAGGAAGGTTGTCGCTTATTTCGGAGAGGGGATACTTAAGTCTGATAAGCGTATTAACCGGGCAAAGTTAGCGGCAATAGCCTTCGTTAATAAAGAAGCTTTAATTAAATTAAATAAAATTGTTCATAAGTCTGTGATTGCTGAAATTAAGCGATTGGTTAAAGATTCAGATAAAAAGCTTGTAATCCTGGATGCAGCCTTGCTTATTGAAGCGGGACTAAGGAAGATGGTTGATAAGCTGGTAGTAGTTAAGGCCGGCAGGCAGCAACAAATCCTGCGCAGCCAAAGGCGGCTTGGTTTGAGCAAAGATGAAGTTTCTCAGAGGATGAAATATCAGATTTCGCAAAGCGCAAAATTGCGCCTGGCGGATTTTATTATAGATAACAGCGGTTTAATCAGTAAAACCCGGAAACAGGTTTCCGAAATAAGGAGAGCTCTTGCTCGCTAAGCTCGCAAGAGTATTTCTGCATAGAGGATAAAAGGAGGAAGTTGTGGAAAAGTTAGATATTAAAAATCTTAAAGATATGAAAATCGGCGAATTAAATAAGCTGGCTAAAGAATTAAATGCCAACGGGACCAGCGGTTTAAAAAAACAGGACCTGATTTTTAAAATACTTCAGGCCCAGGCGGAGAAGGAGGGGTTGATGTTCGGCGAGGGCGTATTGGAAATCCTCTCCGAAGGTTTTGGTTTCTTAAGAAGCCCCAATTACAATTACCTTCCCTGTCCGGATGATATTTACATTTCTCCGTCGCAGATCAGGAAGTTTGAATTGCGTACGGGAGACACCGTAAGCGGCCAGATCCGTCCGCCGAAAGAAGGGGAAAAGTATTTTGCCCTACTTAAGGTGGAGGCGGTTAATTTTGAAAATCCCGAGGAGGTAAAGGAAAAGGTGCTTTTTGATAACCTTACGCCGGTTTATCCGCGCCAGCCGTTTAATATGGAGACCAGGCCGGATGAAATATCTATGCGGATTATGAGCCTGCTTACTCCTATCGGTAAAGGCCAGCGCGGCTTAATTGTCGCCCAGCCGTATAGCGGAAAGACTGTTCTGCTGCAGAAGATTGCCAATGCCATTACCAGTAATAACCCGGACGTGGTCTTAATCGTTCTTTTGATTGATGAGCGGCCGGAAGAAGTTACTGATATGCAACGCAATGTCAAAGGCGAGGTAATTTCCTCCACCTTTGATGAACCGCCGGAACGCCACGTTCAAGTTGCTGAAATTGTGCTGGAGAAAGCAAAGCGCCTGGTTGAGCATAAACGCGATGTAGTGGTCCTTTTGGACAGCATTACCCGCCTGGCCCGTGCTTACAACTCTGTGGTTCCGCATAGCGGCAAGGTGCTTTCCGGAGGTATTGATTCAAATGCCTTACAAAAACCAAAAAGATTCTTTGGCGCGGCTCGCGCGGTAGATGAAGGCGGAAGCTTAACGATTATCGCTACTGCTTTGGTTGATACTGGCAGTCGTATGGACGAAGTTATCTTTGAAGAGTTTAAGGGTACCGGAAATATGGAAACCCAGCTTGACCGCAACCTCTTCCAGCGCAGGATCTATCCGGCAATTGATATCAAGCGCTCTAATACGCGCCATGAGGAACTCCTGGTTAAGCCGGATGTCTTGCAGAAAACATGGATTCTAAGGAAAGTTTTGAATGAGTTAAATAACGTAGAGGCTATGGAGTTATTAATCGAGAAACTGAGTAAAACCAAGAATAATGAAGAGTTTTTAAACAGTATGAACCAAAAATAAGCGAGGGCATAAGTTACGGAGCTCGAAGAGCGACGTAACTTATTTGCCCGAGGTTATCCTTGCGAGCAGGTGCGAGCGAGGATCTTGTTAATATTAATTATTGAAAGGAGCAACAAAATGAAAGAGAAGACACATCCTAATTACAAAGAAAGCACAATTGTCTGCGCCTGCGGCGAGACAGTGCATACTCGTTCCACAAAACCGAGTATCCGCGTTGAAATTTGCTCAAAGTGTCATCCGTTTTTTACCGGCAAGCAGAAGTTAGTGGATTCAGCCGGCCGCGTGGATAAGTTTATGAAGAAGTACGGAAAGAAGCAATAAGTAGCGGATAAAATGTAGGGCGAGGAGAATTTACAATTCATGAATGAACAGTTGGAGAAAATGTCGGCTCGCTATCAGGAGCTGGAGCAGCTTTTGGCCAGCCATGAACTGATTGCTGACCGGCAGCAGTATAATAAACTGGCTAAAGAGCTTTCTGATATCAAGCCTGCGGTAGTTTTATACCGCGAACTTAAAAGTTTGCTTAAGGAATCTCAGGACCTTGAGGAGGTCCTGCTCCAGAAGCATGATGAGGATTATCATCAGCTGGTCCATCAGGAAATCAAGGACTTGGATGCCAAGAAAGCGGATATAGAGCTTAGGTTAAAGAAAATGCTCTCCGGAGAAGATAAGGATGCCGGCCGGGCCTGTATAGTTGAAATTAGGCAGGGTACGGGAGGGGATGAGGCAGGGCTTTTCGCGGCTGATCTTTATCGTATGTATTCTAAATACGCGGATAATAAAGGCTGGACCCTTGAGCCTATGTTTGCCAGTATTAATGAGGCAGGTGGGATCAAAGAAGTTACCTTTAGCGTAAAAGGCAAAGATTCATTTCGCTGTTTGAAATTTGAAAGCGGAGTGCATCGTGTGCAGCGCGTTCCCACTACTGAAGCCCAGGGCCGTATTCATACTTCTACCGCTACAGTTGCGGTTTTAGTTGAGCCGGAAGAAGTTGACCTGGTAATTGAACCAAAAGATTTAAGAATAGATACTTACCGCTCAAGCGGGCCGGGAGGCCAGCATATGCAGAAGACCGATTCCGCGGTAAGGATCACGCATCTACCGAGCGGTACTGTGGTTGCCTGCCAGGATGAGCGCTCGCAGATTAAGAATAAGGCAAAGGCAATGAGGGTTTTGCGCGCGCGTATTTTGGAGACTAAGATTGAGACGGAGGCAAAAAAACTATCCAGTGCCCGGAAAATTCAGATAGGCACCGGTGACCGCAGCGAAAAGATCCGTACCTATAATTTCCCTGACCGCAGGGTTACCGACCACCGGATTAATTTTACTTCACATCAATTAGAGGGAATTTTAGAGGGGCAAATGGATGAGTTGTTTGAAGCTCTATTAAAGGCAGAAGAAGAAAAGAAAAATGAACGAGGCTGAATTAGTTTTAACCCATCTTTTAAATTGCGACCGGATGTCTTTATACCTGAATAAGGATATTAATCTAACCGGAGATAAATCCGCGCAATTGTCTTCAATATTGCAGCGCAGGATGCTTGGGGAACCTGTGCAGTATATCCTGGGTGAAACCGAATTTATGGGTTTTAAGTTTAAAATAGATAAGCGCGCTTTGATCCCCCGTCCGGAAACAGAGATCCTGGTTGAGCAGGCTTTAGGAAAATTAAATCAGGCGGGCATTTTCTCGCCGAAGATATTGGATCTTGGCACAGGTTCGGGTTGCATCGCCATAGCTATGGCGAAGAACCTTCCCCGCGCAGATGTATGGGCAAGCGATATATCAGAAGATGCCCTGCGCTTAGCGGAAGAAAACGCCGGCTTAAACAATGTAGAGGTTAAATTTGTCCAGAGCGATATTTTCTCCGCGTTAAAAGCCGGTACTTATAAATTTGATTTAATTATCAGTAATCCTCCTTATGTATCAACTGAAGAATTTAATTCTCTGGCTAAAGAGATATTTTTTGAGCCGGAGTTGGCTTTAAAGGCGGGCAGTGATGGATTGGATTTTTACCGCCGGATAATTTCTCAGGCAGCAGGTTATTTAAATGACGGCGGTTTATTAACTTTTGAGCTAGGGTTGAACCATGCTTATTTTGTCAAAGAGATGCTTGAGAAGGCAGGGTTTGATGATTTGACCTTAATTAAAGATTACAATGATATTGAACGTATAGTTATGTCAAAAAAAGGATTATCTAAAAATGGATAAATTGATTATTGAAGGCGGAGTTAAGCTAAAAGGAGAGGTCACTGTTTCGGGAGCGAAAAACGCGGTATTGCCGATTTTGGCTGCGACTTTGCTTACCGACGAGCCTTGTGTGATTAAGGGGGTTCCTAATTTGCGCGACACAAATAGCATGCTCAAGATTTTACGGGCTTTAGGAAAAACTGCCGAATTTGATAAAGGCAGGGTGAATATTTGCGCAGGTAAAACCACAAGCTATGTCGCTGAGTATAAATTAGTTTCTACCATGCGCGCTTCATTTTGTGTTCTCGGCCCGTTGTTAGGAAAACTCAAAAAGGCCAAGGTTTCGCTTCCCGGCGGCTGCGTTATCGGTGTGCGGCCTGTAGACCTGCACCTTAAAGGGATCAAGGCTTTAGGCGCCGATATCAGCATTGATTCAGGGTATGTAATTGCCGAAGCTGATAAGTTAAAAGGGGCATATATTTATTTAGGCGGGGTATACGGCTCGTCTGTATTAGCCACCGATAATGTAATGATGACGGCGGTTTTAGCAAAAGGGAAGACCGTGATTGAATCCGCTGCCTGCGAACCCGAGGTGTCGGATTTAGCGGAGTTTTTAATTAAGATGGGCGCGAAAATTAAAGGGCACGGCACTCCGGTTATTGAAATAGAGGGGGTTAAATATCTGCATGGAGCTACGCATTCTATAATTCCTGATCGCATTGAAGCCGGGACTTTAATTTTGGCCTCTTTGATTACCGGAGGGGATATCCTGATTAAAAACGTGCAATATCAGCATCTGGGTTCATTGTTTGATAAATTGAATGAGGCAGGGGCGCATCTTGAGCGTACTGATGGGGCTTTACGGGTTAAAGGCAATAGGAGGCTGAACTCCGTCAATATTACTACGCTTCCATATCCGGGTTTTCCTACCGATATGCAGGCGCAGATGATGAGTTTGATGTCGGTGACTCCGGGCATAAGCGTGATTACCGAAAAAATTTACCCGGACAGGTTTATGCATGTTTCCGAACTTAACCGTATGGGCGCGCACATCCAGAGAGAGGGTCCGCATGCTATTGTTGAAGGTATTAAGGGTTTATCCGGGGCTCCGGTTATGGCGTCTGACCTGCGGGCATCCGCCTGTTTAGTGCTGGCTGGTTTAGCCGCGAGCGGCAAAACATCCATTTCCAGGATCTATCACTTAGAGCGTGGATATGAAAACATGGAGGCCAAATTGTGTGCGTTAGGGGCGAAAATTAAGAGAGAGAAGGAATAAGGAGGGTAATGATTATGAGCAAATTCCAGAAGTATCTAAATTTCGTAACTGCTCTCGGTTGGAGCTTATTTATTATTTGTTTGTTAGGTATTTCAGTTTTAGTTTTTGCCTTTTTACATAAAGAATCAAAATATTGGAAGCAGGGGCATCGTTCCAGAATCACACAGGGTAGGGTAATGGCGGATATACCCAAAACAGAGAAACCCAGAATTAAAGTTGTTAATTTTGGTACACCGATTATATTGTTGCCATCCCAATATATAATGATTACTATAGGCCAAAGTTTAGTTTCTCCGGACTTGGTAGATGAATATAAAAAAGATTTTGGAACGCAATATACATCCGGTTACAGCTCAAGTTCAAATTATAGCAACATTCTTTTTGTAAGAAAAGATGATGGTGAGTCGCATCTTTTGTTGGATAAAAAAGCGGCTATAACTACGTTTAGCTATTTTTGTAAAGATGAAACTGGCAAAAATAAAACATTAACTAATCTTTTGTTATTTGGAATAGTAGATAAGGATTATAACCGCGACGGATTTTTAACCAGCGCAGACGCGGAAATTGCTTATATTTCGGATTTTTCCGGCAAAAACCTGATTCCTATAACTCCTCCAGATACATGTTTAGTGGATTTTAAAGTTGATGAAAACAGGAAGATTATCTATCTGATTTATCGGGAAGATAGCGATAAAAATCTCAGATTTAATGCTTTAGATCAAACATATATGATAGAGGTTGATGCCCTGACTGGTAAACGTAAAGCTACAATTATTGATAAACAACTAACCGAAAAGATTAAGGCAATAGTTTATTAAAATTATAAGCAGGTTAACGTAAATTACGCAAAAGGAAAAGCATGATTTTAATGATTGATAATTATGACTCTTTCACCTATAACCTTGTGCAGTATTTAGGCGAATTAGGGCAGAAGGTTTTGGTTTACCGTAATGACGCCTTAAGCATTAATGATATAAAGAAGCTTAATCCGGAGAAGATTGTTATTTCGCCCGGCCCGGGCAGGCCGGAAGACGCGGGTATCTCCTGTGAAGTTATCCGCCAGTTCAGCGGAAAGATCCCCATCCTGGGGGTTTGCCTTGGGCATCAGGCGATAGGTTATGTCTTTGGAGCTAAGATCGTGGGTGCCAAGAAACTTATGCACGGCAAGACATCCAAAATACAGCATAATAAAAAAGATATTTTTAAAGGCATAAGTAATCCTTTTTTAGCTACACGTTATCACTCTTTGCTGGTTGATAAAAAGGGCCTGCCGGATTGCCTTGAGATAACCGCTTTTACCTCTGATAATGAGATTATGGGCTTAAAACATAAAACATATCCTGTTTGGGGAGTACAGTTTCATCCGGAGTCAATTCTTACTAAAAGCGGAAAACAGATATTGGATAATTTTATCAAGTTAAAATGATTAAAGAACTTGTAAAACAACTGATTAATAAAAAGGATTTAACCGACAGCCAGATGCAACAGGTAATGCGGGAGATCCTCAGCGGCTCAACCGATACCGCCGATATTATTAATTTTCTGACTTCTTTAAATCAAAAAGGTGAGACAGTCGGGGAGTTGACCGTAGCGGTAAATGAAATGCTTAAATATGTTGAGCCGATTATCGTTGATACCGATAATATATTGGATACCTGCGGAACCGGAGGGGATAAAAAGGGGACATTTAATATTTCAACAATCACCGCCCTGGTTGCCAGCGGCGCGGGCATTACTGTTGCTAAACACGGGAACCGTTCAGTTTCCAGTAAATGCGGCAGCGCGGATATTTTAGAGGCCTTAGGCGTAGATATAAATATGAATAAGGCCAAGATTAAGAAATGCCTTATAGAGATTGGTATCGCCTTTTTGTTCGCGCCTAACCTGCATCCGGCAATGAAAAATGTTATGCCGGCAAGAAAGCAGATAGCCGGTAAAACGATGTTTAATATTTTGGGCCCGTTGATTAACCCGGCCCGGGCAACCAATCAGTTAATCGGGGTATATTCCAGGGAGTGGACCAGGCCCCTGGCCCAGGTTTTATATAATTTGGGCTCTAAACATATTTTAGTGGTCCACGGCGCGGATGGTTTGGATGAAGTAACCGCTACTGATAAAACTTTTGTCTCTGAAGTAAATAACGGGACATTGAGGGATTATGAAATAACTCCGGATGAGTTTGGCATCCCCCGGGCTAAACCTGATGATTTAAGCGGAGGTTCAGTAGAGGATAATCTTAGGATTGTCCAGGATGTATTAAACGGTAAAAAGGGCAGGCCGCGGGATATTGTTTTATTAAACGCCGGCTGCGCTATTTATGCCGCTGACAAAACCAGTAGTATCGCTGAAGGAATAAAGCTGGCTGAAGAATCAATTGACTCAAAGGCGGCTTTAAGGAAACTGGAATTATTAAGGGAGTATTCACATTAAAATGGCTAAAATTGATACCTTAAAAGAGATTGTGGCGAAGAAAAAAGAGAGGATAATTTTATCTAAACAACAGCTGCCCGAGGAGGATTTAAAGGCTAGGGTAGCCGGTTTGGCTGGCTGCCGGCCGTTTAAAGAGGCAATTAGTAAACCGCGCCAGATTTCGCTTATCGCCGAAATAAAACAATCTTCTCCTTCGAAGGGTTTGATCCGGCAGAATTTTAATTTGTCGGAGATTTGTCTCAGTTATCAGGAAGCAGGGGTGCAGGCGGTTTCTGTTTTAACAGAGGAGGATTTCTTCGGGGGAAACCCACTGTATATTAATGAAGCGAAGAGCATAGTCACTGTCCCTGTATTAAGAAAAGATTTTATTCTGGAAGCTTATCAGGTATATGAGTCACGTTATTTAGGGGCGGACGCGATTTTATTGATCGCGGATTTATTGTCTAAAGATAAATTAATTGAATTAATGCAGATTGCCGATAGTTTAGGTATGGATTATTTAGTGGAAGTGCGTGATGAAAAAGAGCTGAAGAAGGTGCTTAGCCTGAAGGTTCCGGTTATCGGCATAAATAACCGTAACTTGCATACGCTGGAAGTTGATTTTAAAACTACGGAGAGGTTATTCACCCTGATTCCCAGGGATAAAGTGGTAGTTGTGGAAAGCGGGATTAAGAATTACCAGGATGTTTTATTCTTAAAAATCCTTGGGGCAAGCGCGCTATTGATCGGAACAGCCTTTATGGAGGCTGAGGATATTAAGAAAAAAGTAGAAGAGGTAATGGGCTGGTAGGTATGGTTAAAGTTAAGATATGCGGGATAACTAATTTGGAAGATGCCTTGGCGTCTTTATTCTTAGGGGCTGAGGCGATAGGTTTTGTTTTTTACAAAAAAAGCCCCCGCTATATCAGCCCGCTTAAGGCCGCCAATATTTCGCGTATTTTGCCTAAAAAGATCATCCGGGTAGGGGTTTTTGTTGACGAGGACGCCAGAACGGTAAGAAAAACCGCTGGCCTTTGCGGTTTAAACATGCTGCAGTTTCATGGAAACGAGCCGGCCGAATATTGCCGGAAGTTTAAAGGATACAAAATTATTAAAGCATTTCCTGTTAAAGGGGAACTGGATTTATCCGGGATATCGGGGTATAAGGGCTGCGTTTTTCTTTTTGATACTTGTTCAGCTAAGCGTTTTGGGGGCACGGGTAGAAAGTTTAACTGGCATTTATTAAAGAATCTGGATAAAATAAAGAATCCGGTTTTTCTTTCCGGCGGGTTAACTGCCGGCAATGTTGGCAAGGCAATTAAATTATTAAAACCCTGCTGGGTGGATGCTTCAAGCTCCTTAGAGTCCCGGCCGGGTAAGAAAGACCATAAAAAGATTAAGGAATTTATTCAGGCAGCCAGGCGTTCCTGATTGTTTGAGGATTTAAGAAAGGGTTGATAAATGTTTTCCAGCAGGAAGTTACTAGATAAAACAGGGCATTTCGGCGATTTCGGGGGGAGGTTTGTCCCTGAGACGCTGATTTATGCACTTGATGAATTAGAAAAAGAGTATTTGGCGGCAAGAAAAGACAAAGCGTTCCATAAAGAGTTATCCGGTTTTCTCAGTGAATACGCTGGCAGGCCTACTCCGTTATATTTAGCTGAAAATTTAAGCAAATACCTTGGGATAAAAAAAGTTTATTTGAAAAGGGAAGACCTTTTGCATACCGGGTCGCATAAGATAAACAATACTTTGGGCCAGGCAATTTTAGCGAAGAAGATGGGGAAAAGAAGGGTTATCGCC
>CAZQGT010000027.1:0-17831 GCA_964593005.1 uncultured Planctomycetales bacterium
CAAGAAAGGGAAAGCACTAAAAAGCGCTATCCTGGTTACTGATCCCCTGAATTCGCGGGCAGATATCTTTACCTCCTTCTCAGTCATTGCTTCTCTTATAGCGATAAAACTTGGGGCCCCGATAATCGACCCGCTGATAACTATACTTATATCGCTGTTCATCGGCCTTGCTGCTTTTGAAATAGCCAAACAAAGCTCTGACGTACTCTGCGATACGGCGGTTTTTCTTGATGACCAAAAGATCAGGGATATTGTATTAAACACAAAGGGAGTACGCGCCTGCCATAAAATACGCAGCCGCGGGAGGATTGATGATATTTATATTGACCTGCATGTCCAGGTTAACCCAAATATGCACATAGATAACGCCCACCAGATAAGCGACCAGATTGAAGAAGCAATTAAATCTGCCATACCCGGAATAACTGATGTGGTAGTACATATGGAGCCGCTGAAAAACAGATGTACGCGATAAAATTACGGAGAATGCCTTTTCCTAAGAGTGGATACTAAAGCAGAACCTGCAAACAAGAGGCAAAACAGGATAAACAAGTCTGCATATCGGTTATAAATTGTACGCTGATACGGGCCCAGGCAAATCTCTTTACTTCTGTAGCCCTTAATAAAGATACATCTTGCCGATTCATCCTGTACTATTGATGAAATCCTGCCGAATGGATCAATGAACCCTGAAATTCCGGTATTAGCTGAACGGACAAGGTATACATGATTTTCAACTGCCCTGAAAACCGAAGCCGCAAAATGCTGATAGGGGGCGCTGCCTTCTTTATACCAGGCATCATTAGTAATGTTCACCAAAAACCTTGCCCCCCTGCTTATAAATTCCCTGGATAATTCCGGGAAAAGATCCTCAAAACAGATGAGCACGGAAAATTTAGCGGGGTGCTGAAATACAACATACTCCCTGCCCGGTTGTATATCTCCGATGGGGGCGATAGACTGCAAAAAGGGGAAAACGTCTTTAAACGGCACAAACTCGCCGAATGGAACCAGGTGTAATTTATTATATATTTTTTCCGGCTGACCTGAATTATCAATAAACAAGGCGCTGTTAAAATATTCCTCGCCAAAGCGCGAAACCGCTCCCACCAACAAGTTAGTATTTAATTTTGCGGCTAAAGAAAAAATCTGCCTAAATTGCGTATCCCCAGCATCGTCTCCCCAAAGAACCGGCACAGATGCCTCCGGCCAAATAATCAAACCAGGCGCGTCTAAAGAAGCGCGCTCAGTCAATTCAATATAGCCTTTAAGTATACCCTCTGCCGAACGCTTATCCCATTTTAAATCCTGGGGGATATTCCCCTGGACTACAGATACCTTAACTCTCTCATCGCCAGCGCAAGCTGCAGGTTTATAGCTCAACCTGTAAAAACCGTATCCTAAAGATAAAAATAACACACAAAGGCAAACTAAAATAATTTGTATTTTTGGCCGTCTGCGCAGGGCTAAATAAGCCCCGCTATTCACCAGCACCACAAGAAATGAAACCCCCCAGCATCCGGTTATATCAGCGATCTGGATAACCGGCAGATTTCTGTATTGAGAAAACCCGGCTAACGCCCAAGGGAAGCCGGTAAATAAATAACTCCGCAGGTATTCTAATAATACCCAGCTGCTGGGGATAAAAAACAGCAAAATTACCGGTGAAAACCGGCCTGATAAATGGATTAGGCAGGCAAAGGCCCCGGAGAAGACAGCCAGGTATAAGATTAAAACTATCTGGCCTAGAAGGGTAACATGAATGAGCCAATATATGCTCAAACCCCAGAAAATAACCCCCCACAGATAAGCGATTAAAAATGACTGCAATAAAGATTTCTTCTCCAACGAAATAAAAAGCGGGATAAAAGCGCACCAGGCCAGTAACCAAAGATTAAAACTGGAAAAAGAAAGCGAGAATAAAATAGCGGATAGAATGGGCAGGATCAACTGACTCATTTTGAACAACACTTTTTGTATTTCTTGCCTGAACCGCAAGGGCAAGGGTCATTGCGGCCCACCTTAGGCTGATGAGACTGTACAGGCTTAGGACCACCCGAACGTTCAATTAGGGCAGGCCCTGTTTGCGTGGCATCACCGCTATCAGAAGGCGCCTGGAACTTAACAGACTCCGGATGAGAAAGCTCTTTGGGTAAAGAACTGAAAACACCCTGAAACCTGTCCGGCTTAGCAGGTTGCACCTTAAAAATAACTTCCACCGCCTCTTCTTCAATAGCGCTTACCATTTGAGCAAACATTTCAAAGGCTTCACGTTTATATTCGATTAAAGGATCCCGCTGCCCATAGGCGCGCAGTCCTATTCCTTCGCGCAGGCTGTCCATCGCGTAAAGATGGTCTTTCCATTTGCTATCTATAATTTGCAAAAAGACCATGCCCTCTAAATTACGCATCAACTCGGGAGTAATTGTTTTTTCTTTCAGCTCATAAGCCTCAAGCAGATGCGCGTAAAGTTTATCCTTGATCTCCTGATCCCCCAAATCATTAAATTCTTGCGCGTTAAACTCCAGGCCGAACTTCAAAGCCATGGAATTAGTCAACCCTGGAATATCGACTTCGGATGAATTTTGCTGCCTGTATACCTGCAGGTATTCCTCGGTAAGCTTATTTATAATTTCTATAATATTATCTTTCAGGGAAAAACCCTCCAGGATCTGCCTGCGCTGGCCGTAAATAATCTCCCTCTGCTTATTCATAACATTATCATATTCTAAAAGCTGCTTTCTGATCTCAAAGTTATGCTGCTCAACCCTACGCTGGGCAATTTCAATAGAACCGCTGACCCAAGGATGTTCAATAACCTGGCCCTCTTCCAATCCTAATTTATCCATCAACCCGATAATCCTGTCTGAGCCGAACAGGCGCATCAGGTCATCTTTCAGCGACACATAAAAACGAGAAGACCCCGGATCACCCTGGCGGCCGCTTCTTCCGCGCAGCTGGTTATCAATACGCCTGGCCTCATGCCGCTCTGTGCCCAACACATGCAACCCTCCCAGGTCAACCACCTTTTTATGCTCTGTCGCAGCATTTGACTTATAGCGCTCTAAAATAGCCTTATATTCACTAAGGTAATTTGCGTCTTCGGGGTTCAATTTTTGTTTAGCCACATTCCTGGCCATAAATTCGGGGTTTCCTCCCAGAAGGATATCAGTGCCGCGGCCGGCCATATTGGTGGCAATAGTCACCCCTTTATACCTGCCTGCCTGGGAGATAATCTCAGCCTCAAGCTCATGGTATTTGGCATTTAACACCTGATGGGGTATCCCGCGATTTTTTAGCATTTCAGAAAGTTTTTCAGATTTATCAATGGTGATTGTACCGACCAAAACAGGCTTACCCGCATTATACAATTCGGCAATCTCTTCAACTACTGCGACAAACTTTTCCTTTTCGGTCTTATAAATACGATCGGGGTAATTCTTACGCACCAGCGGCTGGTTCGTCGGCAGGACGACCACATCCAACTGATAGATATTCTTGAATTCAGTGGCTTCGGTAAAAGCAGTGCCGGTCATCCCGGCAAGTTTTTCATACATACGGAAATAATTCTGGAAGGTTACCGTGGCCAAAGTCTGGTTTTCCCGCTCAATCTTTAATCCTTCCTTGGATTCAACTGCCTGGTGCAAACCGTCTGACCAGCGCCTTCCCGGCATAAGCCTGCCGGTAAATTCATCAACAATAATTACCTGCCCATCTTTAACCACATAATCCACATCCCGCTGGAAAAACTCCTTTGCCCGTAAAGCCTGGATAGTATGATGCCGGTATTCAATCGTCTCCAGTGTGTGCAGCGTATCAATACCCCAAAGTTTAGCGGCTTTAACTTCCCCGTCTTCAGTAAGGGCGACGGTCTGGGCTTTTTCATCCGCGATATAATCAAAACCCTGGCCCAAATCAACTCCTTTATATTTTGCGTCAATCTCATCTTTCTCCGTAACTCTGCGGCCGCTTAAGCCTTCAACTATTTTATTAGCGGTATAGTACTTCTCAGTAGACTCTTCCGCCGGCCCCGAGATAATCAGCGGAGTACGCGCCTCATCAACTAATATTGAATCAACCTCATCCACAATAGCGTAATAAAAAGGCCTCTGCACCAACTCCCCGATGGAATATTTCATATTATCACGCAGGTAATCAAAACCAAATTCGTTGTTTGTACCATAGGTTATATCGCAGGCATAACCGATCTTCCTTTCTTCATCGGACATATCATGCTGTATGGTACCCACGGACAAACCTAAAAATTCAAAAATCGGCCCCATCCATTCACGGTCGCGCCGGGCAAGATAATCATTGACCGTGACAATATGCACGCCTTTACCCAATAAAGCGTTTAAATAAGCCGGCAATGTGGCAACTAAAGTCTTTCCCTCTCCGGTAGACATCTCGGCGATCCTGCCTTCATGCAGGATAATCCCTCCGGCGATCTGCACATCAAAGTGCCTTAAGCCTATAGTCCGCTTTGAGGCCTCCCTGACCACGGCAAAGGCTTCGGGCAATATATCATCAAATATCCTATTCCGGCTTAATTTAAGTTTTTCCTTTAATTTCTCTTTTTCTTCGGGCATGGCCACTGAAAGCATAGCCTGCTGTAAATCCGCTAATTCCCGCGCGAGCTGCTCAGACTTATCCTTTAAATGGGTTTTAAACTCATCCGTCTTAGCCCGGAGCTGTTCGTCGCTAAACTGACTTATCCTGGCTTCAAAAGAATTCACCAGGTTGACCAGCTTAGCCAATTCAACCATTTTATTCATTGAGGGGCTGGGCATCTCGGGATGCAGGGTAATTTTTACTCCCGGGAACCTTTTCCTGATAGCAGCCTGCTTATTCTTAAGAATAATTTTTCCGATTAATCCAAACATTTTTATCCCTGCTTGCTGGCGTTCAGCTTAAGAAAGGCCTCAATAAATTCATCCAGGCCTCCGTCTAAAACTTTCCCGCTGTCTCCGGTTTCAAATTCCGTGCGGTGGTCCTTAACTAAATTGTACGGATGCAAAACATACGAGCGGATCTGGCTTCCCCATTCAATCTTCTTTTTATCCGAATCCTGCTGCTTTAACGCCGCCTCTTTTCTCTCCTGTTCGGCCTCATAAATACGGGCCTTCAATATCTTTAAAGCGGTCTGCTTATTCTGATGCTGCGAACGCTCATTCTGGCACTGGGCAACAATACCGGTAGGAATATGGGTAATCCTTACCGCTGAATCCGTGGTGTTAACACTCTGGCCTCCGGCGCCCTTAGCCCGGTAAACATCCACGCGCAGGTCTTTATCCTCCAATTTTATATCCAGCTCTTCTTCTATCTCAGGAATTACATCTACCGAAGCAAAAGATGTATGCCTGCGTTTATTGGCATCAAAAGGAGAGATACGCACCAGCCTGTGCACTCCGCGTTCCGCCTTCAAATAACCATAAACATAATCCCCTTCAATTAAAACAGTAACGTTTTTAATACCCGCCTCTTCCCCGTCAAGCAGGTCAATTGTCTTAACGCTGTATCCATGGCTTTCGGCAAAACGGCTGTACATTCTAAAGAGCATACCTGCCCAATCACATGATTCTGTGCCTCCGGCTCCGGAATTTATACTTAAGATAGCACTGTTTTTATCCAGCGGCCCGCCGAGAAGCACCTGAAACTCCAATTTATCTATTGCCGCCGAAAGGGTTTCGGCATTGCGCGTTAAATCCAGCAATAAAGCATTATCGTCCTCTTTAAGCAGGGGCATAATCTCTTCGAGTTCCTGGTATTTTTTATAAGCTATATCCCAAGGCTCAACTATTGCTTTGAGGATTTTTAATTCTTTAACGATTTTTCTGGGGCGGTCCGTATTATCCCAGAAATCTGCGGCGGACATTTGGCCGGACAAAACATCTATCTTCTGCTTTTTATTTATAACGTCAAAGATAGCCTCTTAGATTTTCAAGCTTCAGGCCAAGGTTATCCAATTTAGTTTTAATTTCTTCAAGCATAACTATCTCCTTTTATCTTTTTATCCCCCTAAAGGCCAGCATAAATTCATCGCGGCTATCCGCGGCAGAGGCGGCATCCTCCTCGCTAATCTTTCCCTCCTGAACCAGTTTAACCAGGGATTGGTTAAATGACTGCATTCCGAATATCGCGCCATCATCAATGAACTGGGGAATTTCCCAGATTTTTCCTTCACGGATTAAACGGCTGATAGTAGGAGTCAACAGCATAATCTCGTAGGCGGGAATACGGCCTGAGCCATCTTTAGCAGGCACCAGGCGTAAAGAGATTACGCCTTTCAATAAAGTAGCCAGCTGATTCCTGGCCTCCTGGTGCTGATGCGGCGGATAAAGATTAATTAACCTTTCCACGCTTTGAGCGGCATTAATAGTATGCAGGGTGCTTAAAACCAATACCCCAGTTTCCGCGGCGGTCATCGCGCTGGAAACAGTTTCGTAATCACGGATATTTCCGATAAACATTACATCCGGGCTCTGTAAAGTAAAAGAACGCAAGGCAACCGCATAAGAAGAAACATCAATACCCAGCTCCCGCTGGTTGATAATTGACTGCTTATCTTCAAAGGTGAATTCAATCGGCTCCTCGGCGGTCAAGATATGCTTCTTGGAGCTGCTATTAATATATTCTAGCATACTGGCGATGGTCGTGGATTTCCCGCTACCCATACTTCCGGTTAAAAGCACCAGGCCGCGGGTTTCCAGCGATAATTTCTTTAATATTTCAACGGGCAGGTTTAATTCCTCAAATGTAGATATATGGTTACGCACATTCCTGATGACGATAGACGGCCAGTTCCTCTGCATAAATATACTCACCCGGAAACGGCGGCCGAATTCTTCCAGGTAAACGGCAAAATCCACGTCCATATTATTCCTGAAAATATCCAGTTGTTTAAAATTGGCCAGCTGCTGGGTAGCAAGCATGACATCCTCTACGCTTAAGATGTGGTCGCCCATATGCACAATCTTGCCGTCAACCCGCAGGCGCGGCGATCCCCCTGCCCGGTAAAATAAGTCCGAACCGCCCCTGGCTACCATTTCCTGCATTAATTTCTTGATATCCATTTTCCCTCCAGAAATAAATCTTGAATATTAATTATAACACCTTATTGCCTTTTAATGTAGGATTAAATTCCATATACCTTGCCAACATTAGCCGGCTTTGGGCATCTAAAGCCGGGAAAGAACCAAGAACCAGTATAATAAAAGGCACGAAAAACCATTCCAGGACTAAAAGCACATTTTTAAACCAGCTTACCCCTTTAGGCCGCGGCGGCAAAATTGTCCAGCTTAAAAATATCCAGGTCAAACTGGTCAATAAAGTAAACTGGAATAATAACCCTGTAATCTTCGGGAGATTATACGCAATAGCCATCTGACTGAATAACCTTCCTCCAAAAAATATTGGCAGAGGCCCGATAACTACCAGGATAACCGCCCAGATTGCCCAGCTGACATGGCTTTCCAATAAATGGAATAATCTTCTTAATTTCCTCAGCAAGGGGATCCTTTCATTTTCCATAAACCCGATTGCTACAAAAGGAAAGTTCTCCACGCCCCAGGCCCATCTTCTTTTCTGCTTATACTGCACAACCATAGTCCGCCAAATATTACTTGAATAAGCCACATCCATGGAAACTGTAATATATAGGGGCACAACGCGGTAATCTCCGTTATAATGCAAGAAACCCTTCCAGTAAATTACCGAATCGTCGGAGATCATATTAATCGGCCAATAATCCACCTTAACCAGGGTTTTAAAACTCATGCTATGGCTGGAAAATGTAACAAATTTCTCAAGCCGCATACTTTCAATCATCTGGCAGAATGAACTGCTGATTTCAACCAGTCTGGCAAAAGAGGGTGCCTGCCAAATATTATTATTATATACCGGCATCGGCTGGTAGCTTGCCTGGTGCGGCTTATCCGAAGTTAAAAAGTAATAGCTCAAGCAGCCGAAATATTCCGGATCAACGCAGGTATCCGCGTCAAAACAAGAGACTATTACATGCTCACAGCCAATACCCCGGGCATCAATAAGTTTTTTCGCAGCTTTAGCTGCCCAGGTAGCATTAGCCCCCTTAGTCCGGCTTTCGCCCGGCAGCATATCAGGATGAAAAGTAGACAAATAGGCCCCGAATTTCCCGCTAAACTCCTTCTCTAAAGCCAAGGCATTATCATGCGCCTGCGAACCTCTTTCCTCAAAAGCCATAACCACAATGAATTTCTCCCTGGGATAATGGCTGGCGCCCAAAGCCGCCAGAGACGGCCGCAAAACCTCCAAACCTTCGTTATAAACCGGGAATATAACCAGTTGAAATAAATCCGGCCATCCTTTCTCCGGCGCCAGACTCAGGCAGCGCTTTAACCAATCTTCTCCTTTTTGACAGGAGATTTGATGGTGGGCCATAATCAAAAGCGTGGTTAAATAAACTGTGCGGATGATCCAATAAAAATCAAAAGTAATGATAATAACAGCGCTGGCTACAGGGTATTTAATTGACAACATAATCAACGCAATGATTATGCCCCAGGATAAACCCCCGGGTATAATTTCAAAAACTCGTTTTAAGAACCTGCTTTTACTCATTTGCTTTTTTCATCAACCTTTCCAAGAAATAAAACTCGGGGCTTAATTCCAATTTATACAGGTTGTTATAGTTTGAGCCGTCTGAGCTTTTCCGGTTATCGCTAAAATAAAGCACCTGGCGCTTATTATCATAAAAAGCCTCCGTAGCCTCCTTGTTCAATTCTATCAAATTTACCGCCCTGGCCTGGGCACTGGATTCAATTACCGCAACGTGCTTATCAGTCAAAACTATCAAATGGTAACTGTCCGAATGCCAAAATACTTTAATTATTCTCTCCCGCGGATAATCCAGCGATACAAAAGAATCTGAATACATATAATCATCCCGGTTATCAAGAAAGATTACACTAATCTGATTAGGGCTGAAAATAAACATTTTGCCTTTATCCGGGGAAACATCCCACCCGCGAACCTGTCCGAATTTATCAGGAATACTGGCAATATCCTCAAAATTGCTTCCGTCTAAATTTGACCTGTAAACAATCTTATTCTCCTGGTCTAAATAATAAATCGCCCCATTATCAATATCCGCGCGGAAAGAAGAAAATCCCCCCTGGTTCAGCTGTTCCAGGTCGGGCCGCAAAGGGAAAAGAATTACCTTATCAATCCTGCTGACTTTACCGGCCTCTACATCCACCTCAGACTTCCAGGGATAATATTTTGCCAGGCTTAAATTGATCTTATAAACACCGGGGAGAAGCTCCTGTATGCTTGCCGGGCTCTTCTCGGGAATAAGCCTGCCATTAAGATATATATTTGCGCCTTCCGGCTGGGTCTTGATATAAATTAACCCGGTCTTGACAAACTTCAAGGAGCGCGTGTTAAATTTATAACCTAAGGCAAATGACAGGATAAAAGGAAGACCGCCAAAAAATAAAACAAGACTTAAACAAAACAAGATACTCCTGGCCCTTTGAAAAGCGGAGTCCGTAAAAGAACAAGGCCCCTTAATCTTATAATTTTTCTTTAACCAGCTAAACATTCTGCTATCTCTTTTTCCAACCTCAATAAAAATCTCTTCTGTTTTAGACCAAGGGCATACCCGCCTACCTTATTATCACTTCTTATAACGCGATGGCAAGGGATAATTAAGGGATAGGGGTTGCGCTTTAAAGCCTGTCCAACCGCTCGGACAGCAGCCGGGCTGCCTGCTTTTTTAGCTACCCATTTATAGCTACGCACCTGGCCCAACGGAATGTTTAAAACCGCTTTATAAACTTTTGCCTCAAATAACGTCATCTTCTGATCAGCTCTTTTCTGCGCAACAACAGGTGGTAGCTTACAGCAAACCTATGCGCTTCATCGCGCACCCTGCGGATTAAGTTTAAAGCCGGGGTATCATCAGCAAAATTTAATCCACACTCTTTATTGCTGCTATATACAAGTTCTTCCTTTTTAGCGATGCTAACCAGGGGAAGGTCAAGGCCCAATTCTTTAACCTGCCTGAAGGCAGCCAAAAGATGCCCCTTACCTCCGTCAATAAGCAATAGATCCGGCAAGGCGGAATTTTCCTTAATCATCCGGCTGTAGCGCCGGCGGACAACTTCAGCAAGCATTTTGTAATCATCAATCCCCGCACAATCTTTAATTCGAAAACGGCGGTAATTATTTTTATCCGGGTTACCGCGGTAAAAACTCACCATTGAACCCACCGCCTGTTTACCGGAAATATTTGATATATCAAACCCCTCAATCCTTTCCGGAAGCTTCCTTAAACCCAGCTTATTTTTTAAATCTTCCAGCTCGCCCTTGCGGTTAACCCCGCTTAAGCCCGCAGACAGTTCAGCTAAAGTAGAAATCTGATCGCGCGCCTCTGCCGCTGCCTCAAAATCCCTGGCCCGGGATTTATTTTGCATCAAATGACGCAGCCTGTTAATCAACAAGTCGGCCTTCCCCTCTAAAATTAAGACAATATCCTCAATGCGCAAATTATATTCTTTAGGATCAAGCCTGCCAAGGCAAGGCGCAGGGCACAAATTAATCCTTCCATATATACAACTCTTGCCGGGCAATCTGCGGCATGAGCGGTAAGCAAAACTGCGCCGGATAACCTTTAAAGCATTCTTCAAAAGCTTGGCATTGGTATACGGCCCGATGTACCTTCCGGAGGGATCGTCTTTTTTACGCGTGATACTTATTGCCGGGAAAACTCCGGCGGAAATCTTTACAAACGGGAAACTCTTATCATCGCGTAAGGATATATTATAATGGGGTTTAAATTTATGTATAAGGCCGGCTTCAAGCAACAAAGCCATAGATTCATTAGGGGACAATCTGAACTCAATATCAGCCACCTTGTTCATCAAGGCAAGTGTTTTGCTGTCTAACCCCTTGATGAAATAACTGGACAACCTTTTCCTCAGCGAGCCGGCTTTCCCTACGTAAAGCACTTTTCCCCGCCTATCGCGCATCAAATAAACACCCGGGGAATTCGGGGCGGAAGAAATCTTTTCTTTTAATTCCTGAGGTCGTCCCATAGTGGTTACCTGAGGTTTCTAAAAGTCAACCAATGCATAAGCTCTCTAAGTTCGCTTACACCGAAAAGAAAACAAAACATAATATAAGATAACACCCCGCAAAATAAAGCCCAGCCAAGATTTAACGCCCGGTTTACCAAAAAACAAACAGCTGCCATACACAAAGAAGCAGCCATTATACGCATAAAAGAAAAGAATATTTTTCGTTCCCCGAAACCGCCCAGCTTTTCCTTCAGTATAAAAAATAGAAGCCAAAAAGTAGTTATTCCTGAAATAGATGTAGCTAAAGCCAGGCCGCCTATTTTTAACGGGAACATCAATATTGCATTAAATACAATATTCATAATCAAAGCCAGGAAAGCTATTTTTGTAGGAGTCAGTGTATCCTTGAGGGCAAAAAAACAGGATTGCAGTATCTTTGTCCCGCCATAAGCAAATAACCCAATGCTATAAAAAAACAGAGCATTGCTGGTCAGCAGCCCTGAATTAAAATCAAACCTGCCTCCGCCGAAAAGCGTAGACACCAGAGGATATGCCAGGACCATAAAAATAGCGCTTGTGGGAAGCATAACAAAAAACACCGTGCGCAAACCCCAGGAAAGAGTAGTTTTAATATTCTCCCGGCCCTCTTCTAACGCCTGGGTGGAAAAAGTAGGCAGGATTGCCTGGGCCAAGGCATTGCTAAAAATTCCTATCGGGAACTGGATAAGCCGGTAGGCAAAATAAAGCACCGCCACCCCCCCATCGCCGACAATAGCAATCAAAGAACCAAAAATAGAATCAACAAAATTATTTAACTGATAAATACCGGAGCTGGCTATACGGGGAAGCATTAATCTTTTAATCTGCGCCAGCCCAGGATGGTTAAAGTTAAAAAAAAGTTTGGGCTTAAACCCTTTCTTATATAAAACAGGTACCTGCACTGCCAGCTGCAACAAGCCCCCCAGCAAAACCCCGCTGGCTAAACCCTTTATGCCTTCTCCGAAGAGTAAAGCGCAGGTAATTATAGAAATATTTAACAGGCAGGGCGCCAATGCCGAAACAGTAAAATTTTTAAGCGAGTTCAATACCGCCGTAGCATAAGCAGCCAGGCCAATAAGCAGGATATAGGGGAAGATAATCCGGTTTAGCCGGATAGTCGCTTCTAATTTCTCCGGAAAAGCAATAAATCCCGGGGCGATTACCCGCACGATTAAAGGAGAAAAAATAATTCCCAGAATGGTTATGGCGCTTAATATAACCAGCAACAGGTTAAGCAGGATATTTGCCAGCTCCCAAAACTCTTCTCTTGAACGTTTAAGGTTATATTCGCTTAAGACCGGGATAACCGCGGCGTTGGAGGCGCCTTCTCCTACAAAATCCCGGAACAAATTAGGTATACGGAAGGCAATAACAAATGCCTGGGCATAGAGGTAAACTCCGAAAAGCCTGGCAATAACCACATCCCTTATAAAACCCAGGATGCGCGAAAGCAAGGTAGCTATGCTGATGACTCCTGCCGAGCGGGCAACTGCCTGATTCTGGCTGCCTAAGGAATATTTGCTTGTTGACATAAGTAATTAATTATGCTTTAATATTAAAAATTAATAAATTAACTAATGCCCTTCCGGGCTAACACCCGGCCTTAGTGGAATGGCCGGTGTACCCTTCCGGGTAAGGAGAATATATGCCAAGGCGTAAAACATCATTAAAAAGCAACCGCGTAAATAAAAGAAAACATGCCCGCAATATTAAAGTCAAAGTTCAGCTTAAAAAGGCAATAAAGAAATTCCAGGAATTACTTGCCAAAAAGGAAACCGCTGAAGCTAAAACATTCATCAGCAAAGTCTTTTCTCAGCTGGATAAGGCGGCAAAGAAAAATATAATCCATCCGGCAACATCCAACCGCAGAAAATCACGTTTGATGCTGCGTCTGGGAAAATCCGCATAAACCAACAACTAATTTTTCCAAAGCAAAGGCAGGCTTTAGCCTGCCTGTTTTTATCTCCACATCGCATCCGAGAAGAAGCTTAAGCTTGCGCCTGGCTTCTGAACCCTGGATACCTTGTTTTTCCCAGGCATAACGCAACCCTCCCAGTATGCGCTCAGGGGCCTCTCCATTCCTTAAAAGTTGATTTAATATCCGCAGGGCAAAATCGGGATTTTTAAGCTCAATCTGCCGGCTTAAAACAAATGTATCCGGATTAACCGCCTCCTTAAAACGGATAACCTTGGCAGAACGGGATACGCCTTTAATAAAATCATCCTGATAATCATAATGTTCAAATATCAAGACTAAAACCAGCTGTTTATTAGGTTTTAAGGCATACGCCATAAGAAAAGTGCGGCATGCCTCATTCAAGCAGCCCGCGTCCTTAATTACAATAATCCTTCTGGCGCTTTTTAACGGCATAGCCAGAAACCTCTCCTGGATATCTTTTAAGGATATTTCTTTAGCGTATAATGTATCGAGGTTAAAATCCTGGAGTTCTTTTGGAAGGAATTCCTGCTTTATTTTGCTGAGCTGGATTTCTCTGGCTTGGACATCCTGGCCGATAAGTAAATAAACCATATCACCATTGTTCAACTGTGTGCTCTACAATCCGACGAGCAAGATCTTCAATCGCCCTATTTACAGCTGTTCCCTCGGGGACTTTGATATTGGTGTTATTGGCATCCGACTGAGTAAAATACGAATAGTTACCATTAAAATTCTTCTCTTCCCACATAAGCTTATTTTCTTTTTGATCCCAAAGAACCAAATTTACATAAATATTAATGCGGTATTCGGTAACATCATCACTGCCGGCGCTATAACTTAAGGGGTCCTTGCGATATTCAACTAACTCACCCTTGAGTACCAGGTCTGCCTGGCCCTCTTTTACCGGCTTAAGATTACCATCAAATAGGTAGCGGTTAATCACCTTTTTAGTAATCTCTGTTTCCAGCATTGGCCGGTAGATACGGTATTTGTTGGCGGAATAGGATTCCTGGGTTACATCCACTTTATTTAAAAACGGGGCTATGTAAATTGTGCTGTATTTTCCATAAAGCATAGAACGGGTAGTATACCCGCAACCGGAAAAAACAGCAGGTAGCAGGAAGCATATAACAGACAGAAAGAGAAAAAAACTGATTTTATTATTTTTCATTTTTATGCTCCATTATCTGTAACCTGGCTGCAGCCTGAGCAGCCCAGGGGCTATCTGAATAGTTGTTAATCAGATCATTGTAATAGATCTTGGCTGAATCAATTGCCTTCTGCTTCTCATAAAACATGGCAATATCATAACTTGCCTGCGCTTCTTTCTCCCTGATTTCGCCGATATTCTTTTCAGCATCCAGAGAAAGCACGGCATCAGGATGTTCTTTCACAAACTCCTCAAATTGCTGCTTTGCTTCCTGTGCCGCTCCCTGGTCATAAGCAGGGCCTTTGGACAGGCTTGCACGGCAAGAAGCAATCTGAAATTTTGCCGCCGACGCCCATTCGCTATCGGGGTAACGCGAGACTACTCTATTAAACTCATCTTCAGCCTCATAATAACGCATCAACCCTTTTAAAACCAGGCCTAATTTATACTGCGCCCGGGGAGCCAGGGGGCCATAAGTAGAATTTTCCACTACCTTGCCGAATATTTCAATCGCCGGGTTTTCAACAGGCAGGTCTACGCCGAAGGCCTTTCGTTTTTCTCCCGCCATAAACTTTTCAGCAATTTTATACTCCTTCTCAATAATTTCCTGGATACGCTCGCTAAAAGGATACTTATCAATCACCACCTGGTAAGCCTGGTAAGCTTCATATAATTTACCCTGGGCTTCTTCTACCAAACCAAGGTAATACTGGCTTTCCGCGGCCTCAGCAGACTTTGGGTAGGCCTTGAGCAATTTACGAAACTCCCGTTTGGCCTCTTCATATTTATTAATATCAAAAAAGGATTTGGCATAAGCAAACTGCTCCTTAGGATTATCTTTGGGCAGGTTCTTGGGATTAACCCACTTGCCGCTTTTAGGAGTCCAGATCCAATAGGAGTATGCCGGTTGAATGGACAAAAAAGAAATGAGTAATAAACTTAAAATTATACGCCGCATAATAGTATAAGTTATCATAGCCGGCCGTCTTTGTCAAAGGTAAATTGAGCTCCTTTAAGGTTATATCCAGCGAAATCCCATCGAATATAATAAATTTGTTTCTAAATTTATTATGGTTATGAGATGGGACAAGAGACTGGTACTTAGAAATAAAAATACGCTCCCGGGATCTTAACCATCGCGGCATTTATATTTAAAAGTAAGGTAATTAACATAGCAGCAGTTGTACTGAAAGCGCCACCGAGGAAAGGACAGAAATATCCACATAAAACCAGGCTAAAGCCAGATAAGGTAATCAGGGTAGCCAGCGGCACAATCAATATGTTAGCCAAAACAGTTACAGGCGTAACAATGCGAAAATTATAAGCGATAATCCCCATTGTCCCAAGCCAGGCGCAAAGGGAAACCAGACAGCTTTCGCTAATAAATCTTAATACTTTGGACTTGCATTTATTCAACCGCAAAAATGATTTAATCTTCGGATAAAGATAGACAATAGCCAAAACACTGGCAAATGACAACTGAAAGCCGACGTCAAAAAGCTGGCGGGGATTAATTGTCAGTATAAATAAGGCCGCGCAGGCTAAACAGCCATATACGTCCGCCTCCCTTTTCAAGAGATACCCTGATAGAAAAACTACCCCCATAACTGTAGCCCGAATAACCGGATTGCTTGCTCCTGTGATAAAACAATAAATAAGCAGGCAGGCTATTACCAGGATAATCCGCGTTTTACGCCGGATGCGTATGATTTTCAATAAAAGGTTAGTGATAAAGGCGACAATGCCCACATTAAACCCGCTAACTACCAGTATATGCACAGTGCCGGATTTAACCATATAGTCATTTACCAGCCAGGGGATAGTACTTTTTTGCCCTAAGACCATAGCGGAAAGCACGGCCGACGGTAAATCCGGGAGATACCTCCTGATTATTTGTTCTAATTCAGCCCGCAGCCAGAGCGAAAAGGCAATTAACCTGCTGCCGCTTTTAGCCTCCCGCGGAATAACCTGTAAGCTATTTTCTATATGCATTAACAGAAAGATGCCCTGCCTGGACAGATAATCCCGGTAAGAACGGCTGCTGAATGAAGAGATATATGGCCGGCTAAAAGAGCCTTTCAGGGTTAGAGAATCCCCATAATTTAAATCTTCCGGGAAATCCAGCTTGACTAACACCTTACCGCAGCATAGCCATTTAAAATTATCAGCCTGGAGCTCCTGGGCCCTGAAAATAAAAGACGAGTGTTTGCCCTTTATAACCGGCTGGCTATCAACATACCCGCTTAAGCTATAGCTGCCTTTATTATTATAATGAACAAGATTCCTGATATGGCATTTGGGAAGCGTAAACGCATTCTTCATATTCAGTGCCCCAAAAAGTAAAGCTAACAAAAATACCAAAACAGTAAATATGCGGCTCTGCCTGAAATTTAAGCAGGCTGCCGTAAAAACAACCGCTCCTAAGCCGGCAACCAGCCAGAAGCTAACCCGGATATAATTCACCAGGAGAATACCCAGGCAATAGAATATAGCTGCGGAGACAAATAATCCCTTCATTCTACAAAAAATATTTCTTTAAGTTTCTCATACCGCTTCTCTCCTATACCCTTAACCTTTTTTAACTCCTCTAAACTGCTGAAATTTCCCTGCTGCTGGCGGTATGCGATAACCCGCTGAGAGGCCTTTAGCGGAAGGCACCTGGTCTTAACCAGCTCCTCTAATGATATTTTATTTAAATTAATCCTGGCTAAACTTACCTGGGGGCAAAATAATTTTTTCGCCCCGCAGTTAAGCTTGGCTAAATTATTTAAAGTTATCCCGCAAAACGCGATAATCAGAAGGAAAAGGGCAGCTCTTTTTTCTTCCGGGGTTAAATTAAGCATTTTTAAAGCCTTTCTTCACCAATAGACGCTAAAAAGCTTAAAACCTAACAAAAATTCAAGGATTGGAAGCCTTTTGAAGGCATATTTTGGCGGTTGTATTCCTTGTTTTTATGGTGTATACTTTATTTATGCCTAAAAAGATACTGATTATTGATGATGATTATAATATCGTCAAAAAAAGTAAGGAAGAGCTGCTTAAAGCCGGCTATATAGTAGTAGCCGCTTTTAACGCTAAAGAAGGTATTGAAAAGCTAAAAGAAGAAAAACCTGACTGCATACTTCTGGACC
This sequence comes from uncultured Planctomycetales bacterium, assembly GCA_964593005.1. Taxonomy (GTDB): domain Bacteria; phylum Omnitrophota; class Gorgyraeia; order Gygaellales; family Profunditerraquicolaceae; genus UBA6249. The sequence goes on from CAZQGT010000027.1 coordinate 17,317, forward strand.
TGGTTTTGCCCGATGAAAGCGGATTCAAGGTTGCTCAGGATATTAAATCCCTGCCTGATTTTGCGGACACCCCAATTATTGCTACTTCCCTAAAACACGAAGAGGTTGATAAACATATCGCTGCCAAAAGCGGAATCACCGTATACGTTGAAAAACCCATAGAATACAAACGCCTGCTTTTCGATATTAAAGACGTCCTCGGCGAATAATATCGCGGCTGCCGAGCCTTGTTCTCGCAGCACCGCTTGCTCGCCCCGGCGTGGCTCGCTGCGCTTCGGCAAAAATTTCGCTCTCCGCCTTCGGCGGATCCATGCCCGCTCAATTTTTGAGATGCTGCTCGAAGCAAGTCTCGACACCCGCTAATAATGTTATTAATATAAGATTTTCGGCAAATGTGTGCGAGGAATTACAACGAACAGAGGACTCTCTTAAAAGCGTAAGTCAGTCCGGGAGCGAGTCGTAAACCGAAGCACACGGCGAAAATCTTCGTGCCGAAGCGAAAGACGGAAAGCTTA
>CAZQGT010000028.1:0-17678 GCA_964593005.1 uncultured Planctomycetales bacterium
ATGTGGAAGAGGTCCGTAATAAGGTGTATGACCGGATGATTGCCGAAAGAAAGCGCGCTGCCGAGAAATACCGTTCAGAAGGATTTGGAAAATCTGCCGAGATCGAAGGCCAGACCGGTAAAGAGCTGAAATTGATTACCTCCGAAGCTTATCGACAGGCGCAGTTAATTGTCGGCAAGGCCGATGCCGAAGCAATTAATATTTATGCCGGCTCTTATGAGCAGAGCCCGGAGTTTTATTCGCTGCTTAAGACATTGGAGACATATAAAGGCACTATTGATAAAAATTCAACGCTGATTTTGACTACGGATAGTGATTACTATAAATACCTTAAGGCCTTGGATAAATAAAACTTAAAAAATTATTTTAATAAACTCCTCGGTTGAGCCGGAGGCGAGATTAAGGTAGTATTAATTCGCCTCCGGATAGGGGTGTTTTTCAGTATTTTTTTACGGGAGAAAGTTGCGATGAACATGGAAATCTTGGAACAGGTATACCTGGGGAACCGTATTCTGGATTATATCATTGCTTTTTCAACGCTTATCTTTGGGTTGTTATTTGTTAAAATCATCATTAGTTCTATTGTAAGGCGACTTAAGAAATTAGCCGAAAAGACGGATACGAAATTCGACGATTTCATTATAAAGATTTTGGAGAAAATCGGGCTGCCGGCTTTATATATAAGCTGTTTTTATTTAAGCGCCAAAATATTAAAAATGCCCCCTGGGGCCGATGCCCTGTTTAATACTCTGGAGTTAGTTGTTATTACCTTTTTTTCCGCTCGCATAGTGGTTATGCTTGCTAATTGGAGCATCAATTCATATCTTGCAAAAAAGCAGCATGATCCTACAGTGGTGCGCAGCCTTGACGGCATGCTTTGGGTGGTTAAACTTTTGATCTGGGCCCTGGCGGTTATAATTCTATTGGATAATCTCGGTTATAAGGTTTCTACTTTAATCGCCGGTTTAGGTATCGGCGGCATAGCAGTAGCTATAGCCGCACAGGCGCTATTAAAAGATTTTTTCAGTTATTTTTCTATAGTGTTTGACCATCCTTTTAAGATAGGGGATTTTATAATCATCGGTGATTTTATGGGCACCGTTGAGTACATCGGGATAAAGACCACGCGCATACGCAGCTTAGGCGGGGAACTGGTGATATTTTCCAATACGGATCTCACGGACTCGCGAGTGCGTAATTATAGGCTTATGGAGAAACGGCGTGTTTTATTCCGCATAGGATTAACCTATCAAACCCCGCTTAACAAATTGAAGGAAACCCCTGAAATTATCGAGCAGGTTATTAAAAGCGTTAAAGATACGGCTTTTGACCGGGCGCATTTTTTTAGTTACGGGGATTTCAGCCTGATATTTGAGGTTGTCTATTTTGTTTTAAGCCCCGATTATAATAAGTATATGGATATCCAGCAGGAGATCAACTTTAAAATCAAAGAGGAATTTGAGAAACTGGGCATAGAGTTTGCTTATCCTACGCAGACACTGTTTGTAACCAAACAATAACTTAAATAAAACTATGAAGAAAATATTGCTTATTTCATTTGAATACCCTATTGGCAAGTCATACTGCGGCGGGGTGGGCCAGATTGTAGAGCAGAGCAGGGATGCCCTTTTGGCTTTGGGGTATGAAGTGCATGTCCTTATAAGCTCCGGTTTTGCCAGAAAAGATCCGGTTAAGCTGTTGTTTCCGGATAACTCCTTAAAGAGTTACCCTAACCTTGGTTCTTTCCTCAGGGAATATGACTGGTGCCATTTTGGCTGTATAATCCATCATTTTGTTAACTGGACCAAAGAGCTTAAGAGGATTGCCAGGCAAAAAGGAAGAAAACCCAAGATCATATATCATTTCCACAGTATATTGCGCAGGGAGAAAGATTCCGGGTTCAGGACATTAAACCACTTTTTGCATAACCAGGAGAGGATGATTGAATTTGCAGACAGGATAATCTGCCCATCCGCCTATGAATACGATAATTTTATCAGGTATTTTCCTTCCTTTATTGATAAAGTGGTTGTTATTGAAAATACGATAGAGTCTTTCGAGATGGATAGAAACAAGATAGAAGAGATAAAGCTCGCCCATAAGATTAAAAAAGACGATATAGTCTCACTTTATATAGGCAGGCTTGAGAGAATAAAAGGGGCCCATGTTTTGCTTAAAGATGCGCCCGCTATTCTTAAGAAGCATCGGCATCTTAAGCTGTTTTTTGTAGGCAGGTCTTTGGAGCAAGACCTGTACGAAAGATTATCGCGCTTGTGCTCGCGGTTTCCCGGACAGTTCTTTTATAAGAAATATTTGGATAAAAACGAATTATTCCAGTATTATTATTTAAGCGATATTTATATTAATAGTTCTTTAAGCGAATCGTTTTCTTTGAGTACGCATGAAAGCGCGCTCTGCAATAATGCTTTACTTTTAAACCGCCTGCCGGTTTTTGAAAAATTCAAGGACGCCGCCTTATTCTTTGACGCGAATGCCGGGGATTTTTCCGAGAAATACAATATTTTGATAAGAAACCACGCCTTAAGAAGAAAGCTTTGCAAAAAATCAAGCGCAATTGCCGATAAATTTATTAATAATAATCGATTCAAAGATAACCTGCACAAACTTCTTAATGGTTTTGTGGTTGAGAATAAATCTAAAAGTTTATAATTAATGTTATTGCGGGAATAAAATAATTTCTTGACAAAAATATTTTTTTATTATATTATTGGCATATGCTAAAAAATATTAAAATGAGCCGTGGCAGGCCAAGGAAGTGCCGGTGTGTCAGGGGGGAGCCCAGGGTTCGATTTTTTAAACCTCAAGGCATACCTTTGACCGGCTTGGAAGAGATAGTTTTAACTGTTGATGAGTGCGAGGCTTTGTGTTTTGCCGATCGCCAAGGCATGTATCAGGCTGATGCTGCAAAAAAAATGAGAATTTCTCGCCAGACATTTGGGAATATTATTGAGTCCGCCCGTAAAAAGACAGCCGAGGCGATTCTTTGCGGTAAAGTTATTCGCATAGGAGGCGGGACATATACGGTTTCGCAAGCAAAAGATAAAAGAGGAAAGGCAGATGCGTAAAATAAAAGCGAAGAATCATTTTTTAGGTAAGGATGGGCATATAAAACTTAATTGTGCGCAGTCAGTGATCAAAGCGTACCATGATCTCTTTAACACTTCAGCTCAAGAAGTTGATGTATTTGCCGGTTTGGGAAGGGGAAAAGCTCCGGAAGGAAAATGCGGAGCATATTATGCTGCCTGGCAGTTAGCCTTAAAGAATAATCCGCTTAAAGTAAATCAGTTTGAGCAGGATTTTATTAATGCCGCCGGCTCTCTTAAATGCAAAGAAATCCGTAAACAACGCAAACTTTCCTGCTTGGGATGTGTTGAGAAAGCTGCCGAGCTGCTCGAAGGAGGGCAGGTATGATAATAGATAAGATTGTTGCGTTTGCTCTTAGAAGACCAAAATTAATATTTCTTATAACTGGATTAGCAGTTTTGTTGTCTCTGGCTGCATTTATCCGGGTTAAAGTGGATACTGATCCGGAAAATATGCTTCCGGAAAAGGAATTTGTACGCGTTTTTAACCAAGAGGTAAAGAAGGAATTTACTATCTATGATTATATTGTTTTAGGCGTAGTTAATGAGAATGATGGGCAGGGAGTTTTTAATTCGGATACCCTAGAGAAAGTATATAAGATAACCGATGAGGTTAAGAAAATTCCGGGTGTTACTTCGTATGAATTAATGAGTTTGGCGAATAAGGATGATATGGAGCAAGCCGGCCCGGGGGCAATCAGTTTCCGCTGGTTGATGGGAAATCCTCCGTATACTGCAGCCGATGCTTTACGTATTAAAAGTCGCGCCCTGGATAATCCGCTGTTTTACGATACGCTTATATCCCGGGATGCTAAGGCGCTTTGTATTTATATTCCTATACAAGAGAAAAAACTTAGTTATCGCGTTTCTAAATCCATTCAAAAAATATTAAAAAAGTATCCAGGTGTGGAAAAGTATTATGTTACCGGTTTGCCTTTAGCCGAAGATGCTTTCGGAAACGAAATGTTTTGGCAAATGGGAATTTCAGCTCCGCTGGCAGTAGTGGTGATTTTTTTACTAATGTTATGGTTTTTTAGACACGTTGCGCTAGTGGTTATGCCGCTGGTTATGTCTATGATCGTAGTTATCATTACTATGGGTCTTATGGTGGGGTTGGGGTTTCCGATACATATAATGAGTTCGATGATTCCGATATTTCTGTTGCCAATTTCAGTGCTGGATTCTATCCATATTTTGAATGAGTTTTTTGAGAAATACCGCGTATTTAAGGACAAGAATAAGACCATTGCTTATGTATTGAATGAATTGTATCGGCCGAATCTTTTTACTTCTTTAACTACGGTGGCCGGATTCTTTTCGTTGTCTTTTGCGCCTATTCCTCCGGTGCAGGTCTTTGGGATTGCAGTAGCTTTCGGAGTAGCTTTAGCCTGGGTGTTTACGGTAGTTTTGATTCCTGCTTATATTGCGCTTCTTGATGAAAAGAAGATGGGAAACTTTGGTGTGCATGAAGACGATTTGGAGCAAGGCCCATTAAGCCGCGCGCTTGCTGCTTGGGGGAAGTTTACAGTAAAATACTGGAGACGGGTTTTGTTTGGCGCGGTTGTGGTAGTGGCACTTTCTATCTATGGTATTACGCATATTCAGATAAATGATAATCCGACTAAATGGTTTAACAAAAAGCATCCTATTCGAGTGGCGGATAAGGTGCTCAATGCCCATTTCGGCGGTACCTATAGCGCATATTTGGTGCTTGAAGCAAAAGATAAAAATGCTCAGGTGTTTCAAGAACCAGCAATGTTGCGCTATATTGAAGGAATGCAAGTTTATCTGAAGGAAAAAGGCAAGGTGGGAAAGTCTACCTCTTTGGCCGATATTACCAAAAAAGTCTACTATGAGCTTTTAGGCGGTGATAAAAAGAATAATGTTATTCCTCCTACCCCGCAAGCCGTGGCTCAAGCGCTTATTTCATTTGAGAATTCGCATAAGCCTGATGACCTTTGGCATTTTGTGAATCCGGATTATTCCAAGGTTAATCTTTGGCTGCAGCTGACCTCCGGAGACAACAGGGAAATGGCAGCAGTTGTGCGTCAGGTGGATGAATATTCTAGATTACATCCGGCACCATTCCCGCTATCCTACCATTGGGCGGGTTTAACTTATATCAATATGGTTTGGCAGGATAAAATGGTGGGAGGGATGCTGGTGAACTTTCTGGGGAGTTTTATTATTGTTTTGTTTATGATGATTGTGCTATTTAAATCCCCGGTAACCGGACTTTTGTCGATGCTTCCGCTTACAATCACCATACTTTTTATTTACGGCTCATTGGGTTTTACCGGTAAAGAGTATGATATGCCGGTGGCGGTACTATCGGCTTTAACATTGGGTTTAGCCGTAGATTTTGCCATTCATTTTATAGAACGAGCGCGGATGTTCTATGCGCAGAATAATAGCTGGCCTAAGACCGCCGAGGGGATGTTTGGCTCTCCTGCGCGGGCCTTGATTAAGAATGCGCTGGTGATTTCTGTAGGTTTTCTTCCGCTTTTTGCTTCGCCTTTGGTTCCTTATAATACTGTTGGATTTTTTATGTTCATGATTATGCTGGTAGCTAGTGTTGTGACATTAATGATCTTACCGGCGCTGATCACGGGATTTCCCTGGATTATTTTTGAGGATTCAAAAGTAAGAACAGTCTGTTCCTGCGGAAAATGCGTTTTGATGTCGATTATTATTGCTTCAACGGTGGCCTATATTCTTTTAGGTTATGATTTAGCCAAGCTTAACGTTACGACAATTATATGCGTAGCGATTATTGCAGTTTTATCCGGAACGTGCGCAATTATTTCGCGGCAGAATATTTGTAAAAAAGGAGGCCAAGGATGAAAAAGATTGTAGCTTTATTTGGGATGCTTTTCTTTGCGAGTAACACACTAGCCGCTGAGCTGACTGTTGATGAGGTAGTTTCTAAGGCCAATAATCGATCATATTATCAGGGCAAGGACGGCAGCGCTAAAGCGAATATGACTATTACTGACGCACAAGGGCGTATCCGCCAGCGGCAGTTGACTATATTAAAACTGAATGTCCAGGAGGGCGGGGATCAGAAATATTATGTTTATTTTCATAAGCCAAATGATGTTAAGGGCATGAGCTATATTGTCTGGAAGCATTTAGGTAAAGATGATGACCGTTGGTTGTATTTACCGGCTATGGATTTGGTGCGCCGGATTGCGGCTTCCGATAAGCGTTCAAGCTTTGCCGGAACCACATTTTTATATGAGGATATATCCGGCAGGGCTATTGACCTGGATAAACACGAATTTCTTTCTGCAGATCCATCGTTCTATAACATCAAGAATACACCCAAGGACTCCGGGATAGTGGAGTTTTCGTATTATACAGTTAAAATTGATAAAGGTAATTTTGTTCCCATGAAAGCGGACTATTTTGATAAATCCGGTAAATTGTACCGGACTATAGAAGCCCTGGAAATAAAAGATATCCAGGGGTATCCTACGGTTACTAAAATGAAAGCCACGGATTTAAACGCTAACTCAAATACTCTGACGGAATTCAGCGATATCAAGTATGATGTGAATTTGAATGAAGGTATCTTTACCGAACGTTTCCTGCGCACGCCTCCGCAGCAGTGGCTTAAGGAGTAAGGGTTGAGACGAGCACTTTTTATAGCAGCAGCGATTATTGTTTTTTCCGCTTCAAATGCGAAAGCAATTGAGCTTCCTGAATGGCATGGTTTTGTTGAGCAGGCATTCGGCGGACGCTTAAGCCGGGATACATTAACCAAACATAAAGATTATAATATGCTTGAGCAGAGGTTCCAGCTCAAGACCCGTTATGCCATCCCCGGAGAGAATGTTTTGTCCGCCTGGAATGGGGTGTTTACATATAAAGGCGATTTTGTGCTGGATGAATATTTCCAGACTACCGGCTCATATGAGGTGCGCGAGTTAAATTTGGCTTTTAGCCCAACCAAGATGCTGGATATTAAGGCCGGCAGGCAGGTCTTGACCTGGGGGACGGGAGATTATATCTTCATTAATGATATGTTCCCCAAAGACTATGTTTCGTTTTATATCGGCAGGGATGATGAGTATTTAAAGAAACCTTCTGACGCGCTGCGCCTTTCGCTTTATCCGCAAGAAGTAAATATAGATTTTGTGCTCATTCCATTCTTTACCCCGGACACCATTCCGGATGGAGACCGGGTTTCATTTTTCGATAGCTTTGAAGGCGGAATTACCGGTAGGGATACTGATCGCAATGCGGTAAAACCGGCGCGGCAGGCTAAAAATATGCAGTATGCCTTGCGCCTCTATCGTACCTTCGGCAGTACCGAGGGTGCTTTTTATTATTTTCGCGGGTTTGACCCTTCACCCAGTAGTTATTTAGATGAAGCAAACCGCCAGCTTTTTTATGAGCGTATGGATGTCTATGGCGCCAGCGTACGCGGGCCTTTCCTGGGCGGCATTGCTAATGCAGAGATGGGGTATTTTCGTTCGCGTCAGGATAACCAGGGGGGCAACCGCCTTATTGAGAATTCTATGCTCAAGTGGCTTTTTGGGTATGAAAAAGATTTGGGGAATGACTTAAAGGTTGGCGCGCAGTATCTTTTTGAACAAAAGCTTAATTATTCCCAGTATAAGGCAGCCCTCTTGTCATATGATTATTTTTGGGATGAATACCGCCACGTTTTAACGCAACGGATTACCAAGCTTTATAAAAACCAGACAATTATGCTTGGGCTCTTTAATTTCTGGTCGCCTTCGGATAAAGACGGGTATCTGCGTTTATCCGGGGCTTATGATATTAGCGATCAGTGGAAGTTAACCATCGGCTTTAATCTTCCCTGGGGCCAGGATGATACTACGGATTTTGGAATGATGAAAAAGAATAAGAATGCCTTTGTGCGGCTGCGTTATAGTTTTTAAGGCAAGAAAGGAGCGTCTATGGAAAGGATATTGAGGGGGATAGCCGGTGCATTTATTATTATTAGCGTATTGCTGGCGCATTTTGTGGATTTACGCTGGCTGTGGTTTACGGTTTTTGTGGGAGTTAATCTTTTACAATCGGCGTTTACCAATTGGTGCCCGATGATGTTGATCTTAAGAAAGTGTAACATTACTACCTAACCGGCTTGGCCAGCAGAAGTTAGTAATAGTCCAAGCCAAATCTTGCCTTTGTCCCCACCGGAAGAATATTTAATTGACCGTTCTTTCAATTAGAGCTAAAATTTAAGTATCTCATATTAAAACTATATTATATTACGAGCCGGCTAAAGAAGGAAGAATGCTCAAGCAGATTATTAATAAATTATTGCTGCAGTTGAAATCCATATTAGAGAGGATTTCTTTTTTGTAAATAGATAGCTATTTATTTAGGGGGGGGTATGAGAATGTTTGCGAAACGAATCGTGCATTTAGTTAGCTTATGCGTTGTTGCACTGGCCATTGTTGGTTGCGCTACGACTGAGCAGGTGCCGAATGTCAGGATGTCGGGATTCCTTAGTGATTATTCAAAATTACATCGCGGAAAGAGCGGGCAAGCGGAATTTAATTACCGGAATCGCAGCGTAGATTTAAATAAATACCAAAAGGCCATACTTGATCCTGTGCAACTCTGGGCTGCCGAGGGTAATGCTTCTGCTTTGAGCGAATTATCCCGTGAAGACCAGCAGTTATTAGTCAACTATCTTTACGTTGCGCTGCATGACGCGCTTAAAAGAGATTATACAATAGTCAATGAGCCTGGGCCTGATGTGTTGCGTATCCGTTGCGCCATAACTGAGGCCAGGGCAACCAGCCCGGTCAAGGATTTACTTTCTACTGTTACGCCTGCCGGATTGGGGATTAGTTATGCCAAGCGGATAGTCTTTGGTACACATAGTGGTGTCGGTGTCGTAAGCGTAGAAGGAGAGTTGCTGGACAGTGTTACCGGAGAGCGTATTGCCGCTGTGGTTGACCGGCGCGCGGGGACAAAATCATTGCTTGGCAAGCCTACCCGTTGGGGGGATGTGCAGGATGCCTTTAGTTTTTGGGCCCGCCGGATGCAGACCAATTTAGCATTGCTTCGAGCGAATCAAGACTAACCCTTAGTTTTACCTGCTTAACAAAAAGGGGGGGGATATGAAAAGAGCGGTCCTTGAATATGCCTGAAAATAAGAATAGCAAAACAATATTGATCGTAGAAGATGACCCCTTAAGCATGAGGTTGACTGCTGATTTGTTTGAATTGAATGGTTTTAATACCTTATGCTGCGAAGATGGCAGCAGCGCGCTTGAAACTTTAAAGAATGACATTCCCGATATAATCCTGCTTGATATAAACATGCCAAAGATGAATGGATTTGAGGTTTATAAGAGGATCAGGGAAGACAGCCGCCTGAATCAGATTAAGGTTATTGCTCTTTCCGGCTCGGTTATGAAAGAGGACGAAGAAAGAATAATGGCTGCGGGTTTTGATGATTTTGTCCCCAAACCCATTGATATAAAAGGGTTGGTAAAGAAGATAAGGGGTTATTTATCTATATGACGGATAATATGGAAGTACAATACCGCGAGCTCGTAGAGAACGCAAATAGCATTATCCTGCGCATGGATACAAAAGGCAATGTTACTTTTTTTAATAAATACGCGCAGGATTTTTTTGGGTATAGCCAGGAAGAAATACTGGGTAAGAGTGTTATCGGTACCATAGTGGCCCCTACCGATTCTTCCGGACGTAACCTTAAGGCGATGATTGATGATATCGTGATTAATCCTTTGAGTTATGTTGAGAATAAAAATGAAAATATGCTGCGCAGCGGAGAAAGGGTATGGATAGCCTGGACTAACAAAGGGATTATTGATCAAGACGGCAAAGTCAGGGGGGTTTTTAGTATCGGTAATAACATAACAAAGCTCAAGCAGGCCGAAGAAGAAATATTAAAAGCAAAAGAGGCGGCTGTCAGCGCCAATAAAGCAAAAAGTACGTTCCTTGCTAATATGTCGCACGAGCTGAGGACTCCGCTTAATGCGATTATAGGTTTCTCGGAGCTGGTAAAGGATGAAAGCGTGGGGGAGTTAAACGGTAAGCAGAAGGAGTATCTTGGTTATGTTTGGGAGAGCGGAAAGCATCTGCTTTCATTAATAAATGATATACTTGATTTATCAAAAGTGGAAGCCGGTAAAATGGAGCTGGAACTGGTTGAATTTGACCTGAAAAAGCTTTTGAAAAAGAGCCTTGTGTTTATATCGGAAAAGGCAATCAAACAGGAAATTATGCTTGCATCCGATATCAAAGAAGATGTGGGAGTTATCGCGGCAGACGAGAGAAAAATAAAGCAGGTTGTTTTCAATCTGCTTTCCAACGCTATAAAATTTACTCCTAAAGGCGGAAAAGTTGGAATTAAGGCGGAAAAAACAGGGAAAAATGAAGTCTTGGTTAGTGTATGGGACAACGGTATCGGGGTAGAGGCTAAAGATAGTTACAAGGTATTTTCCGAGTTTGAACAGATAATCAGCGAATATTCGCGCCAATATACCGGAACCGGCCTGGGTATGCCTTTAAGTAAAAAGTTTATTGAACTGCACGGCGGCAGGATGTGGTTTGAAAGTGAAGGCAAAGACAAGGGGACGCACTTTTATTTCACTTTACCGCTTAAGGCAGGATAACGAAAGGAGCAGGTATGGCAAAGATCTTGATCGTGGATGATGATTTAAGAATACTTAAGCTCTATTCCGAGTTTTTATCAAATGAGGGTTTTGAAGTTTTGACTGCCGGTGAGGCGGGTATTGGGTTTGAACTGGCTGCTTCAGAGTCTCCTGATCTTATTCTCCTGGATGTCATGATGCCAGGTATTGACGGAACACAGCTGCATGAACGCTTGTCTAAAGATCCAAATACCAGTGGCATTAGAACGGTTTTCCTGACCTCCTTAGTAAAAGAGGAGGAAGTGGCTGTCAGCGCAGGGAATATCGGCGGGCTTGACTATATATCAAAATCCACCCCTAAGGAAGAGTTCGTTAAGAGGATTAATGAAATTCTTTCCGGAAAATAGATAATAAATATATGCTAAACGAGAGAAATAAGAGAATATTTATAATACTATCTTGCTGTTTCTTGATTTCACTGTGCTTCTTTCTTACATTACAGATGCGCTCTGAATGGCTAGATAAGTCGTTAAATGGTCATCTTAGCCGGGAGACGGCGCATACTGCCTGTGTAACTAAAAACTGGTTGAATGAAGGAGCGTTAAATTTAAGATTTTTGTATATCTCCTGGCCTGATTCTGAAAAATATGATCTTATTCAAGAAAGGGGCCCGTATGTTTCTTATCCTCCGGGTGCGATTTTCCCGGTTTTTATTCTTGCCAAAATATTTCAAGTCGATAATTTAGTCCTGATTATTTCATCGTATAATCTTACAACTCAATATATAATCGCGATACTCTTATTTTTATTGATGTTTATGGTTTTGGAATATTTTAAAGAAGCAAAGGGAATTAATATATTCTTTTCAATTATACCTTCCCTGATTTATCTCTATACTCCTCCTACGCTTTATTGGCATATGATTGTATATTTTGCCGATGAGGCAGTGATGGTTCTGTTTGCTTTATTTGTCTTCCTGGAAACAAAGCGTTATTTATATAAAGGCCTCTCAAGGATGCTAAATTTAGTTTCAATGGCGGTAGTATTCCTGGGTACGTTCACGGATTGGTTGTTTGTGTTCATTGTCCTTATTGCCATAACTTTAAGGATGTTCTTTGATGATAAGCCGGAATTTTCCCGCCGCCGAATTTTAAGCATGCTGGATCTGATAGTGCCAGCTGGTTTAGCAATCGGGCTGTTTTTTTATCAAATTGTACCACTGGGGTTATTTGAAAAGCTGGTTTCTACGTTTAACCGCAGGCACCTTAGCGGCCCGGATGGAGTTGTATCAAACTTTTTTGTTCAGCATTTCTATTATTTTGTAATTTCCCTGAATGGCTATATCCTCTGTGTCTCTGCTGTTATTTGCGCAATCTTACTGTTATTTTGTTATTTTTCCGCCATGTTTGGAAAATGGAATGCCGGCAATAAAGAGGTTATAAAAGTTTACACAAGGCTGGCCCTGTTAGTTACTCTTCCTTGTTGCCTGCAGATTTATATTTTTCAGCAACATTCTATCGTGCATGATTTTTCAGCCCTTAAATGGTCGTTACCTTTGGCGTTAATTCCATTCGGGATTTTCCCGCTGCTTTTTAACCGGCTTATAAAACATTCCCGTAGCTATCAGTTTATTATCAGGATATTCCTTACAGCTTATATTTTACTGCTTATTTTAGGTGTTTTTCACAGGACTTTGGACTGGTATAAGCGCCTTTTCCAACTCTGGAAACAGCGTGATATAAAAATCAGCGAGGTTATTAAAGATGATTACGGCCGTAAGGATCCTTGTTTTTACTTATTTCTCGAAAGAAACTCAAGACTTAACAGGCGCCCGGCCAGCCTAAAAAAATAAAGGGTGATCCTATGCATAAGAAAATTTGGATTATTGTTTTTATAGTTATTTCTTTGTTTGGATTTTGTTTGGCCAGAGATTTTCTTATTAAATCTTTAGTCGGAACTGTGGCAACCAGCGTTACCGGAGCTCCCACTAGCATAGGCGGACTTTCATTAAGCATAATAAGGCAATCGGTAAAGGTCTCTGATTTTAAGATGTATAATCCCGATGAGTTTCCTAAAAGTATCCTCGTTGATATTCCCAAGATGAATATTGTTTGTAATCTGGGGGCGATTGTAAGCGGTAAAATCCATCTTAGGCAATTGGAGCTGGAGGTTAAGGAACTGGGTTTGGTGAAAAATAAGGATGGTAGATTAAATGTTGATTCTTTAAAGATTGCCGGGGAAAAAACCAGGGAGAAGAAAAAGCCAGCAAAAAAACTGGCAATGCAAATAGACGCCGTAAGTTTGGGTATGGGCAGGGTAGTCAGTATGGACTATAGCGTTATGGGCCAGCCTGTTGTCAAGGTGTATAATATTAATTTGAAGAAATCTTATAAGAATATCTCCAGTGCGCAGCAACTAGCTGCTTTGATTATATCCGAACCATTGAGGGCAGCAGGTATCCAGGGAATTGAGGTATATGGGGTTTCTATACTTACCGGAGTGGCGGCTTTGCCGGTTGCGGCAGCGTTTACATTTACCGGTAAAGACTATGCGCAGGAAATCTTTAATACTACTATAGAAAAAGCCTATAATGCCTGTTTAGAAGCCTTGAAAATTTCAGGCAAGGTAACAAAAGAAGACAGGGCTAACGGAGTTATCGGCGGAGAGGTTAATGGGGCGAGGGTCGCTTTTAAGCTAAGGAAATTTTCGGAAAAAACAACCCAGGTGACTATTTCTGCGCGTAAGCTCGGATTTCCCAAGCCTGAAATAGCCTCGGGAGTTATGTATCAATTAAGCCGGAAGCTTAAATAGGGCACTTTAAATGACTAATAATAATTCAAGCCGTAAAAAGAAAATACTTATTGTTGATGATGAGGTTAACTTTGTAAAGATCCTTAAGCTTAATCTCGAGGCTAAGGATTATAGCGTGGTTACGGCTTTTGATGGAGAGGAAGCCTTGAAGAAATTCAAGAGCGAAAAGCCGGATGCGGTAATTTTAGATATTATGCTTCCTAAATTAAACGGCGATGAGGTGTGCAGGGAAATCCGCAATGACCCAGTTTTAAGCAAAACTCCGGTTATAATGTTGACCGGCAAGGATGCTGATGTTGACCGGATTGTCGCCAGGGTGATCGGCGCGGATATTTATATAACCAAACCTTCCGATTTCGAACAGTTGCATAAGGCGATAGAGAAAGTTTTGTAAATATGCAAGATTCTCCATATTCTGTTCGATTCTGCCTGTAGTAACTGTAAAAACAATCATAACAACATCTTCAACTTATAATTTAACAAAATTAATAATTTTGGGAATAAAATCGGCATCTCTACGTCTAATCTATGGAAAACCAAATGAATGAAGACGGCTTATATATAAAACAGTTCCTTTCCGGAGAAAAAGAGGGTTTTGAGATACTGGTAAGGAAATATCAGGATAGGGTTTTGAATATAGTATACTCTCTTATCAGGCGGGATATGGAGAGCGAGGATATTATGCAGGAAGTATTCTTGAAGGCTTACCGCAATTTGAAATTTTTCCGGCAAGAAAGCCAGTTTTCTACTTGGCTTTACCGTATTGTCGTAAATACTACATATGATTTTTTGCGTAAAAGAAAAGGATTTGTAAGAAATGAGGGAATCTTAGACACAAACACTGACGTTGATGGTCCGAGAGATGCTTTGTTGGCAAAGGAGAAAGAAATAATGATCCAGGATCTCCTGTTGAGCGTCCCTTTTAAATTCAGGTCTGCACTTGTACTTAAGGATATTGAAGGATTAAGTTATGTTGAGATATCCCGGATTCTCTGTTGTAGTATCGGTACGGTTGAATCAAGAATTCACCGGGCCAGGCTGTTTTTAAAAAAAAGACTTCTTAGGTCTGGAGGGGATTTGATATGAAAGAATGCGGAAAGATAAATAAGATATTGTCCCGTTATATTGACGGAGAGGCAGGTAGCCTTGATGCAATTTTAATCAAAGCACATTTGGATAATTGTTCTTCTTGCAGGAAAGAATTGTCAGGGTTTTCCCGGGTTAAAGAGCTTGTTTCGGAAAAGAAGAGAAGGGCTTTGCCGCCGGATTATTTTATTCATCTTTTACGGGATAGGCTTGCAAATGAACAACGTATAAAAGACCAGCGGATTTTATGGCTGGCGAGTATAGGAAATCTTTCCCGCAGACTTATTCCCGTACCTGTTGCCGTGATTATGCTATCGCTTGGATTTTTAATTATAAGTTACAGGCAACAAGCAAACAGTTGTTCCCTGGAGGACCATATATTGAGCGGTGCCCAAACGACAACAGATATGGTTTTAAGGTTGATGTTAGAGGCATAAAATTAAGAGAGGAGAGGTGGTTAATATGAATAAGAATGTGGTATACGTTTCGGTGTTTGGAATCTTATGCATTTTAGTTGGTATATTGGTTGGGGAAACGATAGCCAGGCGTACAGATTTAAGATGGCCCGGACCGGAGAGATTAAATTTTGCGCAAAGGGCTAAATATTTTATGGGTCCTGGTTTACGGGAACCAGGAAGACAAGATGGTGTTGGGCCAATTAAAATGTTGACAGTTAAGTTAAATCTTAGCGCAGAACAAAGAGTAAAAGTTGCAGAGATTTTAGAGAATACGCGCAAGGAAATTGATGGCGTAGGTAAAAACATACGCAATGTTATTATTGAGATCAAAGAGAAGGCTGATAAACAGATTATGGGTATTCTTACGCCTCAACAGCAAGAAGAATTCAGGGCTCTGCAAAATGAATTTGAAGAGACCCGCGGGCCTGATAGGCCACAAGGTAAGCCTGGAAAGATGAGGGGGCATGGGTTTCCTCCGGATGGAGAATTACCGTTTCCTTAATTGAAGAGATGATATTATCCATAATACTGGCTATACAGAAGAGTGTATATTACTGTCCTAATCTGTATCATATTTACATAGCAAATGAGGCATAGCATGAAGAGAGTAAAGTTGCTTTTTATTTTTATAGTCTTTATTTTGCCATGCATTTTAATCGTCGGTTGCGGCAAGCCTAAGCTTGAGAGTAAATGGCGGATCCGTCAAATCAGTATTGACGGGAAGTTTGAGGATTGGCAGGAGGATATTGTATATTATAATGCAGGCACAAGGATTAGTGTCGGGGTTGTTAATGATGATACCTATCTTTATGTTTGTTTGATTACCCGTAATCGAGGTTTTATGGAACAATTAATGAGGGCGGGTTTTACCGTTTGGTTTGATCCGGAAGCAGGAACTGATAAGGTTTTTGGGGTACATTTTCCTTTTGGGATGCAAGGTAAGAACATGCCGATGGAAACAGGGGGTGGAAGTCTAGTGCCTATGGATAAAAAAGATTTAAAGGAGCCTGCGGGGATATTCCAAGAGCCTTGGCAGGAGATTGAGATTATTGGACCGGGGAAGGAAGAAAAGTATACTACATCAATGGAGGCAATCGAAAAAGACGGTATAAGCGTTAAAATAGGCAGCCTGAAAGGATATTTTACCTATGAGCTAAAAGTCCCCTTGGTTGAAAGTGAGCAGCATGCGTATTATATAGGAGCTAAGAGTAAGATTATCGGTATGGGTTTTGAGACATCTGTAATTAACAGTGGTATAGCTGGTAGCATGCCTCGAGGAGGCGGGATGGGAGGCGGAACGCGCATTTCTGATGACAATATGCCAGCTGCCGGTGGGGGCAGAAGTATGCCTGGTGGTATGGGTAGAGGTATGCCCGGAGGCGGGGTGTTTAATAATGAAGGAATCCAGATGTGGATGACGGTAATACTTGCTTCGGAGGATAAAAAATGAAAAAACCATTTTTTTTCAGGGGACCATCAATAATCTTATTTGCCAGCCTAATTATTTTTCTACAATCAACAAACGCTTTTGCTCGTCCAGGAATGGATGGCCCGGGTGGCCCACATAGAAACCCAGAATATATTACCATGGGGCATGAGAGGTATCGTTATCATGATGGCAGGTTTTATAAGTCGATATTCTTCGGCCTATTTGAGATTTCTGTTGATATCCCTCCTGCGGGGGCAGTAGTTACGGTACTTCCGATTGGCCACAAAATTATCATAATTGAAGGTGCCACATACTATTATTATGATAATGTGTATTATATGGCTGTTTCTAGCGGATACGTTGTCGTTCCTGCGCCTGCAGTAAAACCAAATGTCGCGGTTGTGCCTACTGATGCTATTCAATCTCAAAAAATATCAGAAGGAACAGCGGTGATAAATATCCCTAATTCAAACGGTAGCTATACTCCTATTATACTGGTTAAGCATAAAGACGGTTATATCGGCCCGCAAGGAGAATATTATCCGGGTCATCCGACAATTGATCAGTTAAGAGTTTTGTACGGAAAGTAAATATAACAGAATTGTTTCTAGAATGAAAAATGAGTTGAATTTGACTGATGAACAGATAGCCCGGATTACTCCAATTATTCAGGATGAGCTTAATCAAATGCAGGCTTTTAGGGAACAGGGGATATCTCCAGATACGGCTGGAAATAAAATGGAGGAGTTGCGTCAAAACACGGAATTAAAGCTTGCGCAGTATTTGACACAGGATCAGTTGAGGCAATGGATGAGTAAGCAGCAGCCTCCTAAGCAAGGCATGGGTGATGGAATGAAGCCTCAAAAGGGGGATGAAAATTCCGATTTTGATCTGCGTGATCAGTCCGAAGGGACAGTTAATTAGCCACGGCAACCAATGCGATAGCTTTCCAGGCAAAATCATATGTTCCTGGAAAGCTATTTTTTTGCTTGACAATATATGCAAATAGCATATTATTATATACATAAGCATACTATAATATACATATGGATATATTTATATGCATAATGAATATAGAGAGCATTTAAGATGAAGCTGTTAAGCAAGAATAAACTTAAGCTGCTTAAATTATTTTACGACCATCCGGCTGGTGAATTCTGTATACAGGAGATAGGCCGGA
>CAZQGT010000029.1:0-16913 GCA_964593005.1 uncultured Planctomycetales bacterium
AATACAATCGCCGTATAAAAATAACAGAAGAAAATTATCAAAAGAGCATAAACAGCCGAATACAACAACTGCCCGCGGATTAATCCTTCAGCCAACCGCTGAAAACCGGGATTTGGTATGAAAGAAGCCAAGGTTGCCGGAAACAGTATAATTGACTGGGCAAAGATAATCGCGATAACCCCGGAAGTATCCACCTTTAGCGGTATATAAGTACTCTGGCCACCGTAAATCTTGCGCCCAACGATGCGCCGGGCATATTGCACGGGGATCTTACGTACCCCCTGCGTAATCATAATTACCGCAAAAACCACCCCAACCAGCAACAAGGCCATAACTAATAAAGTAACCGGCTGGATCTGCCTGCGGCTGGCGGCAAAAGGAGAAATCAAAACAAATAACTGGTTTAACGCTGTAGGAATCCTGGAAATAATACCCGCGGTAATAACCAGGGATATGCCGTTTCCTATTCCTCGTTCCTGAATCTGTTCCCCGAGCCACATAATAAAAATTGTCCCGGTAGTCAATGTCAGGACAGTCAAGATACGAAAACCCCATCCCGGATGCATAACAATCTGCAATCCTTCAAAACGGGCAGGGCTTTCCAGCCAAAGAGCGATAAAATAAGATTGTACGACTGAGAGCAAAACCGTTCCATAACGGGTAAACTGATTGATCTTTTCGTATCCGGCTTTACCCTCTTTAGCCATTTTCTCCAACGCCGGGATAACCGCAGTCAAAAGCTGCATAATAATAGACGAGGAAATATAGGGCATTATCCCCAGGGCGAATATAGTCAGCCGCTCCATAGCGCCGCCGGAAAACATATTAATTATACCAAAGAGCGTTCCGCCTTGAGTTTTGGCTATCCGATTAAAAAAATCCGCCAGGGCTGCTCCGTCAATACCGGGAGTAGGTACATAACAACCTACGCGGTAGATAGCAATAAGCGCGCCTGTAATAATCAGCCGCTTCTTTAAATCAGGAATCTTAAACGCATTAACCAGCGCGTTAAACATTTATGATTTCTGCTTTTCCACCGGCATTAACAATCTCGCTGGCCGCCCGCTTAGAAAACGCGTGAGCCTGTATAGTTACCGGGTTCTTAATGCTGCCGCTGCCCAATATTTTAATTAAGGCGTGTTCATCGCGGATTAAACCATTATCCATCAAAATCTGCGGAGTGACCACGGCTTCTTTTATTGAATTTAAATCCTCCAGATTAACAATTTGATAAGTCTTTCTGAAATTACTCACAAATCCGCGCTTAGGCATCTTACGGATAAGCGGAGATTGACCTCCTTCAAAACCTAAATAAAAATGCCTTCCGGCACGCGAGGTCTGCCCCTTGCTTCCGCGCGTAGATGTCTTACCGTGCCCGGATTTTGGTCCGCGGCCCAAGTATTTTCTTTTCTTATGGGATCCAAACGGGCGCTTCAAATTATGCAAAGCAACTCCGCTGAACACCGGTTTCTCATCCTCAGCTTTCTTTACAACAGGTTTCTTAACCGCCGTCTTTTTAACAACCGGTTTTTTAACAGCCTGCTCTTTACTGGTCTTTTTCTCTTTCATTTTATTTATTCTTTAAGGCTACTTAACCCTTGCATAGTAGCCTTGATTACGTTGATTGGGTTATTAGATTTCAAACACTTAGTAAGAATATCTTTAATCCCGGCGGCTTCACAAATCGCGCGCACCGGGCCAGCAGCAATAACGCCTGTTCCTTCCGATGCCGGTTTAAGCATAACGCTGGCGGCTCCAAATTTACCTACTATTGCATGAGGAATGGTTGAGCCTTCCATAGGAACCTTAAAAAGGCTCTTTTTTGCTTTAGTCAAAGATTTACGTATAGCCTCGGCAACTTCATTAGCCTTATCCAAAGCAAAACCAACCCTGCCCTTGCTGTCCCCTACCACCACTAAAGCGCTAAAGTGCAATTTCTTGCCACCCTTGGTTACCTTGGTAACCCGGTTTATACTAATCACCTTTTCAATTAAATCTGACTGTTGTGCAATATTTAATTCACGCATAATTTAAAACTCCATTCCACCTTTTCTTAATGCCTCGGCAAAAGATTTAATCCTGCCATGATAAAGATAACCCGCCCGGTCGAAAATCACCTTACTGATCCCCTTTTCCTTTGCCGACTTAGCAAAGATTTCCCCGAAAACCGCTGATGATTTAAGGTTTCCAGCAGAAGGAAAATTCTGTTTTAATGATTTATCTTTAGTAGACAGTGAAAATAGAACCTTGGCGCTTGTATCATCGAGCACCTGCGCGGAGATATTTTTTAAAGAACGGTGCACAACCAGCCGCGGCTTCTCAGGCGTGCCCAGCATCTTCATTTTAATTCTCTTATGCCTCTTTAACCTTAATTCTTCTTTTTTTCTCATTTTATTTACCGGTTGCCTGCGCCTTTCCTACTTTCTTTTTAACATGCTCCCCTAAATAACGTATACCCTTGCCTTTATAAGGCTCAGGAGGATAAATTGAACGGATTTCAGCAGCCATCTTTCCGATAAGCTCTTTATCGGGGCTTTTTAAGATTACCTGAGTAGGTTTAGGAGTTTCAATTTTAATTCCTGCCGGAATAGTAATATTAACCGGGTGGGAAAAACCTAAAGCCATATTCAGCTTATCTCCGTTTACCGCGGCTTTAAATCCTACCCCAATAATCTCAAGCTCTTTAATATAACCTTCAGTTACGCCTTTAATCATATTTATAATCAAAGCACGGAAAAGCCCATGCATAGATTTGTCTACTTTTGTGTCAGAAACCCTTTTTACAAAAAGCTGGCTATCCTTGATTTCTATGCTGATCCGATCGGATAACTTACGGCTAAGCTTACCTTTTGGGCCCTCAACAAAAACTACCCCGTCTTTAACTTCAATTTTTACTTCTTTCGGTATTACTACCAGTTTTTTCCCAATTCTAGACATTTATATTTCCCCAGATATAGGACACTCGCGCAACTCCTTATAAGCGCGGGGTGCCTTTATTATTTACCAAACATATCCGATGACTTCCCCGCCCATTCCCTGTTCCCGGGCTTGTTTATCGGTAACTACACCTTTAGATGTGGAAATAATCGCTAATCCCCTGCCGCGTAAAACCGAAGGAACCTTTTTCCCTGACACGTAAACCCTCAATCCGGGCTTAGAAATACGCTTAAGGTTACGGATAGCCGACTTTCCTGCGGTATACTTTAGGTACACCCTGACTATGCCCTGCTTCTTATCTTCAATCAATTTGAAGTTATCAATATATTCGTTATCTTTAAGAATAGCTATAATTGATTTTATATTATTAGATGCCGGAAGGTCCACCACATCCCTTTTAATAATTATTGCGTTGCGTATAATCGTAAAAACATCTGCAATTAAATCTGTTCTTGACATTTAACCCCCAATTTTAATGAGCAGACGACTTATGGAACGAAAGAGGAATAAGTCGTAGGCCGTAAGGCCGTCTGCGAATTAATACTTTGCCGGACAGGCAAAGTATTTTGTATCTACCAACTCGCCTTCTTAACTCCGGGGATAAGCCCCTGCCAGGCCAGTTCCCTGAAACAAATACGGCAAAGTTCAAACCTTCTTAAATAACCATTACTCCTTCCGCAAATTGAGCAACGGTTGTATTTACGGGTTGAAAATTTTGCCGGCCTTTTCCATCTAGCGATTTGAGAATTCTTTGCCATTATTATTCCTTATCCTTAAAAGGCATTCCGAAGTATTTCAGGAGCGCCCTTGCCTGGTCTTTGCTTTTGGCATTTTTAATCACAAAAGTAATATCCATACCCTGTGTGCGGGTAATCTTATCATATTCAATTTCCGGAAAGATTATCTGTTCGCTTAAACCCAGGGTATAATTATTAGCCTTATCAAAAGAATCCCGGGAAACACCGCGGAAGTCCCGAATTCGCGGAAGGGAAATATTAAGCAGGCGGTCGACAAACTCATACATCATTGCTTTTCTTAGAGTCACCTTTACTCCAACAGCCTGGCCCTGCCTGACTTTAAAGTTAGCGATGGCTTTCTTTGCCCTGCGGATAATCGGTTTTTGCCCGGTAATATTTGCCAGCTCATCCGCGGCCTTTTCCAGGATTTTTATATCCTGTGTACCTTCACCAATCCCCATATTCACCACGACTTTAACTACAGCAGGAACAGCCATCTTATTCTTAATCTTAAAATCCTGCATTAGTTTAGGCACAATCTCGTTTCTGTATTTTTCTAATAATCTCGGTATCATATTATAACGCCCCTTTACAACTCTTGCACATTCTGGTCTTTGTCCCGTCTTTTAATACCATTACCCCGACCCGGGTGGGTTTGGAACAATGTTTACAGAAGAGCATTAAATTAGAAACACTAACCGGCATTTCAATTGAAACTATCCCGCCCTTCTGGTCCTGGCGGCTCTGACGCTTATGCTTCTTGGCCAAATTTAAACCTTCAACTAAAGCGCGTGCCCCGTCTTCAATCACATTAATTACTTTGCCTTGTTTACCTTTATCCTTGCCCTTAATTATCTGGACAATATCATTCTTCTTAATTTTTTGCATTAAATTACCTCTGGAGCTAATGAAATTATTTTATTAAAATTTCTGTCTCTTAATTCACGGGCAACCGGGCCGAATACTCGCGTACCCCTGGGATTGTTTTTTTCATCAATAATTACTATGGCATTACGGTCAAAACGCAATATTGAGCCGTCCGTCCTTCTTATGTCATGTTTAGTACGCACAATTACCGCTCTGGCTTTTTCGCCTTTTTTTACGGTTGCTCCGGGAATAGACTCTTTAATATTGACATTAATCACATCGCCAATTTCGGCGTTAAAACTTCCCTTTTTACCTAAGGTAGCGATCATAGCAGCCCGCCGGGCTCCGGTATTATCCGCAACATCTAATATTGAACGTAACTGGATCATTTATGCAATCTCCTCAGGAGCAATTTCTACTTTCTGAAATTTTTTAATCACTTCTTTTACGATAAAACGCTTATCTTTTGAAAGAGGGCGGGTTTCAACAATCCTCACCGTATCACCGAGCTTGGCAAGGCCCTTTTCATCATGCGCCTTAAACTTATTATGCATTTTCACAGTTTTGGAATATTTCGCATGCCTGCTTAAATGCATGGTTTTTACCACTACCGTCTTCTGCATCTTATCGCTGACTACAACTCCGCTATATTCTCTTTGCTTACCCATCTTATTTATCTTTCTTCTCATTTAAGATTGTCCTGATACGGGCAATATCCTGCCTGATCAAAGCAAACTTATGCGGTTTCTCTACGCTCCCGGTATAGCGCTGCACATTCAACTTCGCCAGCTCCTCATACAGGGACTTTTCTTTTAACAATAATTCGTCTTCCGATAAATTTCTCAATTCTTCTATTTTCATATTATTTATGCAACCTGGTTACAAATTTAGTACGCAGCGGGATCTTAAAGGCTGCCATACGGAAACAGGCCTTAGCATACTCCTCCGGAATACCGCCTAACTCAAATAGAATACGGCCTCTTTTTACAACGCATACCCAGTGATCAAGGTCGCCCTTGCCTTTACCCATACGCACTTCTGCCGGTTTCTTAGTTATAGACTTATCCGGGAAAACCCTGATCCAAAGCTTACCGCCCCTGTGCAGCTGGCGAGCCAGGATAACACGCACCGCTTCAATTTGGTTGTTTTTAACCCATCCGTTTTCTAATGACTTCAAGCCGAATTCACCGAAAGATAGTTCCGCTCCGCTGGTAGCTATACCTCGCCTCTGGCCTTTTTGTAATTTACGATATTTAACCCTCTTGGGCATTAAAACCATATCACTGCTCCTGACTAAATATTAGCGTTGAGGCCTAAACTGTTCTTTTGATTGCTGTTGCTGGCCCGCTGTCTTTGTTTCTTCCTGTATAAACTGTTTTCCCAGGACGTCGCCTTTATAAATCCAAACCTTAACCCCGATTAAACCATAAGTGGTAAGGGCTTCGGCAAATCCATAATCAATATCCGCGCGCAAAGTCTGCAAAGGGACTGAACCTATTTTATATGTTTCCCTGCGGCCCATTTCCGCGCCGTTAAGCCGGCCGGAACAACTTACCCTTATCCCCTTAACTCCCGAGGCGATAGACTGCTCCATCGCCCTTTTCACTGCCCGGCGAAAAGCAATCCTCTTTTCCTGCTGCAAGGCAATATTTTCAGCAACCAGCTGAGCATCCCAGGCAGGATTATTAATTTCATGTATATCTATAGAAAGCTCGTTTTTAACCAGACCGTTTAAATCTGAACGCAGGCGCTCAATATCCGAACCGTGCCTTCCGATAATAATGCCGGGACGGGCGGAAAATATACGAATCCTGATTTTCTCCGCTAACCTCTCAATAACAATCTTGGAAATCGCCGCCTGCTTGAATTTACTTTTAATAAATTTCCTAATCTTAAGATCCTGCTGAATAAAAAGCGGGAAATCTTTAGCTTTGGCAAACCAACGCGAATTCCACTGTCTTATAAAACCAATCCTTAGTATTAAAGGACTTACCTTATGACCCATAATAAATTATTCTCCAGGTTTTAAATCTAACTCAATTTTTATATGCGCGGTACGCTTAACTATTGACGCAGCCCGGCCAAAAGCAGCGGCCTTAAACCTCTTCCACATCGGCCCGGGGTTACAAACAATCTTGGAAACATATAATTTCTCTACTCCAAAACCCTTAACCTTGGCGTTGGCGATCGCGGATTTTAATATCTTGATCAAATATTCCTTAGGCCTTTTGTTTAAATGCAGCAAGATACTTACCGCCTCGCTTGCATCTTTGCCGCGGATAAGATCCATCACCAACCGCACCTTGCTCGGCGAAACCCTTAGAAATTTTCCTTCAGCCTTTGAAATCATCTTATGTCTTCTCCAAAGCTTTCTTAGCCTTTATACCGCCGTGTTTTCTGAATATCCTTGAGGGAGAAAATTCCCCTAATTTATGACCAACCATATTTTCAGTAACAAACACCGGATTATGCCTTTTACCGTCATAAACGGCAAAAGTCAGCCCGACAAAATCAGGGATTATGGTTGAACGGCGGCTCCAGGTTTTAATTGCCTGACGATCCCCGCTCTTGGTATGTCTTTCAACCTTTTTTAATAAACTTTCCTCAATATATGGACCTTTTTTTAATGAACGCGGCATAATTATGGCTTCCTTCTCTTTATGATAAATTTGTTAGAATACTTATTCCGGTTTCTCGTCCTGTAACCTTTAGTAGGCTTGCCCCAGGGAGTCACCGGATGAGGATTACCCTGTCCGCTTTTACCTTCGCCTCCGCCGTGCGGATGGTCAAAAGGATTCATTACCACGCCTCTTACTGAAGGTTTAATACCCAACCAGCGGTTTTTCCCCGCCTTGCCTAAAATCAACGATTCATGCTCTATATTACCGATCTGTCCGATAGTAGCATGACAATCTAAACTAATTAACCTTACTTCCCCGGAAGGCAATCTTATATGGGCAAAATCCCCTTCTTTTGCCATGATCTGCGCACTGGTCCCTGCGCCACGGACTATCTGGCCGCCCTTGCCTTTAAATAACTCTATATTGTGAATCAATGTACCAGAAGGTATATTGCGGATAAGCAGGCAGTTGCCAACTTTAATTTCCATATCTTTCTGATTGCTGGAAATTATCATATCATCTACATTAAGGCCTACCGGAGCAATAATATAACGCTTAGTTTTATTTGGATACTCCACCAGGGCAATCCTTGCTGAACGGTTAGGATCATACTCAATAGCCAGTACTTTTGCCGGCTGATCAAAGATATCCCGTTTAAAATCAACTATGCGCAGCATCCTTTTATGGCCCCCGCCGATATGCCTGGTAGTTATGCGGCCATAACAATTTCTCCCGCCGGTTTTCTTAAGCGGTAAAAGCAATGAACGCTCAGGCTTATGCTTGGTAATCTCGGCAAAATCAGGGCCGCTCATATGCCTTCTTGATGGTGTTGTCGGTTTAAATTTTATTATTCCCATTTCACTTTCCTATATTTACTGGACTTCTATCTTCTGTCCGGCTGCTAAAGTAACCACTGCCTTTTTGGTATCTGATGTCCGGCCCAATTGATGTCTTACCCTTTTTAACTTGCCTGCCGAAACAAAAGTATTTACATTCTTTACTTTCACTTTATATGCCTGCTCAACAGCTTTCTTAATCTGTATTTTATTGGCAGAGTTAACTACCAGAAAAAGGTATTTACCCTGTGGTTGATAAGTGCTGGATTTCTCTGTCTGTAAAAGAGATTTAATTATTATCTGGGTCTTACTCATTACTTTAACCTCTCAGTCAAATCGCTCAGGCCGGCCCTGGTAATAAGCAGCTTTTGATTATTCATTACCTCATAGGCATGGCAATCTTTCGCCAAATCAACAGTTAAGAAGCTGATATTCTTTAAGGCCTTTTTCAAATCAGCATCCAATTTATGTGTTAAGAATAAGACTTTTCTTTCTTTCTTTACTTTAGGAGAGAATAATTTAAGGTTAGTTAATATCCCCACCGCAAGTTTGGTTTTCGGGGCTTCAACTTTGAATTCATCAAGTATGAGGAAATTATTTTCCTTTAACCTGGTATTTAAGCTGGTCTTTAATGCCAGGGCCTTAATCTTTTGCGGCAGCTCATAGGAAAAATCACGAGGATGCGGGCCAAAAACTACGCCACCATGCCTCCAGAGAGGAGAACGGGTGGAACCTACACGGGCCCGGCCTGTACCCTTTTGTTTCCAGGGTTTTTTACCGCCTCCGGAAACCTCTCCGCGGGTTTTAGTCGCGGCCAGTCCTTTTCTCTGATTAGCCTTATAGGCCTCAATGGCCTGATGAAGGCAATCGGTATTTTGAGAGCCGTCAAAAACATCAGCATTAAGCTTTATCGTATCAACTTCCTTGCCTTCAATATTATATACAGGTAAAGTAAACATATTATTTCTTAGCCGCTGCTTTCTTATGAGCCTTTTTCTTGGCTTTAGTAATCACCAAATAACCGTTCTTATGACCGGGTACTGCCCCTTCAACCAAAAGAACGTTATTTGCTAAATCTACCCTTATAACCTTAAGGTTTTGAATTGTAACCTTTGCGTTACCCATATGCCCTGGCATATGATGCCCCCTAAAAACTCTTCCCGGAGTTGTGCTTGAGCCAATAGATCCAACCCTGCGATGAGAAGTAGAACCATGAGTCCTTGGTCCACCCTTCCAATTCCAGCGTTTCATACCGCCAGCGAAACCCTTACCGATACTAATTCCGCTGACATCTACAAAGTCTCCCTCAGTAAAAAGGTCAACCTTAAGTTCATCCCCAATCTTATATTCAACGTTAGCTTCTTTTGAAAGATCTTTAATCACTTTCCGGGGGGAAATATTCAATTTTTTAAAGAGCCCTGCCTGAGGCTTCTTGATCTTTTTCTCGGCTACCGCATCAAATCCCAATTGGATGTTCTTATCCCCAATCATTAATATGGGGCAAGGGCCGGCCTCTATAGCGGTAACTCCAACCTGGGAGTTGTCCGCCGCAAAAACCTGAGTCATTCCAATTTTTTTACCAATCAAACCAATCATTTAATTTATCCGTTTTTGATTGACTACTTGATCTCTACATCCACACCTGCGGGCAAGTTCAATTTCCTTAATGAATCGATGGTCTTAGCTGTGGGTTCAAAGATGTCAATAAGGCGCTTATGGGTAGATAAATCAAACTGTTCACGAGATTTCTTGTCAACATGCGGAGAGCGCAGCACTGTATAAATCTCACGTTTAGTGGGCAGCGGCACGGGGCCGGAAATCTTGGCCCCGGTGCGCTTAACAGTGTCTACAATCTCTACTACTGCCTGATCCAAAAGCCTGTGATCATAGGCTTTTAATTTAATACGAATCTTCTGAGTATTCATTATAGTTATGCAATAATCTCCGTAACTACGCCTGCACCCACGGTGTGGCCTCCTTCGCGGATAGCAAAACGCGATTCCTTCTCCATGGCGATTGGAGTAATCAACTCTACATCCAGAACTACATTATCGCCAGGCATAACCATCTCTACCCCTGCTGGCAGAGCAGCTGAACCGGTAACATCAGTGGTACGAAAATAGAACTGCGGCCTGTATCCCTTAAAGAATGGAGTATGCCTTCCACCTTCTTCTTTAGTCAGGATATAAACCTGGGCCTTGAATTTTGTATGCGGAAGAATGGATTTTGGAGCGGCAATAACCATACCGCGCTCAATATCATTCTTTTCTACGCCTCTTAAAAGTAAACCGACATTATCACCGGCATGGCCTTCATCCAGTAATTTACGGAACATTTCTATCCCGGTAACTACTGACTTCTTGGCTTCCGGCCTAAGGCCGATAATTTCAACTTCTTCTCCGACCTTAACCTTGCCGCGCTCAATTCTTCCTGTTCCTACAGTACCCCTACCTTCAATACTGAAAACATCTTCCACAGCCATAAGCAAAGGCTTATCTAATTCTCTGGGAGGAAGAGGAATAAACTCATCAACCGCTTTCATTAAATCTAAAATCGGCTTGGCATCAGGGCCATTAGGATCAGCTGCGGAATAAGCCTTATTTGCGCTTCCGCGGATAATCGGAGTCTTATCTCCAGGGTAGCCGTATTTAGTCAAAAGTTCCCTAATTTCCATCTCAACCAGATCCAGGAGCTCTTTGTCGTCAACCAAATCAACCTTATTCATAAATACAACCATAGCCGGAACATTAACCTGACGCGCCAGAAGAATATGCTCTCTGGTCTGAGGCATAGGGCCGTCAGCTGCGGAAACTACCAGGATTGCCCCGTCCATCTGGGCAGCTCCGGTAATCATATTTTTAATGTAGTCTGCATGGCCCGGGCAATCAATATGAGCGTAGTGACGCGAATCAGTCTCATATTCAACATGGGCAACTGAAATAGTAACTACTTTTGTATCGTCTCTGACTGTTCCACCTTTGGCAATATCCGCATAATCTCTATGTGCAGCTTTACCAAGTTTTGATAAAACATTACAGATAGCAGCAGTAAGCGTAGTCTTACCATGGTCAATATGTCCAATGGTTCCGATATTTACATGCGGTTTACTTCTTACAAATTTCTCTTTAGCCATTTCTTAGCCCTCCTATTTTTTAAAAAGTTTTTCTTGCACTTGTATTTGCCGATCCTAAAACAATTTTCTCCGCTACGTGCGCGGGAACCTCACTGTAAAACGAAGGTTCCATTGTATACGATGCACGACCCTGTGTCAAGGATCTTGTTATAGTTGCGTAATTAAAAACTTCAGAGAGAGGAACGTTCGCTCGGATAGTTCGTAAATTTAATGTCTGTCCGAGAGCAATAATTTTTGCCCGACGGCTGGAAAGATCGCCGATAATCTGGCCCATAAATTCTTCGGGAACAACTACTTCAATATCCATAATCGGCTCTAATAATACCGGATGCGCTTTTCTCATTCCATCCTGGAAAGCAATGGAACCTGCCATCTTAAACGCCAATTCCGAAGAATCAACTTCGTGGAATGACCCGTCAACTAAAACAACGTTCACATCGGTGACCGGATAACTGGCTAAGACTCCGTTTTTTGCCGCGCCCATTATCCCCTGTTTTACCGCGGGGATAAATTCGCGCGGAATAGCACCGCTTTTAATTTTGTCTTCAAAAGTAATACCTGTGCCAGGAACTTCTTGCGGGCTCATCTCAATTACACAATGGCCATACTGGCCGCGTCCGCCGGACTGAGAAATAAATTTACCTACGCTGGAAACACTCTTTCTAATTGTCTCACGGTAAGCTACCTGCGGAGCGCCAACAGTAGCCTCCACATTAAACTCGCGCAAGATTCTATCTACAATAATCTCCAAATGTAACTGCCCCATACCGGCAATAAGAGTCTGCCCGGTTTCCTGATTATAGGTAACCCTGAATGACGGATCCTCATCTTCCAGTTTATGCATAGCCAGGCCAAGTTTTTCCTGGGCATCCTTTGATTTTGGCTCAATTGCCTGCTGGATAACCGGCTCAGGAAAACGCATCGCTTCAATAAGAATAGGATTCTTTTCCATGCACAGGGTATCACCGGTCTTAGTATCCTTTAGCCCGACTAACGCCGCGATATCTCCAGTGGAGATACTCTCAACCATCTCTTGATGGTTAGCATGCATCTTAACAATTTTAGTTACTCTTTCCCTTTGGCGCTTACTGGCGTTATAAATATATGTCCCAGAGGTAAGGGTTCCGGAATATACCCTGGTAAAATAAATCTTACCCACAAAAGGATCGGTAGCCACTTTAAAACACAAAGCGGTAAACGGGCTCTTGTCATCGGCGACGACTTCCTCAAATTCGCCGGTATCCGGATTAGTGCCCTTGACTGCCGGCACATCGATTGGAGAAGGAAGGTAATCCTTTACCGCATCCAATACCATCTGCACGCCTTTATTCTTGAATGAAGTCCCGCAAAGAACAGGAACAAATTTATTAGCGATGCATGAACGCCGGATAGCTTTCTTTAATTCTTCGTTGGTCACAGTCTTACCAGCCAGATATTCTTCCATTATTATGTCATCTGCCTCAGCAACTTTCTCAACAAGAATCATGCGGTATTTATCAAAATCCGCCAGCATATCCTCGGGGACTTCTTTTGTCTCAAATTCTTTCCCTAAATCATCTTTATAAAAATAAATCTTCTTTTCGACTAAATCCGCTACGCCGCTAAAGTTAGATTCTTTACCCACAGGTATTTGGACTGCCGCAACATTAGCCCCCAGCCTCTCATGCATCTGGGAAACTACCGAAAAGAAATCCGCCCCGGTACGATCCATTTTATTTACAAAAGCAACTCTTGGGACACTGTAACGGTCAGCCTGGCGCCATACGGTTTCCGACTGCGGCTGAACTCCTCCAACGCTGCAGAAAACAACTACTGCCCCATCCAAGACCTTAAGTGACCTCTCTACCTCAATGGTAAAGTCAACGTGGCCCGGTGTATCAATCAGGTTAATAGTTACGTCTTTCCAGGTACAGGTAGTAGCGGCAGAGGTAATGGTTATGCCTCTTTCCTGCTCCTGGACCATCCAATCCATGGTAGCGGCGCCATCGTGAACCTCGCCTATTTTATAATTCCTTCCCGTATAAAAAAGGATACGTTCGCTGGTCGTAGTCTTACCCGCGTCAATATGAGCAATAATTCCAATGTTCCTGATTCTTTCTAAAGGTATCTTTCTCATTCTTTTGTTTTTCCTGTATTCTATCTACTACATACTATATACTTAATTTCTACCAGCGGAAATGCGCATACGCCTTATTTGACTCGGCCATCTTATGCGTATCATCCCTCTTCTTAATCGCTGAACCTTCGCCTTTATAAGCAGAGATAATTTCATCGGCCAGCTTCTCCTGCATTGGCTTGCCTTTTCTATTCTGGGCAAAATCCCTGATCCAGCGCAAAGCGATAGACGTACCACGCTCCTGCCTGACCTCTATAGGAACCTGATAAGTTGCCCCGCCTACCCTGCGCGGTTTTACCTCTAAGCGCGGGCGGGCATTATCCAATGCTTTATAGAACACCTTTAAAATATCCTGCTCATTCAAATTCTTCTGGGCAATATCAAAAGCACTGTAAACTAACTTTTCCGCCACTGCCTTTTTACCCTCAACCATAACCATATTAATAAACTTGGCAACTATCTTGCTGTTGAATTTAGGATCTGCTAAAATAACTTTTTCCTGCGCTTTTCTTCTTCTCATGATTTTTCCTTTATTTCGTTCTTAATTTTAGGCTGCTTTTGGTCTCTTTGCGCCGTATTTTGAACGCGACCTTCTACGTGCATTCACCCCTGAAGCATCCAGCGTACCTCTGACAATATGATAGCGCACACCGGGTAAATCCTTGACCCTGCCGCCCCTGACTAAAACAATGGAGTGCTCCTGAAGATTATGCCCCTCTCCCGGAATATAAGCAGTGACCTCAATGCCTGTGGTAAGCCTGACCCTGGCGATCTTTCTTAAAGCGGAGTTAGGTTTCTTCGGCGTCATAGTACGCACCTGAAGGCAAACCCCTCTTCTCTGCGGGCAGTTCTTTAAAGCAGGAGATTTACTTCTCTTTTTCTTGGAGATTCTTCCAAATCTGATTAACTGTGCAATTGTGGGCATAGATTATTCCTTTTCTTCTTTCTTCTCTGCGCTATTTTCTGCGCCTGTTTTCACTACTTCAATATCGCGGTGCGCCTTAAATCCCGTACCTGCGGGAATCAAGTGCCCGACAATAACATTTTCCTTTAAACCAAATAACTCATCGCGTTTTCCGCTGGTTGCCGCCTCAGTCAAGACACGGGTAGTCTCCTGGAAACTGGCTGCGGAAATAAAACTTTCTGTAGTAAGAGATGCTTTAGTTATACCTAAAAGTAACGGAGTAGCCTGAGCGGGTTTGCCGCCTTTTTTAATTACCCGGGTATTTTCCTTCTGGAATACCCATTTATCTACCTGCTGAGTAGCCAGGAATTCCGTATCGCCCGGATCCTCAATCCTTACTTTCTTGAGCATCTGGCGGATAATTACTTCTATATGCTTATCGTTGATACGCACGCCCTGTAGACGATAAACCTCCTGAACTTCATTAACCAGGTACTCCTGCAAAACTTTATCTCCGCAAACACTCAAAATATCCTGCAGAACAACCGGGCCATCAGTAAGCTGCTGTCCGGCGGAAACTTTATCGCCTTTATACACATTAGGATGCTTGCCATGAGGAATAACATACTCTCTGGACATCCCGGTAACAGACTTAACAATAATTACGCGCTGGTTTTTCTTAGTCTCGCCGAATTCCACAAATCCGTCAATTTCACTGATGACTGCCGGATCTTTAGGGCGCCTTGCTTCAAAAAGTTCAGCCACACGCGGAAGACCTCCAGTAATATCACGAGTTTTAACCACGGTACGCGGGATCTTTGCCAAAAGGTCTCCACCACCTACCCGCTCGCCGTCTTTAACAATAATATGCGCGCCGATAGGAATAGGATAAATACCTAAAACTTCTTTTTTATCATCAGTTATAACCACCTGCGGATGATACTCAGGTTTATGCTCAACAACTACGCGCTCAGTTAACTTTGTAACCGGATTAACTTCATCACGCATAGTGATATTCTCGCGTAAATCCTCAAAACGCACTATACCGCCAACTTCGGTAAGTACCGGCAGAGTATACGGATCCCAACGCACAAAAACCACACCCTTCTTAACTTCTTCTCCGTCAAGGATAGTAATGTAAGCGCCCTGGGGAACAGGATATCGCTCAAGTTCGCGGCCCTGAACATCATTAATACTAATGGCTCCATTTCTATTCAAAGCAACGTTTTCTTTATTCTTAAGCGTAACCCTTAAACTGTGATATTTAACTATACCGTCATTTTTAGATTTAATAAATGACTGTTCGATAGTCCTGGAGGCCGTACCTCCAATGTGGAAAGTTCTCATGGTCAACTGGGTACCGGGCTCGCCGATACTCTGAGCAGCCACAACTCCGATAGCTTCACCCAATTCAATCAACCTTCCGGTGGAAAGGTTACGCCCGTAGCATTTAGCACAGACCCCTCTTCCGGATTCACAGGTTAAGACGCTGCGGATACGTATCTTCTCAATTCCCAGTTTCTCTATCTGCTCAGCCTTTTCTTCGGTAATTTCATGGCCTTGCTCAACAATAATCTCATCAGTAATAATATCAACTACATTATCCAGGGCCACTCTTCCGATAATCCGGTCCTTAAGACTGACCACCTCTTCATCACCTTCAATAATTGCCGCTACCGTAATACCATTAAGTGTGCCGCAGTCTTCCTCGCAAACAATAACCTCTTGAGCAACATCCACCAGCCTGCGGGTCAGGTATCCTGCATCAGCTGTCTTAAGAGCGGTATCAGCCAAACCCTTACGGGCGCCGTGGGTAGAAATAAAGTACTCTAAAACATTTAAGCCTTCGCGGAAGTTAGCGGTAATCGGGTTCTCAATGATTTCGCCGCTAGGCTTAGCCATAAGTCCGCGCATACCGGCAAGCTGCCTTACCTGTAAACGTGAACCGCGGGCGCCTGAGTCTGCCATCATAAAAATAGGATTAAATGAATGCATACCTTTAAACAACAAATCCGATATTTTATCAGTTGTATGCGTCCAAATATCAATAACTTTGGATTTACGTTCGCTATCGGTAATAATCCCTTTCCGATATTGATCCTCAACCTTGGCTACCTCTTCTTTAGATTCCTTCAGGACTTCCTGCTTTTCAACCGGCACGGTCATACCATCTAGCCCGTTGGAAATACCACCACGGCTACCCCGCTCAAAACATAAGCGCTTAATATCATCCAACAGTTTAATAGTTACGCTATGTCCAAACCTTTTATAGCAGCTCAACACAATATCGCTGACCCTGCCCTTATTTAATTCCCGGTTGACATACCCGAATTCAACAGGCAGAACCTGGTTGAATATTATACGGCCGACAGTAGTAGTAATCATTTGTCTTCCGACGACAGAAATCTTCTGGTCAAAATCATATAAAGCATCAATCCGGATTTTTATTTTAGCGTGCAACTCTACCGCCTTATCATCATAAGCTACCAATACTTCATCAGCACTGGAAAACACTTTTCCCTCGCCCAATGCCCCTGGCTTCTCCTTGCTAAGATATGAAACACCGAGGATAATATCCTGGGTCGGAGAAATTACCGGGCGACCGTCTGCCGGAGAGAATATATTATTTATTGCCATAATCAGTACCTTGGTTTCTAACTGCGACTCCAGGGATAACGGTACATGTACGGCCATCTGGTCACCGTCAAAGTCTGCGTTAAAAGCAGTACAAACTAAAGGGTGAATTTTTATTGATTTACCTT
>CAZQGT010000030.1:0-16724 GCA_964593005.1 uncultured Planctomycetales bacterium
AAAAATTTCATGCCGAAGCGAAAGACGGAAAGCTTAACGCGCGAACAATATACCGAAGAGCAAAATATCATTGACTACTGAGTATGGATTCAGCGGCGGAGAGCACATCCTCAACCTTGATTGCCTTAAGGCAGGCAAACTCTTTCTTGCAATTATGCGCCAGGCACTGGATACAACCCGCGCTTTTGTGCAGGTATTTCCCCTTATCCCCTAACGGGCCCCAGCGCCGCGGGCTAAGCCCCGGCTGATTCCGCCCAAAAATAGAAATTACCGGTACTCCCAGGCTTGAAGCAATATGCACCGGCCCGGAATCATTAGAAATAAATAAATCGCATCTCTTAAGGATACTTGCCAGGTGGCTAACCGAAGTCTTCCCGGATAAATTCAAGGCCTTATCCCCTATTTTGCGGGCAATCACATCCGCCAGATGGGTATCTTTTGGCCCGGAGACAATCAAAATTTTAAAATTGTGCCGTTTAGCTAAAATCTCGGCGACCTGCGCGAAATTATCCGGCGGCCAGATTTTTGATGGGCAGCTTGCCCCGGGATTAATTGCCAGCAATTTATCCGCCTCCTTGATACCGCGGCTGGCAAATAAATTCTTTGCCCATTGCTCTGATTCCGGTTTTACAGGCATAAACAGATCCCGGGGATTACCGCTTACCCCTGAACCGGAAAGTAAATCCAGGTTATATTCCGCCTCATGCTTTAAACCCTCTTGTTTTGTATGCGGTTTCTTAAGGTTATTTAAGAAACCAAATTTGCAATTATAACCTAGACGCCGGGGGATACCAGATAAAAAAGTCAACAGGTGCATACGATTAGTAGGATGCAGAATTACCGCTAAATCAAATTTCCTCTTTTTAAGCCTGCTGGCAAATTTTAGTGAACGCAGCCAACTTTTATGTTTAGCATCTTTATCATAAATTATAACCTCATCCAGATATGGATTAGCCTCTACAATATCCTTGGCATAAGGAGCGACTACCATAGAAATATAAGCCTGGAGATACTTATTTCTCAAGGCTTTAATTACCGGAGTAGATAACAAGACATCGCCTATGCGGTCAGTACGGATGATTAAAATACGTTTGTAATTGTCCTTGCCAGGCCGGGAGTTTTCCGCCTTTTTTCCCTTGAGCAGGCAGTTTACTTGTTCAAGCACATCATTAACCTTTAAACAAGATAAACATGCCAGGGTTCCAAAGCGGCAGGCCGCTTTTTCGCAAGGCCGGCAGAATATATCTTTTTTTATTACTGCTTTTTCCTGCGGCCATGGCCCATATTTATTTTCATCCGTAGGCCCGAATATAGCGACAACCGGAACATTCAAATAACTGGCCAGATGCATTATCGCGCTGTCATTAGTAATTAAAAGCCTGGCCCTCTTTAGCAACGCGGCCAACTGGCTGATTGAAGTTTTAGCGCAAAGATCAATGATTCCTCCGGGGTTCCCCTGGTAAATATATGAACATATCGGTTGATCGGCTTTATCCCCTGCCAAAACTATATCCCAGCCATCCTGGATCAGGAAACCGCAAAGCTGGCTGAAATTATGTTTATCCCAACGCTTGATATGGCTTCTTGCTCCGGGGGCTACTACTATCAATTTAGCGCAGTTATGTAATTTATGTTCTTTTAAGATACCGTCGATATAATTCGCATCCTCGGGAGAAATAACCAGCGCTTGCTGCTTCTTCTTGCTGAAGTCATAGCCGGCAAAACCAGCCCAGAAAAGATGTTTATCTTTCATATGCTTGAAATCAGCAGGTATAAAACGGAATGGCGAACTTCTTTTTTTGGCAGGCAGGAAAGCGCCGAAGAAGCTATTGCGTAAATCAACAACTATATCAAATTTCTCCCGGCTTAAAGAAAAAAACAATTTTATCTTATCAATCAACCTGGCGTGTTTGTTAAAAATAATCACTCTATCTACCGCCGGGTTATTGATGAATATTTCCCCGGGCCTTTCAGGCACCAGGCAGCTGATTTTACTTTGAGGGTATTTGCTGCGCAATGCCTCCAAAACCGGCAAGCTTAAAATACAGTCGCCTATATTGCTTAAGGTGATAAAGAGTATCTTCATAATTTCCTGATTTTTTGGGCCTCTGCCAGGAGATCATCCGGGGTAACCGCTTTCATACATCGGTTATCCTGGCAATTTACCTTATAGCAGGGTATCTGGCAGCCGACGTCTTTCTGCAAAATAACCACATTAGCCTCCGGATACGGCCCGGTAATCTCTTTTGCCGTCGGGCCAAAGATCGCTATTATCTTCTTGGCCCCTACAGCATTAGCTATGTGCATCGGCCCGGTATCCGCGGTGACAAAAAGATCCGCCCTTTTAGATAATGCTGCCAGGTGCTTTATATTAAAAGCCCCGCAGCCGACCAGGGGTTTAGCCTTCATCATCTCTTTTATCTGATTAGCCAGCGGCAGGTCGGATATGCTTCCGGTTATAATTACTTTTGCCTTGATTTTATCAATTAAGCTGTCGGCCAGTTTAGCCCAGTAATCCTTTGGCCAGCGCTTAGGCATCCAATTACCTCCCGGGTTAAGAGCGACCAGGAAATCATCTTTATCCACTCCGTTTTTACCTAAAAAATCCCCCACATAATTCTCTTCCTCGGGGGTAAAAATAAAATCTAAATACCTGTCCTCCACCCGTAAGCCAGCTTTTTCAATAACATTCAGGTAAAAATCTATGCGGTGTAAAGAATCCCTCTTCGGCATAGCGATTCTCTGAGTAAGCAGAAACGCGCGCTTTTTAGTATTATGCCCGATCCTCTGTTCTATCCCGGCAAGCCGGCAGATTAACGCCCGGCTGAATGAACGGTGCAGCAAAAACACGGTATCAAATTTCTTGCTTCTAAGCAGGCTGATAAAATTAAGCTTTGCCAGCATCCCGCTATGCCTGTCTTTCTCATCAAAGATAATTACTTCGTCTAAATGCGGATTGCCTTTTAATATCGGATAGCAGCGGCTGGGGATCGCGCAGGCAATATAACTGTCGGGATAATTCCTGCGCACATTCCTGATAGTCGCGGTGGAAAATAAAACATCCCCCAGCCAGTTTACATTAAAAATAAGGATACGTTTTGCCGGTTTAAGTTTGCTCATTTACGCTCATGCTCCCGGAATGAATTGTAGTAGCCGCTTACCCTTACCCAGAAATCCATAAGGTTATCCGAACTGGAAGATATGCGTATTCTTTTAATCGCATATACATCATCATTGGGATGCCTTCTCCCCAGGGCTGTAGCGACGGCATATTTATAACCTGCCTCTTTTACCAGTTCTTTTATATGGGGGGTAAACATCCCCCCTACGTAACAAAAGGTATTAACCGGCGCCTGGAGTTTTTGCTCAAACATTTTCCTGGAATCAATAATCTGCCTTCTCAACTCTGCCTCTGATTTTATATCCACCAATGGCACAGGCCCCAGGGTATGGCTGCCGATAGTAATCAGGCCGGAGCTGCGCATCTCGGCAATCTCATCCCAGCTTAAACGGTCTTGCTGCGGCCTGCCTACTTCATCATAAATAACAAATATCGTAGCGGGTATCTGCAGTTTTTTTAAAACCGGGTAAGCGTAAACATAGTTGTCCTTATAGCCGTCATCAAAAGTTATGGCAACGGTTTTATAAGGTATCTTCTTTTTATCCCGCAACATAGCGCCTAATTCCTCAAGACTGACAACATTATAATGATGCTCTTTCAGAAATTTCATCTGCCTGGCGAATGATTCAGGCTTAACTATCAACCTCTTCAATACCTCATCGCTTTTCGGGTTAACCGAATGATACATCAGCACTGGGACCTGATAAATTACGCGCAGATAATTTGATAAGACCAGGGTTATAAGAACAGCTAAAGAAATAATAATTACGCTTTTTCTTCTAAACATTTTTATAAGCTCTTTCTGTATGGCTAACCATTTTTTCTTTAGAAAAATTGTCTGTGATGAATTTGCGCGCGCTGGCACCCAGCTCCTCGCGCATCGGCTTATCGCCAAGCATACGGGAAATCGCTTCAGCTAAAGAAACAGCGTCGGCCGGCGAGACAAGCAACCCGTTTTTCCCGTCTTTAATCAAAGTTTTTATTCCGCCTACTGCCGAACCGACAACTGCCAGGCCCTGGGCCATTGCCTCCATCAGCGCCAAACCCAAACCTTCCTGTAATGACGGCATAACAAAAACATCCAGCCCGGCAAGCACATTTTCCGTGCCGGCGGCCTGCGGAAGAAATAAAACATTATCCTTAATAGCTAAATCTTCCGCCTCCCTGACCAATGCCTCCTTCATCTTGCCTTCCCCGGCGACAAGCAGCTTTGCCGACGGAAAATTCTTTATAACAGCCTGCATAGCCTGAAAAAGATATGTGTGCCCTTTAACATCGGATAAACGGGCAATAATCCCCACCAAAGGGGCGTCCCCCAGCCCCAAAGACTCCCTGAAACTCTGCCTGCCTGCAAAATTACCAAAATTCCCCAGGTCTATGCCGTTATTAATTACCGTTATCTTATTTTCATCCAGTTTAAAATCAGAAATAAGGTGCTCTTTTACCTCCTGGCTTATGGCAATAACCAGTTTCCCCCAGCAGGGGAATAACCTGCGGGAAAGTTTTGGTTTAAAAAATCCGTGGCAGGTAAATATATGCGGCTTTGCGCAATAACGGCTCAATAAATTTCCCAAGACCTGGGTAGTCCGGCTATTTGAATGTATTAAATCAATCTTATGCTTTTTAATTTCTTTTCTAAGCTTTAAGAAACTGATAATAATCCCCGGGCTGATCTCTTTTTTAGTCCTCAAAGGTACCTTTATCTGTATTATGCCGGAAGAGACGAATTTATCTGAAAGCTCCCCTCCGCCGGAGGCCAAATAAACATTGTGGCCTTTTTCTCTAAGCCCGGAGGCTAAAGTAAACAAATAGCTGGAAATTCCGCCTACATTAATATGGTTAGCTAAAAACAAAATGTTCATAATAATAATTTATCTACTGCCGCCAGCACTTCCTCCGGGCTAATCTGGGCCATACAACGCTTAGTCCGGCATTTAGTTTTATAGCAAGGCTGGCACTCCAGATCTTTATGGATTACAATGCAATTCTTTCCGGGAGGAAGATGCCTGCGGCTGTCAGTCGGACCGAAAAGAGCGATAAAAGGCGTGCCTACCGCCGAGGCGATATGCAAAGGGGAAGAATCCGCCGAAATAAACACATTGCATTTCTTAATCAAGGCGGCCAGTTCGTTTATGCTGGTTTTACCGCAGGCATTGATGACCTTAGTGCCTTTCAGCGAGTTCACAAGCATATCGGCGTAAACCAGGTCCTCGGCGGTGCCTGTAATCACCACGCGTATATCACGCAATCCCAGCTCCTCGCAGAGCCGCATCAGGTATTGCTGCGGCCAAAGTTTAGTGCTCCATCTCTTGGAAGCGCTGATATTAATCCCTACTATTTTCTGCGCCTCGCTTAACCATTGAGCATTTAATAACTCGTCTATGCGTTTTACATCTTCCGGAGACGGCCAAAGCTCAAGCGAATTATTCAAAAGGTCAATACCGAGCATTTTTAATATCCTGAACTGATGGGTTACCGGGTCTATAGGAGGCTTTTCATCCTTAATCCGGTGCTGCAATAAGAATGAAAACTTTTTATTGTCATAACCATAACAATTAACGCATCCGCTCAGATAAGTAAGTATGTGGCTGGAGCGGCTATTCTGCAGGTCTATGACAATATCAAAGTTCTTTTTTCTCAGTATGCTGCCGATTGCCAACAACCCCTTTAGCCCTTTATCATTATTCTTTAAATCACAAACCAAAAGCTCGTTAATATAGGGGCTTCTCAAGAGGACATCTTTTGATTCCTCCCCGGTCAAAAAGCTTATCTTATAGTTGAGTTGGGAAAACCTTTCCCAAACCGCCCTTAATGCCGCCGTAGATAGGATTATATCCCCCAGGGAGCTGAGCTTGATGATCAGGATCTTAAAATTACTTAGCGCGTCGCGGTACACATCCAGGGTATTCTTGACCATTAACTCCACTGTGTATTTTTCTTTAATCTTGGCATAAGCGTTTTCCGCCAGCTCCCGGGCCAGTTGCGTATCTTCATAAATACGCATTATGGCATCGGCCATACTCTTATGGTCAGCCGGAGGGACTAATAACCCGTTTTTGCCATCCTCTATAATATCGATTACTCCGCCTACCTTAGTAGCCACTACCGGTACCCCGGAGGCCTGGGCCTCAACCACTACCCTGCCGAACGCCTCATGGGTGGTTGTCGCTAAAACTACCAGGTCTAAATGCGCCAATATCCCGGGGATATCCCGCTGGGTACCCAGAAATTCCGTGCAATGCCAAAGCCCGAGCCGGCGCACTAATACCTGCACTTCTTCTTTATAAGCCTCTTTTGACGCCGGGGCATCCCCGACTATCCATATTTTTAAACGGGGCACGGTCCTGGAAATACGGGCCATAGCTTTAATAAAATGCAGATGCCCTTTTAAAGGGGTAATCCTGCCGATAATCCCTACATTAAACTCATCCTTCCTCTTTGATTTAGGATCAGTATATTTAAACCTCTCCAGGTCCACGCTGCGGGGGACCAGCCTTATCCGGTCATGAGGTACTCCGAAATCCTCAATCATATGCCGGGCAATCACATTGCTTAAAACAATCACTCTCTTAGCCCAACCCATTACTATACTAAAAAGATGCTTTTTATAATAACCATGACAGGTAGTTATAAATACAGCTTTTGTCCTGCGGCAGGCAAAATAAACAATCCATGCCGGAACCCGAGAACGAGCGTGCACAATATCAATCTCCTCCCGTTTGATTATCTCGGCTAAAGCAGGAATTAATTTATACATTGAGAAGACGGATTTTTTATGTACCGGCAAAGCGTAATGTTTTGCGCCGCTGGCCTCAAGCTCTTTCACCAGTACTCCCCCCGCGGAGACTACTACCACCTTATGCCCAAGGCGCACCAGGTATTTAGAAAGGTCCAGCGTCCCGGTCTCCACCCCTCCAACATTAAGTTCAGGCAATATCTGCAATATCTTCATAGTATTTTATCTAAGGCCGCGTTTACCTTTAAGTTATCCTCGGGAAAATTCACCCTGGGATTATTCTCCGATATCTCTTTGATAAATCCGGACAATTCATTAATTTGTTTAATATATATATAAGCCTTGCCCTGAAAATTCTTTAAAAAACTCCGGTGCTTCCTGCTCAGGTCGCTAGACTTAAAGACCGCCACGTGTTTTTGAGCCATCACCGCTTCGGAAATCATTGAGATGCTTTCCGGGGAGCTGATAATTAT
This sequence comes from uncultured Planctomycetales bacterium, assembly GCA_964593005.1. GTDB lineage: Bacteria > Omnitrophota > Gorgyraeia > Gygaellales > Profunditerraquicolaceae > UBA6249. Next base: position 7,331 of record CAZQGT010000030.1, read on the forward strand.
ACTGCTTAAACCGAGTATCCCTCCTACGGCATCAGGATGGTTGTTTTCATTAGCGATAATTAAAAGTTTGCAGCGCGGATAATTTTCAAACTCTTTTTTTATAACCTGCTCAGCTTCCGGAGGGGTGCGGCGGGAAGTAGTAAGCAGGATATCCAGGTTTAATTCTTCGGCGGATTTCTTAATCTGAAAGGCCAGATCTGTCACATCCCGAAGGCTAATAGCAAATTTTCTGCTATTGCCGCCAATTAATAACCCTACGCAGGGATTTAACAAAGGCCCTTTTAAAAGCCCGGATTGCTGTAACCTGGATGACCTTTCTCTTAAATAATCGGCGTCAATTAAATTAAGCGCCCCCTCAGTTACAATTACATTCTTTTTTTCCTTTACTCCATCGTGCCGGGGGATAATTGCCAGGTCAAACTTTTTCAGGCCTAAGGCCGGGCGCATTAAAACAATTGACCTTGCCTGGTTGGCTTTAGCCAATATATAATTCACCGCGCTCAATTTATCTCCGGCGGAAATAACAATATCCGGATTAAGGTTAATTAAGCCCTGCCAGCTTTCCTCTTTTAAGGCACCGCGCAGATAACCCAGGCAAAAATGATATTTAAGTTTAGGGCTGATAGCAGCCAGGCAGTTGAATATAAACCTGGATAGGCGGCTGCGGAATTTTACTTCGCAAATAGATAAGGTAGACTTTATGCCCCTCTCAGATAATTTCCGGTTAATCAACTTAGCTACACTTTCAGACTGATGTAAATGCCCTGCCTTAGCGTCAGAAAGGATTAAGATTTCCTTTTCTTTACCGTACTTCCATATTTTATAAGTCCAGAGATACTCATAAGGATACTGCTGGATATATTTTTCATAAATATTAATCAATCTCTGCAGGTTATCGTGCAAGTCCTTTTGAGCATTGCCGCTTTTGGCCACCGTATAGACCTGATCCAGTATAACTTTAGTATAGGGGCCTTTTACGCGCGTATAAAAAACAGGTATTATTGAACAGTCGTACTTTAACGCCAATTTCACCGCTCCTGTAGACATAGAAGCAGCTTTACCAAAGAATTTTACGACCACCCCGTTTTTCCCTCCCTGATCAACAGTCAGCCCGACCGACTGATTGTTATTAAGCGCCTCAATCAATTGGCGCGGCCCGGCCTGCTTATGGATAAGCTTGGCCCCTTGTTTAAGCCGGTAAGAATTAAGCAAGGCGTTTAGCCTGGGGAAACCCTGTTCACGCACAAAAAGTATAAAAGGAAACCCAAGGTTCGCGCAGATAATGTTGGAAAGCTCCCAGCTTCCTTCATGCATAGCCAGAAAGATTACCCCTTTGCCCCTTTTAAAAGCCTGGTCAATAAAATGGCGGTTCTGAATATGGATATACTTCTCAAGATACCTCTTATTTATGCGCGGGATAAGAGAAATCTCTATTAAGTTCTGTCCGAATGCCTGATAAGTCCTGCGGGTTATCTTTAAAGCCAGGCGGAAATCATTGTTTGGCTCAACTGCCTTTCTGATATTCGAGTAAGCGACCGCCCGATGCTTAGGATCAAAAAAATAAATAAGGTCCCCCAACCTTCTGCCTAAAAACAGGCTTACATTTAAAGGCAGCAGGAAGGTAAATAAGCTGGCGGCTTTAAAGAGAATACAGCTTAAATAATCGGCGATCAAATTCTGCTTCATTTTTAGTTATACCCAGTTTAATATGCAAAGAAAATATTCCCGGATGGCCAATCTTTAACCTAGAGATTTTAACAGCATCTTTTTCAGTTGTGATGATTGTGTCTAATTCTTTTTCTTTTGCCCGCGCAACTATATCGTCCAAATCAGCTTGAGTATAATCATGATGGTCGGCAAATCTCAAGGTTCCCGAAATTTTAATCCCCAGCGAGCGAACTGTATCCTCAAAGGCCTGCGGGTTGCCGATGCCTGAGAAAACCAGCGCGGCCCTGCCTTTAAGGCTATCCGCGCTTAAGATTTCATCAGGTTTATTAAAATTACTGAAACCCTCGGGCATATGCCTTGACTCTACAAGCAAAGCCCGGGGATTAAGTTTTCTTAATCTGTCCTGGATAGCCGAAGTATCCTGGCCAGGGTCAACCTGAGTCAAAATGAATATATCCGCCCTGCTTAAGGCGCCAAGCGGTTCACGCAAGAAACCCGCCGGAAGCAAACGAAGATTACCGAAAGGGTTCCCCGCGTCAATAGTTATAATCTCCAAATCTTTGGCTATCCGCCACTGCTGCATACCATCATCAAGAATCAAAGTGTCTGCCGCATACTCCTTAATTGCCCTGGCAGCTCCCCTCAGCCTGTCTTTATCCACAATTACATTTGCTTGAGGAAGTTTCTTTTGAAGCATTGCCGGTTCATCTCCTATGCCTTGAGCGCCGGCAAGCCTAACATCCCTTTTATAACCCCGGCTAAGCACGGCTAGCTTATGGCCTTTTTGGCTAAGCTTGATAATCAGATACTCCACAAGGCTGGTCTTACCTGTACCGCCCAAAGTAATGTTACCCACACTGATAACTTTAGAGTTGAGCTGCGCCGGCCTGATTCTATAAAATCCGGATATGATAACTACTGCCAAACCGTAAACCAAAGAAAATATAAAGAGCACCAACCTCAGAAACCATGCTAAGGGCCCTTTTATTTTACAGGTAACTAGATTATAAAGATACTCTCTTGAAGAAAACATAATAGAAATTTAAATTGCCTTAAAAAGCATTAAAAACCCGATGATTATAAACAATGACGCGCCGCTATAACGGATCAGCTCCGGTCTGATAAATTTAGCCAAAACAGCCCCCAAAAAAACCGAAATTACCGTAACAATAATATAAGCCGATACCGAACCCAACCAAACAGAAACAGGCTTGCCGGTCTTAGCCGCAATACCAATGCCCACCAGTTGAGTTTTATCCGCCAACTCAGCGAAGAATACCGCGCCAAAAGTAGCCAAAAATACCTTCCAATCCATTTTCCTGCTCCTCTCTATAAATAAGGTGCTTTAAATAAATATGATACCATATAAGATACCTGCAGGCAAATAGTTTAAAGGGTTAAAACGCAAGAATACCAATAAGATATGTAATTAAAGCGGAATGTAACCGGAAATCTGATTTAGCCGGTTAACTACAATATCAGCATCAGCCAAATACTCTTTAGGCAGGCTGGTAGAAACAGCTATACAGGGCATACCCGCCTTTTTAGCTGAAATAATGCCGAACGGCGCGTTCTCTACAACCAGGCAGGCCTCCGGATTAAGGCCTAATAACCCGGCAGCTTTAAGATACGGTTCAGGGTGAGGCTTGCCATTTTTAACCTGGTTACCGGCTACCACAGCATCAAAAAACTTGCGCAACTTAACCGGCAAGATCCTGTTTATCTCATTAATAGGGCTTCCCGTAACTAAACCCAGCATAAAACCTTGCCTTTTTAATTCAATCAACAACTCACAGGCGCCATGGAATATATGGCGTTTAAAATATCGCCTGAATATCTTCTGGCGAAGGCTGAATATATCTCTTAAAATCTTTTTCGTGGGTTTTATCTTCTCGCGTTTGAGCAGGCCTTTTAAAGTAGTTTCCCAGCGCTCCCCCTCCTGGGCATAAACTTCAAAACAACTCACCCGCACGCCCCATGGCCGTAAGGCTTCATACCAGGAGATAAAATGATACGGCATGGAGTCAACAATCACCCCATCCATATCAAAAATAACCGCCTTTGGCCGGGCTTTCAGTTTTTTCATATTTTATAATTAATCAGAGGATAAAAAAGAAAGGTTGCGCTCGATAAACTCAATCAATTCCTGTTGTACTCCGGCAGAGATATTGCGGAATTCCACGCCAAACCCCGGATATTCATGCGGCTGGACTTGCTTATCCGGGACCCATACAACAGCTGCCTCAATTACTAACTCTTGCTTATTTGGCGCCAGCCTCATTTTAAGTATTACTTCATCCCCCAGCCTAAAACTATCGCAGCCAAATATAAAAGCCCCCACCGCGCTTAAATTCAGTATATCAACCTTAAGGCAGCTTGGCGAAACTGAAGACTTGGATTTTAATTCTACCTTCAAATCAATGGGCAGGCGCTTAAACCTCCGGCGCAGTTGCATCTTCTTAATGTTCTCAATCGCCTTGTCTTCCTTAAAGCTATTTACCGCCAGGTCCTCTGTGGCGTAAACCTCAATAACCCTGTCCATTCCGGAAACCGTAAACACCCCCCTAAGGTGGGCCGGGATGTTCAAAAACTTAATCCTGCCCTGACTGTTGATTACCTCTTTATAGGCGATAACTACAACCGAAATACCCATATAATCAATACCCTCAACATCCTCTAAGTTACAGAGTATGTCCGTATACCCGTCGCGCAGGCACTGGCCGACCACCTCAACAAGATTGGCGGAATTCACGTCTATGCTTCCGGATAAATCCATAATAATTACGTAATCTTTCTGCCTTAATTTTATCTCTAGCATATTAATTTAAATTCTATTGCGGGGTTTGACTTCAAGGTTTAAATCTATTTCCATGCTAATTTAACCTCTACCCCATACATTGATCACCCGATTTTTTAAGTATACTAACACGTCCGGTTTCAGATTACAAGAAGGTTAATAAACCCGGGAGTTTGCCTGCTTCTTCCAGAATTCAAAAAGCTCTATATTTTCCTTTATTAATACTGCCGGGGTAAGCTTAATCTTATTTTTTGCCAACTGCTTTAATTTCAAACTAGAGACCCGCAATTCATTAAAACCATATTTCTTGGCGTCTTTAATCGCACAACCAAAGACTATCCGCGAAATTCTTGCCCAGTGGCAGGCGGAAAAACACATCGGGCAAGGCTCACAGGTGGAATAGATAACGCAACCCGATAAATCAATTGTTTTAAGCCTTTTGCATGCCTGGCGGATTGCCGTTATTTCAGCATGCGCGGTGATGTCTATATTCTTCCAGACAAGATTATGGCTGCAGCTAACCACTTTATTGCCCTTTACAATACAGGCGCCAAAAGGGGTTTGGCCTTTACCTACCCCCTGCCTGGCTTTTTCTATAGCCAAGCGCATAAATTTTTCATCGTTTTTTTTCAATATTCTTCCCTATTTTATTTTTCCTAAAAATAATCCTAATATGCATGATAAAGAAGTCCCTAAATTAACCAGAATAGTCATTGCGCACATCCCCTGAAGCAGCATCCTGTCTTTATAAGCGCCCTTGAGCATCAAAGAAGCTAAAATTACAGCGCTGATTAATACCGGAAAATAAAAAAACAGACTGACTAAAGGCAATCCCCTGGTTAAAGCCAGAAAAAAACTTACCCCCGCGCAAATCACAAACAAGGCATAAATAAAAGCGCATTTTTCCCTGCCTGTCCTGACCAATAAGTTATTTTTCCCCGCTTCTTTGTCCGCTTCGTAATCAGGGTATTCATTAATCAGGATTATATTTAACACTGCGCAGGCAACCGGCAGCGATACAAAAAACGCTAATCTATCAAACCTGGATGCCTGTATATAGAAACCGGCGTTTACAGCCAGAAAACCAAAACTATAAGCAATAAAAAGTTCGCCTAATCCCCGGCTCACCCAGCGTAAAGGAGGCCTAGAATAAAATAACCCGCAGATTACCCCTGAAACGCCTAAGAGTATAGTCCAGGTACCGGTTTTAAAATAAAACTGCAAAACCGCTCCCATCGCCAAGGCCAGCAAAACAACCGTATAAACCAGGATTTTTACTTTGTCCTCGGGAATCAGCCTGCGGACCAATACCTGGCTTCCGCCGCTAAAAGGATTTTTACCTAAAACTGCTGAGCGGCTATCTTCTCTGATGTCATAAATCTCCCCGCTATAATGAGCGCTCAGTTGTATGAGAACGGAACCTGATAAACCTAATAAGAATACCGCGAGGTTAAATTCACCTGTAAGCCGCTGCGCTAATAGCGTGCCCAGAAAATACGGCAGGATTACTACGCTTAAAAACGGAATACGCGAAAGCAGTATCCAATATTTTATCTTCATACTTTCACAAAAAGATATTACTCCTAGGATAAAAACGAATAACAACCGTTCAAGTATTTCGCCTCAACTTTATACCGAGGGGCTTATTTCTTTATAAAATCCTGATAAATAGCCAGAATCATCACAATGGCAGAACTGCTGAAAATAAAGAAATAATTTATGGCGTCTTTATTTGAACGCATCCGGCAGAGCATCGTACGCAGGAATTCCCTGTCTCCGGCGTCCAGGTCCTGGCTGTTTGAAATTTTCTGATGGATCTGGTATTTTTCCAATTCCCGGCGCAACAGTTTATCCTGTTTAAATTTATAGAGAAAGTATAAAAAGAATCCGGCTACGCCTATATACCAGAAAAACTTCGGCCAGAATAAACCAAAAGATAAAACAAGGTTTACCACCCTCACCGAAATCGTAGCGATTACCCCGATAAAAAGAAATACCCAGGAGGCGGCAGAGTCCCGGCAACTGGCGGCAGCTTTACAATTTAGGCATTGTTTTTTAGGCTTAAACATTATCTTTATCAACAGTCATTTCTTTATTATTGCTTCGGCGTAAAGCTTTAACCATCCGCTCATACGCCTCAGCAGCGGAAACACCTTCAGTAAGATGGTCAAAACAAACCGCCGCATATCCTCTGCGGTTCTTTATCTTAAAAATCTGCACTTTCAGATGGCCGACTTTTTCTATCATTTAATACTTTAATTAACCCACTTCAATCTTTGCTTGAGCATCAAACGGGTTAGTGCGCATGGCCAAAGAAAATAAATACGGATAATTTAACCTAAGGTGATCCATATAAAGCCCCCATTGAATAATAAGCAGGCGGTACACTCTTTTCATGTCTATGGAAATGTGCTCGTAATCTTTCTGAGTGAGTTTATTTAAGTCTGCGCGCCCCTCTAACTCTTCGGTCAGGTGAAAAACTGCCCAGAGCAAATCAGTAAAAGATTCATGTTCCAGAAGATTCTGGTTTTCAAGCAGGCCAAGCAGAAAATTACGTTTTTTTACCAGAAAATCTTTTAAACCCGCCAAATCACCTTTTTTATAATCAATCTGACAATCAAAACCTCTTGCCTCTTTTTGCAGGCGGCGGAATTCAGGCGTTGACCACTCTGAATGTATAATTAATTTATCGGATATTGAACAACCCTTCATATCAAAAGTAATGCAGGATTTAAGCAGCCCCCTGCCCACCTCGCTGAAGAAGGCGCCGATAACCATATTCATTTTCTTAAACAAGGCCTGCTTCTCGCGGTAGACTAAAAGGTTATGCATCACCAGGGTAACCAGAAAAACCTCCAGAAAAACAAAGGCAATATCCCCGATAAGATAAATAAATATATGGTGGCTATCCCGGAAAATCAGAAAGTGGGCGTAATAAACCAACGCTGAGAGAACAATCAAAACAACCCCCAGGACAAACTGCCAGTTAAATACTTTTCTAAAATCCATAATTATTCTCCTATATCCTCATTCCATAATTTCGGCTTATTTTTAATAAACTCCCGCATCAACTGTTTGCAATCTTCCAAATCCAGGTTTACTATTTTTACCCCTCTTCTCCTGGCATAATTCTCAGGGCCTTTAAAAGTTTTATTCTCTCCAATTACCACCTTCGGTATTTTGTAAAGCAAGATTGAGCCCATGCACATATCGCAGGGAGAAAGCGTGGAATAAATAACGCACTTTTTATAATCCGCATTTTTTAACCTTCCGGCATTCTCCAGGCAATCCATCTCCGCGTGCAAAACAGCCGAACCTTTTTGTATACGCCGGTTATGCCCTTTGGCAATTATTGATCCGCCTTTAACCAATACCGCGCCGATCGGGATTCCTCCCTCAGCCAAACCCTTCTTTGCCTCCCTGATTGCCTCCTGCATAAACTTATCCATCATCAACACCTATCGGGATATCTTGATTATTTTATATTTCAACAAGCCCGCCGGCACTTTGATCTCGGCGACCTCCCCCTCTTTACGGCCCAATAAACCCTCGCCCACAGGAGAAGTTACTGAAATTTTGTTCTGGTTATAATCCGCTTCAAGCTCCGAAACCAATGTATACTCCATCTCTTCCCCAGTATCCATATCCATTAATTTTACTTTCGCCCCGATTAAAACCTGGTCCTGGGGCATATCCTTATCCAGTATGCGCACCCGCGAAAGTTTTTCTTCAAGCTCCGAGATATATTTTTCATTATGCCCCTGGGCATCCTTGGCCGCGTCATACTCGGCATTCTCGCTGATATCGCCGTGCGAACGGGCTTCGCCTACCGCCTTGGAAAGCTGCCGGCGCTTGACCGTTTTCAAATACTCCAGCTCGCCTACTAACTTCTCATAACCTTCTTGAGTTAAATAAATATCTCCGCTCATATTAAACTCCCTTAAACTGATATTAACTGTTTAATAACCTCTATATTCTTTTTGGTTGCCCCCTTATTATTAATAATCAATTCATAAGCCCGTTCAGCCATTTGTTTGGCCAGCAGATTACCGGATAATATTTCTTTTGTTTTAATAACCAACTCCCGGGAATCAGCCGCCATAATACCCGCCTTGTTCTTAAGGAACAATCTTGCAATGTCCCGGAAGTTAAACATATACGGCCCGAAGATTACCGGCTTTTTCAGGCTTGCCGGTTCAAGTATATTGTGCCCTCCGGTCTTAACCAGGCTGCCGCCAACAAAAACAATATCAGCGACGGAATAATAATTCAACAACTCCCCCATAAGGTCAAGGATAAACACCGGGTTATTAATACAGGTAGGACAAGCCCCTGATATTCCGGAAATAAAAATCGGCATAAAAGAATTTTCTGAAAGCAGCCTGGCGATATCCTTGCTCCGCTCCGGATGCCGCGGGGCAATAAGCAGCTTTAAATCCGGAAAACTAAACAAAAGCTCTTTATATGCCTTTATAATTATTTCTTCCTCGCCGGGGTGCGTGCTTCCGCAAACCCACAATTTATCATCTAAGCCCAGCCAAAGATCCTTGCGGCAGGCTAAAGCCCTTTCTCCCATCCGCTCATCTAAATTTAAATCAATATCAAACTTAACATTGCCGCTGAGCTGGATATTTTCCTTAGCCACGCCCAGGCTGTTCAGGCGCGAGGCATCAGTATCTGACTGAACGCAGAATTTATTCACTTTTCTTAAAATCGGCCGGATGAGGAATTTTATCGCGCGGTATCCGGAATAAGAACTATCGGATATCCTTCCGTTAACCGTAACTACAGGTATTCCCTGTTTATGCAAACAGCTGATCAAGTTCGGCCAGATTTCTGTTTCGGCGATAATAAACAGGCAGGGATTAATCTTCTTTATTACCTTCTTAATAATAAAACTAAAATCCAGGGGAAGATAAGTTAAGAGAA
>CAZQGT010000031.1:0-16480 GCA_964593005.1 uncultured Planctomycetales bacterium
CGCTGAATAGTTGTTTTGCAGACAACTGCCTTACCACTTGGCTACGTCGCCAAAAGCTATAAATATTTATTTACTTCTTTTACAATATCTTCTGTCGCCGCTAAACAACCCACCCCGCTCTTTCCGCATGCCAAGACCCCTTTGCGCGGAGAGATAAATTTATATCCACAGGATTTTAATTTCCCAATATTAGCCTGGGTAATTTTATTATTATACATAATTTCATTCATTGCGGGAGCGATCAAAACAGGCGCCTTGCTTGCGCAAACTGTACAAGTCAAGAGGTCATCGCAAATACCGGCGCTAATTCTGGCAATTATATTGGCTGTTGCCGGGGCGATTAAAATTAAGTCCGCATCTTGCGCCAAAGAAATATGCTCTATCTCCCAGGTATCCGGCTGATCAAAAATACCCGACTGATAAACCTGGTTGCCGCTTAAACTAGAGAAAACAATCGGCCTGACCAGCTCCTCTGCCTCTTTAGTCATAACCACCTTAACCGCAAAACCGCATTCTCTAAGCCTGCGGATAAGCTCGCACGCTTTATAAATTGCGATACTGGCAGTTACCCCTAAAATAATATTCTTCCCTTTTTTTGCCATCATTCTTTTGCTTTTATCTCCCGGGCTTCTATTTTACCCTGTTCAATCTCATGCAGCGCCACTGTGGAAGGTTTCGCGGAAAGCTCATCCGAAACTAACCTTGGCTGGCCCTCGGCAATCTCTAGCGCCCTTTTAGAAGCTAAAATTACCAGCTTATAAATAGACCCCATACTTTTATCTAAAAGCTTCTCCCTGCCCCGATATCCCATCTTTTACCCCCGATTAATATGTTAAGCGCTATTTTCTTTTAAAAATATCTTTCTTAATTCTTTAAGCGCGATTTTAAGGTTTTGATTTAAAATCCCATAATCAAATCGCGAAGCTGCAAGCATCTCCCTCTTTGCCAGGCGCAAACGCTGCGCTATTTCTTGCTTATTAGTCTCCCTGCAGCGGCCCTCAATCCTTGCCTTAAGCGAAGCTAGTGATGGAGGCATTACAAAGATTGTTACTGTATTATGGGGATATATTTTCTTAAGGATCCTTGCGCCCTTAAGATCCAAGCATAACCCAAGATTCCTGCCTTGTTTGAGCAGCTTTTCTACCGGCTCCTTAGGCGTTCCGTAATAATAGCCCAAATACCTTGTCCATTCAAGAATTTTCTTTGCTTTTAGCAGGCGCTTGAAATCATCCCTGGAAACAAAAAAATAATCCTTCCCCTGTCTTTCCCCAAAGCGTTTTGGCCGGGTAGTAAGAGAACGCGATTTTACCAGTAATTTAGCTATTTTCTTATCTTGGATTAGCCTGGTCAGAAGGGTAGTTTTACCTGAGCCCGAAGGCCCGGAGATTATAAATATTTTTCCTGGTTTATTTTTTCTTTTTTTGGCTTTCACTACTCGATATTCTGCACCTGTTCGCGGATCTTTTCAATCTGGCTTTTCATCTGCACGGCTCTGCCGGAAATAACCAAATCAAATGACTTTGCCGCCAAGGTATTGGCCTCCCGCTGCATTTCCTGAGTAATAAAATCCAGCTCCTTGCCAACAGGACCGCCCTTAGCAATCTTCTGTTGAAAATTCTTTATATGAAAACTCAACCGGTCCATCTCTTCAGCAATATCCGCCCCTTTTAAAAAAGCTGAACGCTCCTCTTCCGACTTGATCTTATTCAGCCTATATTTTACTGCCGCAGAGAACCTATGCTTAATTAAAATCAGGTCTTTCTTGAGTAATTCGCTCCTTCTTTTTAACAAGCCTGCTAAAGCCCTTCCTTCTTTTTTCCTGGTCTTTAGCAACTCCCCAAGCGCCTGAATAAGCAGGGGTTTAAGATGTTCCCAAATATGTATCCCTGCCGGCTTATTTTCTTTAAGCGATAAAATTCCGGGCAATCTGATTAAAGAATCCAGGCCCAGCCCATCTTTGATTTTAAATTCTTTTTTCAGGCTATTTAATTCTTGTAAATAATTCTTTAAAAGCCTGCGGTTTACAAATATCCCTTGCGCTTCCCTACCTCTTATGTTGATAGCGCAGAAAACCCTGCCTCGGTTAATCCTGCCCTCAATCTCTTTCTTTAGCTTGTCTTCCAGAGAAAGCATCCCCTCAGGCAAATGAAAAACAGTCTCCATAAACTTATGGTTGGTACATCTTAATTCTACACAGATGCGTCCGATAGACGATATCTCTGCTTCCTGGCTTCCAAAACCGGTCATACTGCTAATCATTTTCTATCTCCAAGTCTTGCTTACTATTTCTTTTTGCGCTAAATCTTTTGTCGGATAAAGATCTACGATAATTTCACCGGGGATAAACCAAAGCTTTATTTCTCTTTCTGCCTCGGATTCATTGGAAGAAACATGAATTACATTTTCATAAACTCCAGATGTAGTTATTCTGCCGTAAGAACCGCGGATGGAAGTGGATTCCGCCTCCTCAGGGTTGGTGGCCCCGGCTAATTCGCGGCATTTCTTAATCGCGTCTTCCCCCCAATAAACCAAAGCCATAACTTTTTTCCGATCATGCAGTTCGCCCTGGAGATACTTAATAATCTCCCCAAAGAATGGTTTATCTTTCAAGTGTTTATAATGCTCTTCGGCTAGCTCCTTTGATACACGCACCATTTTTGCGGCGACGATTTCCAATTTAGTCTCGGATAAACGAGTAAGGATGTTGCCGGTCAGCGATTTCTTTAACCCGTCGGGCTTAATAAGAATTAAAACAGCCTGGTCCATTATATATTTCCTCCTTGTCTACGTAGACAACACCCGCGCAATTCCAATCAGCGCGGGGTGCCTTTGATTACATTGACTATGCGCTCAAGGTCCTCTTGAGAATAAAATTCAATATTAATATGCCCGCGTTTTTTTCTTTTGCTGATTCTTACCTTGGTGGCTAAAGCATGCTGGAGCTGCTCTTCCAAAATAGCAACCAGAGGTTCGCGCTGGCCCTGGCCGATATTTCGTTTTATAGATTTAGGCCTGCTACTTTTGATTAAACTTTCCAACTCGCGGACTGAAAGCCCTTTTGAAATAATATCCTGGACAAGCTTGCGTTGATGGTTAGTATCTTCAATTTCCAAAAGAGCCCGGCCATGTGCAAAGCTGATCCTGCCTTTCTTCATTTCAACTTGAATTTCATGAGGAAGCTTAAGCAGACGGAGCGTATTAGTAATAGTAACTCTGGCCTTACCTAAAACTTCGCTTATTTTTTCCTGGGTAACTTTGAACTTTTCTATTAAGTGCTGATAAGCATGAGCTTCTTCAATTGGGTTCAGACCTTCTCTTTGGATATTTTCAATCAAGGCCAGTTCCAGAGAATCCTGGTCGCTTACATCGCGAACAATAACTGGTATCTCCTTGAGTCCCAATAAGTTAGTAGCGCGAAACCTTCTCTCTCCGGCGATGAGTTCATAATTATCCCCTCTGCGCCTGACTAAAAGTGGTTGAATAACCCCTTTTTCTTTTATAGATTGGGCTAATTCTTCTATGCTTATTTGATCAAAATCTTCCCGGGGTTGGAATGGATTCGGTTTTATTTGTCCAGACTGGACATATACAATCTCCTCCTTATGAGCTCCGGTTTCAATAGCCTGCTCTGGGATCAACGCGCTTAAGCCTTTTCCTAAAGCTCTTCTTTCCATTAAGCCTCCCCCTGTACAATATTTGAATTCAATGATAAACCTAATATCTCCTTACTAAGTTCCTCATATTTCTGAGCACCAAGCGAATCTTTATCGTATAATGCAATCGGCTTGCCAAAGCTTGGCGCCTCAGTTAAACGAATGTTCCTGGGAATTACCGTATTATAAACTTTTTCCTTGAAGTGATTGCGCGCTTCCTGAATAACTTCTTTGGTTAAGTTGGTGCGAAAATCCGCCATTGTCAAAAGCACTCCTTCAATTTCCAGGGAAGGATTGAGGTTTTCTTTCACAAGTCTAATTGTATTATGTAGTTGCGTTAAACCTTCCAGTGCATAATATTCACATTGCACAGGGACTATTACTGAATCAGCTGCACAAAGCCCGTTTATTGTAAGCAATCCCAAGGAGGGCGGTGAATCAATAATTAAAAAATCAAATCTCTCTTTTTCTTTTTGCAGCGCTCGCTTTAACCTATACTCTCTACCCAAGGCCCCTACTAATTCTACCTCAGCTCCAGTTAAATCCAAATTGGATGGCGCGAGAACCAGGTTATCAATATTTGTTTTTTGTAAAATCTCAGTAAGTTCGGATTCTTCCAGAAGAATGTGATAGGTACTCTTTTTAATATCATGCTTATTTATCCCGATTCCGCTAGTAGCATTGGCTTGGGGATCTAAGTCAATCAGCATAACTCTCTTACCAGCCATAGCCAGATATGCCGCAAGATTAATAGATGTAGTTGTTTTTCCAACTCCACCTTTTTGATTACAAATTGCGATTATTTTACCCATTGATATTATTAATGTTACGAATTGTTCCCCGAGAAACGTCCCTATTTAACTAGATTAATTATCCCAAAACTAAGATAAATGTCAAGTGTTTTCTTTAGTTGAAATTGGGCTTACGCGGACTTTAGCAGGCTTAGCTCCAGGCATACCAAAAAGTCCCTTTTTTTCTTCGGATAAGACCTGTATTTTCGCATTTTTACGAGAAAGCTTTAATTCCCGTAAAGCCTTTTCAATAGCTTCTTCAACAGTATTCCCTTCAATATCTAGATATTGGGATCTTTTCATTTTTGTTTATTCAGGCGCAGCTGATAAAGCAGCATCAATCCGCTATTCACGAACCAATAGAGCACCAGTCCAGACGGCATCTGATAAAAAATTACCCCAAACATAACCGGCATAATCACTGACATAATTTTCTGTTGCTGAGCTGCTTCTCCAGTTGCTTTAACTGTAGAAATCTTCTGCTGTACAAACATGCCAATGGCCATTAAAATCGGTAAGATATTTACCTGGTTACCCAAAAGCGGAATTGAATTCTTAAGGGTAAAAAGTTGATCCGGTGAAGATAAATCTTTTATCCAAAGAAAATGAGCTCCTCGTAAGGCTACAGAACGAATTAATGCTTGATAAAGAGCGAAAAAAATCGGCATTTGCAGCAATAATGGCAAACAACCACCTAATGGGTTAACCTTATGTTCTTTATAGAGTTCCATTATCTCTTTATTTAGTCTCTGCGGGTTATCTTTGAGCTCCTTGCGTAGAGCTTCAATCTTAGGCTGGAGAAGCTGCATTTCTTTCATAGAGCGCATTTGTTTTAAGGAAAGCGGGAAAAGCAGGAAATAAACCGCCAAACTTAGGATAATTATTGCCCAGCCCCAGTTATGTACTAAGCCATAAAAGAATTCTAGTAATTGTAAAAGCAATTGCGCAATAAAATCAAAGGTGCCGAAATATATAATTGATGACCATTCTGGTTTAATATTATTTATTGTCTTTAAATCCTGAGGCCCCAAATAAATATGATACAAATGTCCAATCTGTTCGCCAGGATTTAAAGTTAATTCTTTACCTGATATTCCAATCTCAGATTCCTGGCTATTTATTTTCTTAACATATGCACCAGTAGTTAAACCAACTGGCTCAAGAATGGCACAAAAGTATTGATCACGTAATCCAATAAATTTTATATAATCAATGGAATATTCTTTTCCTGCCGGGATATGAAATGTTTTTTCTTTGCTGCTTATAAGAATATCCTGGTATCGGGATTGAATATTTTTGGCCGATAAATCCAGCCGCCCCAAAACCAACTGCTGGGGAAGAATGAGAGGAGAGGATGATAAATTTTGAATCTGGATATCTAAGTCTATGGCATAGCTATCTTTATGAAAAATAAACTTCTTAGTAATACGCTTGTTTTGATCTTGATAAACAAATGAAATCTGGCCTTTGTCTATACTCGCTTGCTTAAATAGATTATTATTTTCACTGAACAAGCCAATTTTAAGAGGCAGACGATGTTCAAGCTTATGCTTAAAAACAACTTCTACAATAGAAGCCCGGGATGAATCAAAGATTACATCACGATTATCCTGGCTAAACTTAACAACTTCTTTTGGGGTATCTAAAACAGGTTGAAGCAAACCTGATGCTGCGGTTGTATTAGAAATTAATTTTTGCCCGGATGATTTTAAATAGCCTGCTTCATCTGTAACTCCTTTATTATCAACCAGTTGTGGCTTAGGCATTATAGCTGACCAGCTTAAAAGAACCAATAAAGAAAGTGCGATAGCTAATACTAAACGTTTTTCCATAAATTTTATGTTAGGGGGTCATAACCTGACTGGCCAGAAAAAGGATGGCAACGCAGAATTCTGATTAACCCCTTAAACACTCCTTTAATTAACCCATATTTTAGAATTGCCTGTTTTGTATATTCAGAGCAGTTTGGTTCAAAGCGGCAACTTGCCGGGATAACCGGCCTTATATATTTCTGGTATACGGCTATTAACTTTAGCGCTATTTCGACCGGCATTAAATACAAAGCTTTCTTCTACCCTTGTTCCGTCGGCGGGCTAAAGTTTTACGCCCGGATTTAGTAGACATTTTCTTGCGGAAACCCTGGCTTCTCTTGCCAACGATGTTTGATGGCGTGGTTAGGTTCTTTTTCATTTTAAGCTCTCCTCGTTTTGTTCGTCGGCCCCTGTTTACCAAAAATGGTTTTGGGGGAAAGCAAATTTATCACAATGGTTTCTTGATTTTGTGAATTGTAACACACATTCGTCAGGCGGTCAAGTTTTTTATTGACGTTACAACATATTATTGTATAATAACTGACGTTTATCTTTTCTGCTTGCAAGGTTTTTTGTCTTTGTTATAATGGTTGTGTTTAGTCTATCCGGTGAGCTAAATTTTATCCACAGATTTATGCAAGCTGTGTATAATCTGTGGATTTCATCGCCCTGGGATTTAACCGGATTTCTATTTGATTTAGCTTTATCAACGGGTTAAATATGCTTGAACTTAGTAAAAATTGGGAAGAGGTGTTGGAAGATCTAAAATCCAAGCTCGGTGAGACTATATTCTCCACCTGGCTTGCCCCGTTAAAATTTTCTGCTACCGACAGTAAAAATATCACCCTTGAAGCGCCAGATCAATTTTTCAAAGATTGGGTTGAAAAGCACTACCTCGGGATTATCCATGAGGCCCTAAAAAATAAAGAGTTGAATAACCTGTCAGTAAAGTTGAGCGTGGCTGATATTAAAGATGCCTCGGCCGTCCCGGCTAAACCCGGAAGCGAACCAAACACTAAAAGCTCTCCTCCAATAACCTGCCTTAACCTTAACTTGCGGTATACATTTGAAAATTTTGTTGTTGGTCCGGCAAACCGCCATGCCCACGCATATTCACTAGCTGTCGCAAATTCTCCCGCTAAAACATATAACCCTTTGTTTATTTATGGAGGCGTGGGGCTGGGCAAAACACACCTTATCCAGGCAATTTGCCATCAAATAAAAAACAACGGCCCCTCCGGAACAAAGATATGCTATGTCTCAAGCGAGAAATTTACTAACGAATTAATCGACGCCATCCTCCATCGCACCACTGCATCCTTCAGGCAAAAATACCGCAGCCTTGATGTCCTGGTTATTGATGATATACACTTTATCGCCGGCAAGGAATCTACTCAGGAAGAATTCTTCCACACATTTAACGCACTATATGATGCCCATAAACAAATCGTGTTTTCTTCTGACCGGCCGCCTAAAGAAATTACAAATTTACAGGACCGCCTGGTTTCACGGTTTGGCTGGGGCCTGGCTACAGATATGCAACCCCCGGATCTGGAAACCCGGGTTGCAATTCTAAAGAAAAAAATTGAGCGTGAACCTGTCAGCGTACCCGATGATGTGATATTTTTTATTGCCCAGTTAATCAAGACAAACATCCGCGAGCTTGAAGGTGCCTTGATTAGAACTATCGCCTATTCTTTATTAGAAGAGGAGCCGGTAACCTTACAGCTTGCTAAAGAAGTGCTTAAAGATCTTTTAAAAGAACCCAAAAAGTTAATTACAGTAGATTTTATTCAGCGCTGTGTGGCTGAAGAGTTTGGAGTATCTTTACAGGAATTAAAAACCAAAAGGCGGAACAAGCAAGTTGTTTTTCCCCGCCAAATTGCTATGTATTTAAGCAGGGAGTTAACCGATCTATCGCTTCCTGAAGTAGGAGAGCTTTTTGGAGGTAAAGACCATACCACGGTTTTGCACTCTTATAAGAAAATTAAAGAAGATATTTATAAGAATCCTGAATTAAAAGAGCGGGTGGAAAAAGTTATTCAAGTTATTAAACAGTAGTTCAATGGTTATTAGACGCGATATATTACTATAACTAACTATTAACTTAACAGGTTGCGGGTTTTTCAACAGAAACATAACCCCTTTAATACTACAACGATATTAAGATTTTAAATATATATAAATAGAAGGAGATTAGATAATGAAATTTAAAGTGGATAAAAATAACCTGGTTGCCGCAATCCAAACCGTACAAAACGTAATTACAACAAAATCCGCCTTGCCGATCCTCTCTAATATATTAATTGAGACCCAGCAAGAGGCAATAAGGCTTACCGCGACAGATTTGGATATTGGGATAACCTGTGTAATTCCTGTGGATGTCCAGGAGCAGGGGGCGATTACAATACCCGCCAAAAGGTTTAGTGATATAATTAAAGAGTTTCCGGTTGATATTGTTAATGTTACCACAAAAAAGAACAATCTTGTGGTGATTGATTCTGAGTTATGCCAGTTTAAGATTATGGGGTTAGCTAAAGAGGAGTTTCCAAAACTACCAGAGTTTAAAGATAAAAAAGTAGTTAAAATTGAACAGGCGGCCTTAAAAGCAATACTAGCTCTCACATCTTTTGCGGTATCTTTTGATGAAACCAGGTATATTTTAAACGGGATACTTTTTAAAATCAATAAGGGTATTTTAACCCTTGTTTCTACAGATGGTAAAAGGTTGGCGATCGCGGAAAGAAAGCTAAGTGTTGATGCAGACATTGATTTAAGTATAATTGTCCCAATTAAAACGATACATGAATTAACCCGTAACTTAAAGGAAGAGGGGGAATTATCTTTAGTGGTTGGCAGTAACCAGGCGCTTTTTGATTTAGGTAAAGTTGCAATAATTTCCCGTCTGATCGAGGGGGAATTCCCGGATTATAAACAGGTGGTCCCCGCAGTGTCTGAGAATAAAATGAAAATCGGACGCAACCAGTTTTTGTTAGCGGTAAAAAGAGCGGCGCTTTTGGCAACCCAGGATTATCAGGCGGTAAAATTAGAGGTATTTAAAAACAAGCTTGTAATCTCTAAATCTACGCCTGATGTGGGAGAATTTCATGAAGAACTGGCAGCGGAATATCAAGGAAGGGAGTTGGTAATCGGCTTTAACCCTGCCTATTTAATAGATATTTTAAAAAACCTCAGCGATGAAATAATTAATTTAGAGTTAACCGATGGGGAGAAACCCGGGGTTATCCGCATTAGCGGCTATATTTATATAGTATTACCTATGCGTATTAATTAAAAAGAATGGAGCTTTTGAAAAATACGGTAGACGAGGTTATGCGGGGCCTGACTTCTAAAAAAACAGCTTCACTCGACGGAGGCCCGGAGGAATGGTTAAAAAAAGCCTTGACAAAGAAGGAGTTGGGGCATATAAAAGTTAAATATTTTATTAAGGGAGTGCTTGGTTTAAGTGTGGACTCTTCCGCTTGGCTGTATATCTTAAGTCTGAAGAAGGAAGAGCTGCTGAATAGTCTAAAAAAAGAAAACCCAAAGTTAAAAAATATAATCTTACGTATCGGGGAAATTTCGTGAAGAAAGCAAAAGAAGAAATAAAAAATAATTCCAAGCCGGCAGAAAAGGCCAAGGCTTACGATGCCACCAGTATACAGGTTTTAGAAGGGATTGAAGCAGTCAGGCGCAGGCCCGCAATGTATATAGGTGATACTTCGGTGCGCGGGTTGCATCATTTGGTTTACGAGGTGGTTGATAATAGCGTTGATGAAAGCCTGGGCGGCTTCTGCGACTCCATTTCTGTTTGCATACATTCAGATAACAGTGTAACAGTAATTGATAATGGCCGTGGCATCCCGGTAGATATGCATAAAACCGAGAAGAAGCCTGCGGTTGAAGTTGCATTAACTACTTTGCATGCCGGAGGGAAATTTGACCACCGTTCTTATAAAGTCTCTGGCGGTTTGCATGGCGTAGGGGTAAGTTGCGTGAATGCCCTTTCAGATTGGCTGGAGGTAGAAGTAAAAAGGGACGGTAAAATTTATCACCAGCGTTATGAACGGGGGAAAACCGCGTCCAAGCTTACGGTAATCGGTAAAAGTAATTCCACGGGCACCAAAATTACTTTTAAGCCCGATAAAACAATCTTTACTAAAACAGAATATTCCTACGATATACTTTCGCAGCGCTTGAGGGAATTGGCCTTTTTAAACAAAGGGTTAAAAATAAAATTGACAGACGAGCGCTCGGATAAAGAAGCTGTTTTTGAGTTTTCCGGCGGGGTTGTCTCGTTTGTTGAATATCTGAATAAAAATAAAAATCCCCTGCATAATAAGGTGGTTTATTTTGAGAAACTCCAGGATAATATTAATGTTGAGGTAGCCCTGCAGTATAATGACGGTTATGCCGAAACCCTTTTTTCCTTTGCTAACAATATAAATACTATCGAAGGGGGGACTCATCTTTCAGGGTTTAAATCCGCGCTTACCCGCGGCATTAACCAATACGCTAAATCTAAAAATTTACTAAAAGATAATATTGCTATTAGCGGGGATGATGTTCGCGAAGGTTTAACTGCGGTGATTAGCGTAAAGGTGCCTAATCCCCAATTTGAAGGCCAGACTAAAACCAAGCTTGGAAATTCCGAGGTAGAAGGCCTGGTTGCTTCAGCCAGCCTTGAAGCGCTTTCAAGTTATTTTGAGGAAAACCCGTCAGTTGCCAATAAGATTATAGAAAAAGTAATTGTAGCTTCACGTGCCAGGGAGGCTGCCCGTAAGGCCAGGGAATTAACCCGTAGAAAAGGGGCATTAGAAGGAGCGGGTTTGCCTGGCAAGTTGGCCGACTGTTCAGAGAGGGATGCGGCTTTATGTGAGCTCTACATTGTTGAGGGTGACTCCGCGGGGGGTTCAGCAAAACAAGGGCGCGATAGAAGATTCCAGGCCATCCTGCCAATTAAAGGAAAAATTTTAAACGTAGAAAAATCCAGGCTGGATAAGATTTTGTCTAATGAGGAAATACGCACCATCATAACTGCTTTAGGTACAGGTATCGGCGAAGAATTTGATCTTTCTAAACTAAGATATAATAAACTTATGCTTATGGCTGATGCGGATATTGACGGTTCGCATATCCGTACTTTGCTTTTAACGTTGTTGTATAGGCAAATGCCCAAGCTAATTGAAGAAGGGCATGTATATATTACCCAGCCCCCTCTTTATAAGATTAAAAGAGGGCAACGAGAAGAGTATATCCAAACCGAACAGCAAATGGATGATTTGTTGCTGGACTTAGGCCGCGAGGGACACAAGTTGTTACGCGTGAAAGATAAACAAAGTTTTACAGACAACCAATTTAAGGAACTTCTAAAATATTTAGTTGAGCTGGACAAGCTTGGAAGATATTTAGATAAAAAGGGAGTAAGTTTTGCAGATTATCTTCATTCTAGACATCCAAAGACCAAAAAAATGCCTATTTATAGGGTAAAAGTGGATGGAAATGTCCTTTTTGTCTTTTCCGACAAAGAGCTAGCCATTGTTACAGAAAAAGAGGGTAAAGAGGCAGAGCGGGATGTTTTGGAGCTTTTTGAGTCCCAGGAAATTGAACAGGTAATTGTTAAAATTGAGAAGCTGGGTTTTGATATTGATAGTTATTTTAGCAGCACTGTTGTTTCTAAACAGGATCCGGGGAAAGAGGCGGATAAGAAACTGAAAGCGGTTTACCGCATTACTAATGATGGGGATTCAAAGGAAGTTTTTAGTTTAAAAGAGGTGCTCGCATATATTAAAGAAGTCGCTACCAAAGGGATGCATATCCAAAGGTACAAGGGCTTGGGTGAGATGAATCCACAGCAGCTATGGGATACTACTATGGATCCGGAAAAAAGGACAATCCTGCAGGTAGTTCTGGAAGATGCGGTTGAGGCAGATAAGATGTTTACTGTTTTAATGGGTGACCAGGTTGAGCCTCGCCGCCAGTTTATAGAAGATTATGCTCACCAGGTAAAGAATCTGGACATTTAATATGGAAATAATTATACCGGGAAAAAATAAAAAAGCCATCCACCCCTTGCTTATTGCCAGGGAGGCTTGGGCTATCTGCCTGAAAAACCTGAAAAAGCTGAGTGCCATTTTCTTAATTTTTAATTTGCCGGTACTGGTTATTTGTTTAACCCCTCTGGGTGATAAGCTCCAGCATCAAAAATTAAGCTTCTCGACATTTATTTTTATTGTTCTCCCCTTGTTGGTGTTAAGCGTTTGGGGCAATATTGCTTTACTGATTGGGGCGAAAAAAGCGGTAGGCCTTGAGGAATATACTGTTAGAAAAAGCATAAAACAAGCAAGGCCGCTATTTTTTAAATATCTGGGCACGGGCTTGTCCGCCACTTTGTTTTTGGCCTGTTTAATTATATTCGGATTTATATTTGTCGCGGTGGCGTTTCCCTTGTTGCTTAAGATCAATAAGATTCTGGCAATTTCAATTTGCCTTGCTGCGGCAATAGCGGTTATCGGGGTTTTTATTTATTTTATGCTACGCTGGTCTCTTGCTACGGCAGTTTGCGTGTTTGAAAATTCCCGGCCGTTTGCCGCCTTAAAGCGGAGTTTTTCTTTAGTTACGGAATACGTGCATCCGGTCGTGGGAACTTATTGCTTGTTCACGCTTATGTACATTGCCTGTATGTTCGTTTTTGTTATAATCGGGGCACTTCTTGGATTAGACAATAATCAGAACCAGTCTAACTGGGCAGGTATGATATTTAGCATGCTAATAAATATTGTATTGGTACCCTTTTGGACCACAGCCACAGTGATATTATATAAAAATTTGAAAGAGGCCTTAGAAACTCATGTATACGCGTAACGATAAAGTAGTCCCGGTTTATATTGAAGACGAGGTTAAGGATTCTTACCTGAATTACGCAATGAGCGTAATTGTAGGCCGCGCCCTTCCTGATGTACGCGATGGTTTAAAGCCGGTACATCGCAGGATTCTTTACGCGATGCAGGAGCTTAACCTTGAGCACTCCAAGCCTTATAAGAAATGTGCCCGTATAGTCGGTGAAACTATGGGTAAGTATCATCCTCATGGGGATATGGCTATTTATGATACCCTGGTGAGGATGGCTCAAGATTTTACTTTGCGCTATCCTTTGGTTGATGGGCAGGGAAACTTTGGCTCGGTTGACGGAGATGCTGCCGCAGCTATGCGTTATACTGAGGCTCGCCTTGCCGCGGTTTCAGAAGAGCTGCTTGGAGATATAGAAAAAGATACTGTTGTTTTTGGGCCTAACTTTGACTCTTCCTTAAAAGAGCCTCTGCTTTTACCCGCCAGTCTTCCCAACCTCTTAGTTAATGGTTCAAGCGGGATTGCCGTGGGTATGGCTACAAATATACCACCGCATAATTTAAATGAAGTCTGCGACGCGATTATTTACCTTTTTGACCACCCCGACGCTGAAATTAAAGACCTCATGCGGTATATTAAGGGGCCGGATTTTCCAACCGGAGGATTAATTTGCGGCAAAGGCGGGATTAAAGACGCCTATATGACCGGCAGGGGTAAGCTTTTAGTGCGGGCCAAGGCTACGGTTGAACATCAGAAAAACGGTAAAGACCTTATTATTTTTACCGAGATCCCCTATCAGGTGCAGAAGTCGGGGGTTATTGAATCCATTGCCGCTTTAGTTGATGACAAGAAGATAGAAGGCATATCCGATATACGCGATGAGTCAGATAAAGAAGGTATGCGTATTGTGATAGAGCTTAAGCGCGATGTTGAATCACAGATTGTTTTAAACCAGCTTTTTAAGCATACTCAGTTAGAAAACACATTTGGCATTATTATGTTAGCCTTGGTGGATAACCGGCCAAAGGTCTTAAATTTACGCCAGGTATTGGATTGTTACATTGAACACCGCAGGGTGGTTATTCGCAGGCGAACCCAGTTTGAATTAGACAAAGCTTTAAAGCGTGCGCATATTTTAGAGGGCTTAAAAATCGCGCTTAAATTTATAGACCGGATCATTAAGGTTATCAAAACTTCCAAGAGTGCAGAAAATGCTAAGTTAAACCTGATGAAGGAGTTTGGGCTTTCCGAGATTCAGTCTCAGGCAATTCTTGAAATGCAATTGCAGCGCCTGACTGCGCTTGAGCGCGATAAAATTGACGCTGAATATGAGGAGCTTTTAAAGAAAATTGAATTATGCAGGGCTATTTTAGCTTCCCAGAAAAAAATAGAGGCAATCATTAAAGAAGAACTTGAAGAACTGAAGAAGAAATATGGTGACGAGCGGCGAACGGATATTGTAGGGGAGGCAGAGGAGCTCGAGGTTGAAGATTTAATTGCCGAAGAAGATGTGGTTGTGACAATCAGCCACGGCGGCTATATCAAGCGCCTGCCGGTA
Organism: uncultured Planctomycetales bacterium; assembly: GCA_964593005.1. Taxonomy (GTDB): domain Bacteria; phylum Omnitrophota; class Gorgyraeia; order Gygaellales; family Profunditerraquicolaceae; genus UBA6249. The sequence goes on from CAZQGT010000031.1 coordinate 14,663, forward strand.
AGTTCCTACCGTAAGCAAAAACGCGGAGGGGTGGGCGCTACGGGGGCGGAGTTAAAGGAAGAAGATTTTAGCGAGCATCTTTTTGTCGCCTCAACCAAAGATTATCTGCTTATTTTTACCGACAAGGGACAGGTGTACTGGCTAAAGGTTTATGAAATACCTCAGGCCAGCCGGATATCTAAAGGAAAAGCGATTATTAATCTTGTGCAGATGGGTCAGGGCGATAAAGTCAGCTCGACCATCCCGGTAAAAGAGTTTTCCCCGGACAAATATTTAGTAATGGTGACTAAATTAGGACAGGTTAAGAAGACTAAGCTTGAGGCATACGGTAACCCGCGCAAAGGCGGGATTATCGGCATTACCTTGGACAAAGATGATGCTTTGATCGGGGTAGAGATGACCGATGGCAAACAGGAGCTGCTCATTGGAACTAAGCAGGGCAAGGCGATAAGATTTTCCGAGGAAAAAGTGCGCGATATGGGCAGGGCAGCCCAGGGGGTGCGCGCGATATCTCTGGCAAAGAAAGATGAAGTTATTGATATGGTGGTCCCGCAAAAATCCTCCACCATACTTACAGTTACGTCTTTAGGTTTTGCCAAACGAACTACTGTAGATGAATACCGCTTAACCAGCCGCGGCGGCAAAGGCGTAATTAATATCAGGGTTACTGATAAAAATGGAGAGGCGGTAAATTTAAAATCAGTAAATGATAAAGACGAACTTATGGTTATTACCCAAAACGGGATATTTTTACGCTGTGCGATAAAAGATATACGCGAGACCGGACGTTCATCCCAAGGGGTGCGTTTAATTAAGTTACAAGACAAGGACCGGGTTTCTTGTGTTGCCCCGGTAATTGCCGAAGAAGAAGAGTAAACTCTGACCCTGTCGTCTAGCCTGGTCTAGGACAAGAGCTTTTCAAGCTCTCGACACGGGTTCAAATCCCGTCAGGGTCATTAATTTTAGAGGTGCTCTAGTCCTGCTTCGGCTGCGCAGGATTTCGCTAAATGTGCTTGCCTATGGCAAGCACAGGAGGGTGCTCATGTGCGGGATAGTTGGATATATTGGTGCTAAAGATGGCCAATCCGTACTTTTGTCCGGCTTAAAGCGTTTGGAATACCGCGGCTATGATTCAAGCGGTATAGCATTAATCCTATCCCGCAAGAAAACCATCGGTGTCAGAAAAATCCCCGGTAAAATAAGTGCTTTAGAAAAATTAGTGCAAGCCAAACCCTTAAGCGGTAACGTCGGTATTGCCCACACCCGCTGGGCAACCCACGGTGCCCCCAACCAGGCCAATGCCCATCCGCATCTTGATTGCCGCGGCCAAATTGCCGTCGTCCATAACGGGATTATCGAAAACTATGAAATCCTTAAAAATCAATTGAGCAAGGAAGGGCATATTTTTCGCAGCCAGACCGATACCGAAGTAATTGTGCACTTAATTGAAAAATTTTATAAAAATGTCCCGCTTGAGGAAGCAGTGGCTGCGGCGCTTAAGCTTTTAGTCGGTTCATTCGCGATCGGAGTAATTTCGGTACTTGAACCGAATAAATTAGTCGGAGCCCGCAGGGGGAGTCCTTTAATTATCGGTGTGGGCCGGGGTGAGAATTTTTTGGCCTCGGATGTTCCGGCGGTTTTAGGGTTTACGAAAGAAGTGGTTTTTTTGGATGAAAATGAATTGGTAGTTTTAGACCAGGAGCATTTTAAAATCAGCACCCTTGACGGCAAAACCGTTTTTAAGGCGATCACCCATATCAGTTGGGATATCGACCAGGCCCAAAAAGGGGGTTTTACGCATTTTATGCTCAAAGAGAT